>JAYGED010000214.1:0-8978 GCA_046582565.1 Alphaproteobacteria bacterium
TGGAGGCCGCCGGCATTCCGATCATCGGCACCAGCCCCGACGCCATCGACCTGGCCGAGGACCGCGAGCGCTTCCAGAAGCTGCTGGCCAGGCTGGGTCTGCGTCAGCCGGAGAACGGCACCTGCAGCTCGGTCGCCGAAGCCGAGGTGATCGCCGCGCGGATCGGCTATCCGCTGGTGGTGCGGCCCTCCTATGTGCTCGGCGGGCGCGCCATGGAGATCGTCCATGACCACGAGGCGCTGGTCAAATATGTCTCGGTCGCCCTCGCCCTGGCGGGCGAAAACCCGGTGCTGATCGACGACTATCTCGATGACGCCATCGAACTCGACGTCGATGCGGTGGCCGACGGCGAGGACGTCTTCGTGGCTGGCATCCTGGAGCATATCGAGGAAGCCGGCGTACATTCCGGCGACTCGGCCTGTTCCCTGCCGCCCTATAGTCTGGGCCGCGACATCCTCGATGAGGTCAACCTCCAGGCCGACGCCCTGGCGCGCGGGCTCGGCGTGATCGGGCTGATGAATGTGCAGTTCGCCGTCAAGGGGAGCGATATCTATGTGCTGGAGGTCAATCCCCGCGCCAGCCGCACGGTGCCCTTCGTCGCCAAGACCATCGGTGTTCCCATCGCCAAGATCGCGGCGCGGGTCATGGCCGGCGAGAAAATTGCGGATTTCGATACCGAGGTTCATTACTACGACCATATAGCGGTCAAGGAAGCCGTATTCCCCTTCGCCCGCTTTCCCGGGGTCGATCTTATCCTTGGGCCTGAAATGAAATCGACCGGCGAGGTCATGGGGCTGGATCGGGACTTCGGCCGCGCCTTCGCCAAGTCGCAGCTCGGCAGCGGCGCGATCATGCCCGATGGCGGGCGGGTATTTATTTCGGTCAGGGACCGCGACAAGCCGGCCATGGTTGAGCTTGGCAAAAAACTGATCGATCTGGGTTTCAGCCTTATGGCGACCCGTGGCACCGCTGATTACCTGGCCGGTGAAGGGCTTGCCATCGAGGCGGTCAACAAGGTCGCCGACGGCAGTCCTCATTGCGTCGACGCCATGACGAACGGCAATATTCAGCTCGTCTTCAACACCACCGAAGGCGCTCAGGCGATTGCCGACAGCTTCAGCCTGAGGCGCGCCACCCTGGTCCATCACATCCCCTATCACACCACGGTGTCGGGCTGCCGCGCCATGGTTCAGGCGATCGCCGCCTTGGCCGCCGATAGTCTTGATGTCGCCCCCCTACAGTCCTATGGTAATTTCATGGAAAAGGCGCGTCGGTGACGGCCGGGTGAGAAATTTGGAATTCGTGTCATGGATAAAGTACCAATGACCAACCTGGGCTATGTTCAGCTCCAGGAAGAAGTCAAACAGCTAAAAAATGTAGAGCGGCCGGCGATCATCTCGGCGATTGCCACGGCGCGTGAGCATGGCGATCTCAGCGAAAATGCTGAATACCATGCCGCGAAAGAGAAGCAATCCTTCATCGAGGGCCGGGTTCGCGAGATCGAGGACAAGATCAGCCGCGCCCAGGTCATCGACATCAAGGAACTCACCGGCGACGACATCAAGTTCGGCGCCACGGTGCTGCTCGCCGACGAGGACACCGATGAGGAGTCGACCTTCCAGATCGTCGGCGTCGATGAATCCGACGTCACCAAAGGGCTGTTGTCGGTGACCTCGCCCCTGGCCCGCGCCCTGATCGGCAAATTCGAAGGCGACAGCGTCGACGTGCCAACGCCGAGCGGCGGTAAAAGCTATGAGGTCGTCTCGGTACGATACGGTTGACGGACTCTTCCGGCAAAAGCTGTTGGACTTTGAGCGACGGCAACGCCGGCAATGAAAATCCCTGTATCGGTCTCGCCGAGGCCATCGGTCTCGAACCATCGGTGAAACGCATCCAGCCACGCCCGCCCTGGTCGTGGCTGCCGCCTGCTTTACGGTTTAACGCGCTCAATGCGGGCGGCGATGACTTGCGCGCCCCCTGGCCCGATCTGCTGATTGCCTGCGGGCGCGCTTCCGTGGCCCCCGCCATGGCCATTCGCCGGGCGGCGGCGGGGCGCTGCTTCACGGTCCAGCTTCTCGATCCACGGGTACCCACGCAGCGTTTCGATCTCGTCGCCGCGCCGCGCCACGACAACCTCCGGGGCGATAACGTCATCGCCACCCTGGGCGCTCTCAATCGTATAACCCCGGCGCGGCTGGCGGCGGCGGCGGATCAATTCGCCGCTACCGTTGAGCGCCTGCCCCACCCCCGCGTCGCTGTGCTGATCGGCGGCTCAAGCAAGCATCACCGTTTGACTGCAACGGTCGCGGCCGATCTCGGCACTCGCCTCAACGCGCTCAACGCCGGGCTCATGGTGACGGCCTCGCGGCGCACCGGCGAGGCCAGCACACGGGCATTGCGCGCCAAGCTCGAAGACGCCACCACGGTTTTCTGGGACGCCAGTGACAAGAACCCCCATGGCGAGACCTCCCGTGGCGAGAACCCCTATTTCGGCTATCTCGCCCTGGCCGACGCCATCGTGGTGACCAGCGACTCGGTGGCCATGGCCTCGGAAGCCATCGCCACGGGCAAACCGGTTCATGTCTTCGATCTGCCCGGTGGGACGCCGAAATTAGACCGTTTTCACCACGATCTGCGTCAAGCCGGTTGCACAAGGCCCTTCAGGGGCGTAATCGAGGACTGGACATACGAGGCCCCCGATGAGACCGCACGGGTCGCTGACGAAATACGCGCCCGCATGGCTATCGGGTGAGTTTCATGTAGACTTGCGGCCAGCGGGCGGCTTGATAATTTGCTCTTGGGTTAGAATTTTTTGGAATCTCCATCATGACCACCACCCATCATTCCCGCGTTCTCATTATCGGTTCGGGCTCCGCAGGCTATACTGCCGCGATCTATGCGGCGCGCGCCAATCTGGCGCCGCGTCTGATCCAAGGCCTGCAACCCGGCGGGCAGCTGACGATTACCACGGAAGTCGAAAATTTCCCGGGCTTCGCCGATGTTATCCAGGGACCCTGGCTGATGGAGCAGATGGAGGCCCAGGCGCGCCATGTGGGCACGCAGATTGTCACCGACACCATCATCGAGGTCGATCTCGCGCAACGGCCGTTTCGCGCCGCCGGCGACTCGGGCGATATCTACACCGGCGACAGCCTGATTATCTGCACCGGCGCCCAGGCGCGCTGGCTCGGCCTGGGGTCGGAGCAACGCTTCATGGGCTTCGGCGTCTCAGCCTGCGCCACCTGCGACGGCTTCTTCTTCCGAGACAAGCGGGTGATCGTGGTCGGCGGCGGCAACACCGCCGTGGAAGAGGCCATCTTTCTGACCAACTTCGCCTCTCATGTCACCCTGGTTCATCGCCGCGATGAGTTGCGCGCCGCAAAAATCCTGCAGGACCGCCTGTTCGCCAACCCCAAGATCAGCATCGCCTGGAACAGCCGGATCGACGAAATCCTCGGCGTGGAAGATCCCTTCGGGGTGACCGGCGCGCGCCTGGTTGACAGCGCGACCGGAGCCTCCAGCGAGATTGAGGCCGACGGGGTTTTCATCGCCATCGGCCACGATCCCTCCACCGAGCTTTTCGCGGATAAGCTTGAGCGCGACGAGGACGGCTATCTGGTCACAGTGCCCGATTCGACGGCGACCGCCATCGCCGGCGTGTTTGCCGCCGGCGACGTCAAGGACAAGATCTATCGCCAGGCGGTGACCGCCGCCGGCATGGGCTGCATGGCAGCACTTGAGGCCGAGAAGTTCCTCGCCGAGCATGCAGCCACCGAGGCGGCGGCCGCCGAATAATTATGGCCGGTCGTTAATCATGGCCAGAGTATAATCATGGCCGGTAATTAATTATGGATTGGGACAAGCTTCGCATCTTCCATGCAGTCGCCGAGGCGGGCAGCTTCACCCATGCGGGGAAGGCCCTGAACCTCAGCCAGTCGGCGGTCAGCCGCCAGATCAGCGCGCTCGAGGAAACCCTCCATGTGCCGCTGTTTCACCGCCATGCGCGGGGCCTGATCCTCACCGAGCAGGGCGAGTTGCTCCATCGCACGGCCCAGGAAGTCTTCGCCAAGCTGTCGATGACCGAAGCCATCCTGGCCGACAGCAAGGAGCGGCCCAAGGGCCCCCTCGTGGTGACCGCGACGGTCGGCTTCAGCACCCTGTGGCTAACCCCGCATATATCGGAATTTCTCGATCTCTATCCCGAGATATCCATGACCCTGATCTGCGAGGACCGCGAGCTCGACCTCGGCATGCGCGAGGCCGATGTCGCCATCCGCATGCGCATGCCGACCCAGCCCGACCTGGTGCAGCGCCATCTGTTGAGCGTCCATCTCCATGCCTATGCCTCGGCCGATTACATCGAGAAATGGGGCATGCCGATGACCACCGATGAACTCGACGATCACCGGCTGATTGTTTATTCCGACGGCCCCCTGGCGCGGGTCACCAATCCGGGCTGGCTGCTCAACAGAGGGTCGGGCAAGCAGGACAACCGGAGGCCCATCTTCAAGGTCAACAACACGCTGGGCATGTTGCGCGCGGTGGAAAGCGGCATCGGCATCGCCGCCCTGCCCGATTACATTATAAAGCCCGACTCCAAGGCGGTGCGGGTGCTGCCCGATACGGACGGGCCGTCAATCGAGACCTATTTTGTCTATCCCGAAGAGTTGCGAAATTCGAAAAGAATTGGTGTATTTCGCGATTTTCTGCTGGAAAAGGTCAAACAAACCAAGTTCTAAAAGCAATTAAGCTAGCCATGCGCCTGACGCATAGCTGCCTTGCCTTTGTGTCACTGGAAATGCTGCACTGCAATAGCTAATTATTTGTTCATGACGCGGTGCTGCATCGCAATATGCATGCACCGCCCCTCACTGAATAGCCCCCTGTTCAGTGTTGATCGTTCCGGTCGCAATACCCGGAACAAGGGTCTTCGGACCCTACGTCTCCCAGACGTGAAGCCTCCCTGTTAGATTGGGCCGGAACCTTTTGGTTCCGGCCTTCTTTTCAATAGGTTGCTTAAAAATTCATAAAATAGCGTTCCAGATTTTATGTGATAGGGGGCCAACAGGGGGCCAGTAGCGCAAGAAATTGCCCTTGGAGCACGGTTCCAAAGGCTAAGAATTCTGCGGGTTTCAGTTGTATTGGCTGTCCGAATGGCTACCGAACCCTAGCCGCCACACTGCTGCACCATCTAGGTCGCCTTTGTCGAGCATGTCGTCGGCTTTCATGGCAGCCTACCTCGGTGGAATGGGATGCGCAGAGACCAGCATTTGGCTTCCCACAGAAAATGCACTGAAAACGCTTTGCCGCCTATGACAGGATCATAATTCATCCATCAGATAATCAATGTAGCGTTGGTCCATTTCCGCAGCATTTCTTAAATTTTTTACCCGAGCCGCAAGGGCAGGGTTCGTTTCTCCCAACCTTTCTCTCTTGGCGAATAAATGTCCCTGTTTTTGGCATGTAATCTCCCCGTTGGCTGAGGAAATAGGCATGCATCTGCATAACACCCGCTGCCGAAGAAACGATGAGTTCATCGCGTTTTTTATCATCGACGGGTTCATTGAAAGGACGCATGTCTGGATCAGGATGATTTTCATAGGCCAAAGCCATGATCGCTACCATGGGGCCTCCATGTTCATCGTCATCAAGAAGGTCGGACCAGATATCGAAGCGCACATGCGTTCCGCATATAAAGCCGTTGGCCCAATCGTTGCCGCTATATTCACCCTTCTCGTTTTCATGGACCAGCGGTAGGTAAACCTCGTCTTCATGTAATTGAGCATTCACATGGTTCCAGTGCCGGTTGACAAGTTCCATAAATCGCTGGGCCTCATCCATGCCTTCAAAAACCAGATCACCGTCTTCAGTCTCACCACCCTGAATGACCGGCATATACTCACTCGGTAAGACGAGATCTGGGCAACACGCCAGTGCAGCAAAGAACCCATCAAGAGCTTCCGTGTTTGGTATTTTCCCACCATCTTTACGGTCAAGAATCTCATCAAGCTCCTTTAAGTCGTCATCTGTCAGTTTTGAGGAATTTTTCATATACGTGGACAGCCTCCCGCATTGCACTTGAAAGTTTTGACCCGTTCAGAGGAGATCATACCTTGGACGATGTATTAATCATTTGGTTATGATTGGTGGACTACGATAGAGTCATTCAGAATATTCCCCTGTTCTCGTATAAGAGAAGCCCCTAAGTACAGGCCCCGCCCTCCCCAGGCGGGGCCTTCCCTTTGAGATCCAGTTTACATTGAGGATATCTGTCACCGTTTCGACTTCCGCCATCCTGCTTTGAGTTGGGGAAGAATCGGAGGCATCGCTTGGTTTGCAAACAACCCCTAACCCATTGAGACATAACGCAAGCGCTACACGAAGCAGCGCGGGGCCCTCCTGTGGACTACCGGGACAACCCGCAACGCAAGGTGTTGCTTCAAATCAAGTGGACTGGATTTACTCCGCCGTTTGGACTGGATTTACTCCGCCGTTGACAGCTACTGGATATGAGTCCGGAGCCTAACACAAAAGTGAACCACTCAATCGAGCCAAAACCCGAAACCAATCAGTCGGCAAGATCCTCGCCAAGATCATAAACCTTATAGAGAACCTTCTTATAGTGTTCGACTTCGTCGTAATAATCCATCGGTAGTCCGAGGTGCCGCGCGGTCAGCCGGCCGACCGACACCAAGAGCTGATTCGCGGCAACGAACTCATCACGTTGCGCCCGCACCAAATTGACTTGGGCGTTAAGGAGTTCCTGCTCGGCATCGAGCACGTCGAGCACCGTGCGCGCACCAACCATTGCCCCCTGCCGCACGCCCTCAAGCGCGATCTTATTGGAGCGAATTTCGATGCTGAATGCTTGGATGCGAGCGCGCGCCGTCATCAGCGCCCCCCACGCGATTTTTGCCGACTCCGCGGCCACTCGCCGCGCCGCCTCGATCTCGATCCGGCGTTGGCTGACGATTTGCTTGGCCTCCCGAACCCGCGAGGAAACCGATCCGGCCTGATAGAGCGGTATCGTTAACGTGACGATGACCGATAGGTTCTCGCGCGTAGAATCTGCGGCCGTAATCGAGTTCTCCAGCTCGATCTCGCCCGTGACGCTGATTTTCGGCAGCCGCTCACCCTCGACCAGATTGACCGTATCGCGCGCCGCCTTCTCGGCAAACCGCGCGGCGACGACATCGAAATTTTGCGCCGCCGCGATGCCGAGTGCCTCGTCCAAATTTGGCGGCAAGCCTTCGACCAGCGGCGGCGCCAGCTCGCCCACCGCTACGCCCACCACCTGCTGGTAAGTGGCGCGCGAGGCTTCGAGGCCACCCTCGGCCTGGATGCGATCCGCCTTGGCACGCGCTAGGCGGGCCTCTGCCTGCGACACGTCGGTCCGCGTCAGCTCACCGACCAAGAATCTTTCTCGCGTCGCTTCAAGCTGCTGGCGCAGGACCTGTACGTTGTTGGTCGTAAGCCTGACCACAGCTTGATCGCGCACCACGTCCATGTGAGCCGTCGCCGCGGCGAGCAGCACGCCCTGCTCGGTGGCGGCGAGCCGCGAGCGCTCCGCTAGCACCTCGTTCTTCGCGCGACTGGTATCGGCCAACGTTCTTCCGCCGCGGAACAGCGGCTGCCTAACCGTCAGATTGTAGGTTTCCGGTTTGCGCAGTTCGCGCGTGGTGGAGGTCCCGCTTTGGCTGTCGATCCGGTTGCGTCCTACCTGTCCCGTGAAGGTCACGGTCGGACGCCAGTTGGACAACGCCTGGGGCACGCCTTCGTCGACCGAGCGCAGCTTTGCCCGCTGGGCCTGCAACGTCGGATTCGTATTATAGGCGCTGATTAATGTATCGTTGAGTGTCTGACCCTGGGCGAGCAACGCGTATAGGAAAACGCCGAGGCCAGCGATCCACCCGCCAACGCCCGCAACAAGATTGTGCGTGATCGAATCCTTCGCGCCGACCGTAAACCCCCATGCCCTCAAACGTCCGCAACCCATCAACAATCCTTTGCCACCCGCTTCAAGACGCCTGCCCTACAGCACGGCCAGCCCACTTTCCCGTGCAACTTACCCATAAAATCTCGCCGACGATAGCGTCAAAAGACGAATGCCGCCCCGGCGCGGAACTCCAGAAAGGTCGGAACCGCCGCGTCGAATGGCGTGCGGCGAGAGGTCACAGTTGCGGAGCAGCGTGGCGCGTCCGATGTTGCCTTCCCGCGCGACGATCGCGGCCAAGCGACCACCTTCCGCAAGTTGGGCGAGTAAGGCACGCACGAAACTATCCCCCCTTCGAGAGCGAAGGGGGGATCAGTTCCATTCCGCTGTACAGCCTCACGTGCAAATGGCCTATAGCCAAAGGCAAGCCGGCGCCGGACGGCACCCCGATTCTCGCCCTCAGCTCCAATTCGCAATGTTGGAACTGATCCTTTGCGTCGATCAGCCAGCGCCCAGCTTTGATGATGCCTTCGCGGCTCTGTTTCTGCGATCCTCACGGCGGCGCCTCTGGGGGGGGGCGCCGCCGGGAAAGAATCAAGGCTCGTTCTCGATCAACCTACATCCGTGGCGTCGTCCGTGTCGGCGTCTTCCTCGGGCGTTTCCGCCTCGTCGGCCACCGTGAGGTCGGCCGGCTGGTCGTCCCCGCTCTCCGCCGGGGGCGGCGTGGTCGACGCTTGAGCCTGTGTGGTTGCCTGATCCAGGGCCACGTCGGCCGGAGCGGGCGCGGCTGGACCGGGCGGCGGCGCGTCGCCTCCGGCGCCCTGTCCAATGGCGGCGTCTAATGCGGCACCGAGGCCGCCTTCACCGGCCATAGCGGACGGGTCACCCCCCATCGGGGGTCCTTCACCGGCCATAGCGGACGGGTCACCCCCCATCGGGGGTCCTTCACCGGCCATAGCGGACGGGTCACCCCCCATCGGGGGTCCTTCACCGGCCATAGCGGACGGGTCATCCCCCATCGGGGGTCCTTCACCGGCCATAGCGG
>JAYGED010000297.1:0-9090 GCA_046582565.1 Alphaproteobacteria bacterium
GCCAACCCCGACGACATCATCGCAGCCAGAAACCGTGGGTTCCAAGTGTTAGATTCAATCCACTAGCTGGTTTTGACAAGACCCCCGCAGAGCGGCATCATCCGTGTCATGGGTCAGCATCTGGATACGGGAGCATGCCATGCCGACATTGAGTAGCGGGCAGACCGCCGCCCACGCGATCAACAACATGTACCTGACTATTCTCCGCCGGGCCGCGGATGCGTCGGGTCTTAGCTTCTGGGAAGCGCAGTTCAACGACGGAATATCCCTCGACGCAATCCGCGATTCGTTTGTCGCATATTCGGAAGCCTCCAGCCTGGTTGACCCCATCGTTCGTTTGTATGAGGTCGCCTTTGGCCGGCAAGTCGGTGATAGCGAATTGAATAGCGCGGTCACCTTGCTAAGTGGCGGCACACCGATCGAAACAATTGCCCAAAGTCTTACCGGATCGCAGGAATTTATTGACCGGTTTGGCGCGACTACGGACCGCTCAGCCTTCGTTGAGAACCTTTATGTGAATGGGCTCGGCCGCGCGTCGGACGCGCCCGGGAAGGCGTTTTGGCTGGGCTCCGGATTCACCGATGCGCAGCTGCTGCTGGGGTTTTCGAACTCTGATGAGTCCATAGTGCGATTGGATGATTCAACGACGATCTTCCTGACGAATTTATCCGAGGGCGTTGCGGCGGACACATCGGCTTCCCTGACAACCGTTTCTAGCGATCAGACTGCTTTCAGTTCGATCACTGTCATCGGCGGCGGAGCCAGCGATACCCTGACCACCGGCCTGGGCGACGATACGATCGACGGCCGCGCGGGCAACGACACCCTGACAGGCTCTGGCGGCAACGACACGTTCATTTTTATCGACGGCAGCGGTGACGACACGGTGACGGACTTCGTTGCTGGAGCGGGCACCGATGACAAGCTCGACATTACGGCCTTCGGCTTCGCCACGTTCGCCGATGTGATCAGTGCCGCCAGCCAGACAGGCAGCGATACGCTGATCCAGCTCGATGCCGACGACAGCGTGACCTTGCTCGGCGTCAGCCTTGGCGACCTGGTGGCGTTTGATCTGCTGCTTTAAACGCCGCTAAAATCGCGGGCATGATAGCCCTGGATGTACAACAGAGCGGTGAGGTCGCCGTGGTTGATGCGGGCGCGGGCCGCCTTTGCGGCAGCGGGCTTGGCCCGGTAGGCGACGCCCATGCCGGCGGCTTGCAGCATGTCGATATCGTTGGCGCCGTCGCCCACCGACATGGTCTGTTCGCGGGTCATGCCGAGGTCGCTACAAAGCGCGTCGAGCCGGTTGCGCTTACCGGCGCGGTCGATGATCGGCGGGATCAGCTTGCCGGTGAGGTGATGGGCCGCTACCTCCAGGACGTTGGCGCTGTGGGAGTTAAATCCCAACGCGGCGCTCACCCGCCCGGTGAAGCAGGTGAAACCGCCCGAGACCAGCGCCGTATGGGCGCCATGGGCGGTCATGGTGGCGATCAGGGCGCGGGCGCCGGGCATCACCGTGAGATTGTCATAGACTTGATCGAGGGCTGAAACCGAGAGGCCCGCCAGCATGGCGACGCGCATCGTCAGCGCCGCCGCGAAATCAATTTCGCCGGCGATGGTGCGCGCGGTGATCGCCGCGACCCGCTCGCCGACCCCGGCAAGCGCCGCCAGCTCATCGACGAATTCATTGGCGATGACGGTCGATTCCATATCGGCGACCAACAGGGTCTTGCGCCGCTCATGGGCCGGTTGAACAATCATATCCACGGCGGCGCCGTTGAGCCGCTCACCCAGGCTCGCCTCGGCGTCGGCGATGTCGCCATGGGAAAAAGTTATATCGCAGGCTATGCGCGGCGCCAGCCGTGTAACCTGTCCGTCGTCCACGCCAAGGGCGTCCCGCGCCGCTTCGATCATGCTATCGTCGAGGTCGCGCGAGCAGGGGTTGGCGATAAGTGTCAGGACAGAGGTCATGAGCGGAGGGTACGGAGTTCGCCGGGATACGGCAAGCCGCGTCGTGGTGATCGTCGCCGGACCGACGGCGAGCGGCAAGTCGGCGCTGGCTCTGGCGCTTGCCGAGGCGTTCGACGGCGTGGTCATCAATGCGGACAGCATGCAAGTCTATGATGCGCTTCGAATTTTGACCAACCGCCCGGATGCCGCCCTTGAGGCGCGCGTGCCGCATCGGCTCTATGGGGTGATCCCGGCGGATGAGGCCTGCTCGGCGGCACGCTGGCGGTCCCTGGCCCTGGTCGAGATCACGGCGGCCCATGAGGCCGGCTGCCTGCCCATCGTTACCGGCGGAACGGGCCTCTACATTCGCGCGCTGATCGAGGGGCTGGCCCCCATTCCCGATATTCCCGCCGCCGTGCGCCGTAGCACCCGAGAACGTCACGCCAGCCTGGGCGGCCCCGCGTTCCATGCCGAGCTGGCGGCGCTCGATCCGGAGATGGCCGAGCGCCTGGCGCCCGGCGACAGCCAGCGCATGATCCGCGCCTTCGAGGTCTTTGAGGCGACCGGCCGTTCCCTGGCCGCGTGGCAGCGCGTGGCCCCCACCGCCGCCGATGCTCTCGCCCCGCCGTTTCTCACCCTGACCCTGGCGCCGCCCCGGGCGCCGCTCTACGCCGCCTGCGATGGGCGATTCGCGGCGATGATCGAGGCCGGCGCGTTGGCCGAGGTGAGTGACTTGGCGGCTCTCGATCTCGACCCCGGGCTGCCGGTCATGAAGGCCCTGGGCGTGCCGGAGTTGCGCCGTCATCTCGCCGCAGAGCTGAGCCTTGAGCAGGCGATTGCTGCGGCGCAACAGGCGACGCGGAACTACGCCAAGCGCCAGGCCACCTGGTTGCGTCATCAATTGCCCGGGGCCGTGGTTTACGAGGCGCAATATTCCGAGGATTTAAAACAAGCCGCTATCGAGGAAATCCGCCGGTTTCTATTGACCGAACATTAGCCAACCACTAGTTTGCGGGGCTTTCGCGGACGCCTCTTTTGAGGCGCTCGCGAGGACTCGCGCCCGAAGCGGGAGCGAGTATCGTTTTAATGCAGCGCAACAGAAGGAACCGCATTGTGGCCGCGAAGGAAATGACAGGCGCCGAAATATTACTGAAAGCTTTGGTCGACCAAGGCGTCGACATCGTATTTGGTTATCCCGGCGGCGCTGTACTTCCGATCTATGACGCGATCTACAAGCAGAATGAGTTGCGTCATGTTTTGGTTCGCCATGAACAGGCTGCGGTTCACGCGGCCGAAGGCTATGCGCGTTCGACCGGCAAGGTCGGCGTTGTTCTGGTGACCTCGGGTCCCGGCGCCACCAACTGCGTTACCGGCCTGACCGACGCCATGATGGACAGCATTCCGATTGTCTGCCTGACCGGCCAGGTGCCGACCCACTTAATCGGCAACGATGCATTCCAGGAAGCCGACACCATCGGCATCACCCGGCCCTGCACCAAGCACAGCTATCTGGTGCGGCATGTCGAAGACCTGGGCCGTTCGGTTCATGAGGCTTTCTACGTGGCGCGCACCGGCCGCCCGGGGCCGGTCGTTGTCGATCTGCCCAAGGACGTGGTTCTCGCCAGCTGCGCCTATCAAAGCAACGGCCATATCCGCCATCCGTCCTACAATCCCCAGGTCAAGGCCGACCCGGCGCGGATCGAAGAGGCCGTCGCTCTACTGGCTACCGCCAAGCGGCCCTTGATCTATGCCGGCGGCGGGGTGATCAACGCCGGCGTCGCGGCCTCCCAGCTGTTGACCAATTTCGCCCGCTTGACGGGCTCACCGGTGACCCTGACCCTGATGGCACTCGGCGCCTACCCGGCATCCGACAAGCAGTTCCTCGGCATGCTGGGCATGCACGGCACCTATGAAGCCAACATGGCGATGGCTGAATGCGACGTGATGGTCGCCGTCGGCGCGCGCTTCGACGACCGCATAACCGGCCGTCTCGACGCCTTTTCCCAGGGCTCGAAAAAGATTCATATCGATATCGATCCCTCATCGATAAACAAGAATGTGATGATCGATATCCCCGTGGTCGGCGATGTCGGCTATGTGCTCGAGGACTTGACCAAGCTGTGGAAGGCCAAGGTTCACGGGCGCGACGCTAAGCTGCTCGATCCCTGGTGGAAGCAGATAGCCAAATGGCGCAAGAAGGACAGCCTAGCCTATAGCAATTCAAAGTCGATCATCAAGCCCCAGTACGCCCTGGAGCGACTCCAGGCGGCGACCAAGGGTCGGGAAACTTACTACACCACCGAAGTCGGCCAGCATCAGATGTGGGCGGCCCAGCATCTCAAGTTCGAGAAGCCCCATCATTGGATGACTTCGGGCGGACTCGGCACCATGGGTTATGGCTTGCCGGCGGCAATGGGCGTGCAAATGGCCCATCCCGACGCCCTGGTCATCGACATCGCCGGCGAGGCTTCGATCCTAATGAACATTCAGGAGATGTCGACCCTTGCCCAGCACCGGCTGCCGGTTAAGGTGGTCATCCTGAACAACCACTACATGGGCATGGTGCGCCAGTGGCAGGAGTTCTTCCACGGCGGCCGTTACGCCGAGAGCTATATGGACTCGCTGCCTGACTTTGTGATGCTCGCCGAATCCTTCGGCGCCGTCGGTATGCGCGCGACCAAGCCTGATGAACTCGACAGCCTGTTTGCCGAGATGATCGCTTCCGACAAGGCGGTGATCGCCGATATTATCGTCGACCCCGAAGAGAATGTTTACCCCATGATCCCCTCGGGAGCGGCTCATTACGAAATGAAGCTCGGCCCCGACGATGAGGATAAGTCCACGAAAACCATGGTGACGTTATGAGCGGCGCGAAGGAAAAAGGCAGCGTCTACGATACCGGCGCGGGCGTCGAGGTGAGAGAGGAAAGCCATACCATCGGTGTTCTGGTCGACAACGAGGCCGGTGTTTTGGCCCGTGTCATCGGCCTGTTTGCGGGGCGCGGCTACAACATCGACAGCCTGACCGTCGCCGAGGTTTCTCCCAAGACGCACCAATCGCGGATCACCGTTGTGACCAGGGGAACACCGGCGGTCATTGCGCAGATCAAGGCGCAGCTCGACCGCCTGGTGCCGGTCCATAAGGTCACCGACCTGACCGTCGAAGGCCCCCATGTGGAGCGCGAGCTCATGCTGATCAAAGTGGTCGGTAAGGGTGATAAGCGGGTCGAAGCCTTGCGCGTCGCCGATATTTTCCGTGCCCGCGCGGTGGACAGCACAAATGAATCATTCGTTTTCGAGGTGACGGGAAACTCTGAAAAGCTCAATGCCTTCGTCAATCTGATGGCGCCCTTGGGCCTGACCGACATATCCCGCACCGGCGTTGTTGCCATTTCGCGCGGCAGCGAAACATTCTGAGACCTTTTAGGTAAGTAAAAACAAGGCCAGAAAACAAGGAGTTACTATCATGCGCGTCTATTATGATCGCGATGCCGATCTGAATTTGATCAAGGGCAAAAAAGTGGTCATCGTCGGCTACGGCAGCCAGGGTCACGCTCATGCCATGAACCTGCGCGACAGCGGGGTCAACGATGTGGTCGTGGCGTTGCGTAAAGGATCCGCCAGCAAGCCCAAAGCCGAAGGCGCGGGCTTCACGGTGATGACGCCGGACGAGGCTGCCAAATGGGCCGATGTGGTCATGGTGCTGGCGCCCGATGAATTGCAGAGCGCACTGTATCAGGCCGACCTTCTCGACAATCTCAATGAGGGCGCGGCGATTGCCTTCGCGCACGGCCTTGCGATTCATTTCAAACTGATCACGCCGCGCCCCGATCTTGATGTCTTCATGGTCGCGCCGAAGGGGCCGGGCCATACGGTTCGCGCTGAATATGCGCGCGGCGCCGGGGTGCCCTGTCTGCTCGCGGTCAACCAGGACGCCACCGGCAGCGCCCACGAAATCGGACTGGCCTATGCAGCGGCTATCGGTGGCGGCCGCGCCGGGATCATCGAGACGACCTTTCAGGAAGAATGCGAGACCGACCTGTTCGGCGAGCAGGTGGTGCTCTGCGGCGGGCTGACGTCGCTCATCCAGATGGGTTTTGAGACCCTGGTCGAAGCCGGCTATGCGCCGGAGATGGCCTATTTCGAATGCGTCCATGAGGTCAAATTGATCGTCGACCTGATCTATGAGGGCGGCATCGCCAACATGCGCTATTCGGTGTCGAACACGGCGGAATACGGCGATTACACCAGCGGTCCCCGGATTATAGACGAGTCCACCCGGGCCAAGATGAAGGCCGTCCTGGAAGACATCCAGTCGGGACGCTTCACCCGCGATTGGGTGCTTGAGAACAACGCCAATCAGGCGAGCTTCAAAGCCATGCGCCGGCGCGCCGCCGGGCATGAGCTGGAGGCCGTCGGCGAGAAGCTCCGCGCCATGATGCCCTGGATCGCCGAAGGCCGCCTGGTCGACAAGGCTAAGAACTAGACTGCGGTTCGGTCCGCTTTAGGAATCGCTCCGGGTCTGCTCAGTTCTTCAGCTGAGAAAGTACATCCTCGATGGCCCGGATCGCGTCCGCCTTGTCGCCTTTATTCAAGTCGACCGAAATCCGAACGCCGTCCTGTTCCGTGTGGATAATTCTTCCCTGCTCCGCCAAGTCGTTGTAGAGGCCGACAACGCTGTATGTCCGAATTGGCTTGGCGAAGCCCTTGACGGTCACGGTGTCGCCCTCTTCGGCGAACACTTCGTCCTTGACCAGCGAATGGGTCTCATGGGCCATCAGGATGCCGCCGATCTCTGCGAGATCCTCGAGCCGGGCGGCGAGGTTCACCTGGTTGCCGATAATCGTGTAGTCCATGCGGTCCTCGCTGCCGAAGTTGCCGACGGTGCAGAACCCCGTGTTAATGCCGATGCGCACTTCGAACGGCCGCTCCAATCCCATCTCCAGCCATTCGGACTTGAGTTCCCGCAGGCGCCGTTGCATGGCGATGGCCATGTTCACGCAAGCTTTCGCATCCTCCTTGACACCCAGGCTTTCCGGATCGCCGAAGAAGGCGATGATGGAATCGCCGACTTATTTGTCGATGGTCGCCCCATAGTCGAGGGCGATCTTAGACATCTCGGTCAGATAATGATTCAGCAGGTTGGTCAGCTCTTCGGACTCCAGGCTGTCGGTGGTGCCTGCGAAATCGGCGATGTCGGAGAAGAAGACGGTAAGTTTCTTGCGTTCGGAGGCGATCTCGACTGATTGTTCGCCCGAGAAGATCGAGGCGTAGACCTGCGGCGAGAGGTATTTGGAGAGCTGGTTGGAGAGTGATTCCAGCATCTGATTCTTTTCGGCAACCTGCGTGCTGGCTTCCTCGGCCCGCCGCTTCGCCTTGAGGAGCGCCGCCTCGGCGTGCTTGCGCTCGGTGATATCGGTCTGGATGCTGACATTGCCGCCGGCGGCCGTCTTGCGGTCGCGGGTCAACAGCCAGCGGCCGTCGGTGAACTGGACCTCGACGCCTATAAAGGACAATCGTCCGACATCCGGCCTTTGCCTCTGTTGTCGCCATTCGACGCGCCGCGGCTCGTAGGTCTCGCTCCCGCTACCGACTTTGCCTCGCTCGACATCGAGGCGGTCGAGTTCTTGCCAATGGACGCCGGGCGCTGCTTCGGTGTCGGAGTAGCCCCAGAAGTCCCGGAATGTCTTGTTGCACAGCACTAGCCGGTCGTCTGCGTCATACAGCACGAAGCCCTCCGAGATGTTCTCTACGGCGTCCATCAGGCGTGCTTCCGCTTCTTCGGCTTGCTCTTGGACCTTACGAAGCGCCTCCTCGGACCGCTTGCGCTCGGTGATGTCGGTATAGGTGGTAACGAACCCGCCGCTCTCCACAGGATTGCCGATGACCTCCAACACGAGGCCGTCCGGCCGCACCCGTTCGAATTGGTGCGGCACGAACTGCCGGGCCAGTTCGACACGCTCGCTCACCTGCTCCTCGATATCTCCGGGACCATATTCGCCGCGCTCGGCATTGAAGCGGAGCCACTTCTCAATCGAATCGCCGATACTGAAGCGGTCGTCGGGCAGGTCGAGCAGCGAGAAGAACTTGGAGTTGAAGGCGACGGCGTTGAGGTCGGCATCGAACATGCTGATGCCCTGGTCCATGTTTTCCATCGTCGCCTCGAGCACCGCCTTCTGGTGCATCAGCCGCTCCTCGGCCCGCTTGAGTTCGGTGATGTCGGTCTGGATGCTGACGCTGCCGCCGGCCGCCGTCTCGCGATCACGGATCATCACCCAGCGGCCGTCGGTGAATTGGATCTCGATCGATTGCCTCTTTCGCCGATGACGGTGCTCCGCTCGATGTCGAGACGGTCGAGGTCATCCCAATGTACGCCAAGCATCGCCTCGCTGTCGGAGTAGCCCCAGATGTCCTGGTATGTCTTGTTGCACAGCAGGAGCCGGTCGTCGGAGTCGTATACCGGCGAGCCGCTTCCATGGGGTGCTTCGTTTGCGGCGGAGCGTTTTTCAAGCGTTTCGAGTTCGTCAATCAGTTGCGCCTTTGTCTTACGACGGCGTTGCTCCCGGACTGTGGCTGTATTGGGCATATGCCTCTCCTCGCCAACCGACATTATCTTGGAGAAATCTTGTGGAATAAGACGTTACGACAACTTGGCGAGTCGAACCAATTCGTGAAGGTCCGCTTAGTGCTGAGCAGCAGAAGCTTTCTCTCCAAGGGGCCCCGGGCGGGATACCCGCCATGCCCAGTAGATCAGGACAAGCTGGAACGGCAGCCGCAGCCATAACAGGACGGCCGGAATTTCAAAGCTGGCGGGCTGGATGTTCTGTACCGCCATGTTGAGGTTGGCGGGCAAGACAGCGAGGAAAAGTAAAATCAGGCAGACGCCGGATGCCTGCCTGGTTTTCGGCCATAACAGGCCCAGGCCGAATAGAATTTCAAAAATTCCGCTGAGATAGACAAGTTCCCGATGCAGGGGAAGATATGCTGGCATGATACTGACATAGGTGTCGGTGGCGACAAAATGCAGAACGCCCGCGAGGACCATCACCAACGCAAGTGCAAGTCGCGAATAGGCCAGCTTTCCATCTCCCGCTTTCGGATCACCTCGAGGTGAATCGTAAATCAACCGTAACGCTATGAA
>JAYGED010000050.1:0-3593 GCA_046582565.1 Alphaproteobacteria bacterium
GACGTCAAGCTCATGGCTCAACGCGGTGGAGGGCTTTTTCGCAAAACTAACGCGGCGAAGGTTGAAGCACGGCGTGTTTCACTCCGTCGTCGATCTGCAAGTCGCCATTAACCGCTTCATCGCCGAACACAACGATACCGAGGCAAAGCCATTCATGTGGAGCGCCAACCCCGACGACATCATCGCAGCCAGAAACCGTGGGTTCCAAGTGTTAGATTCAATCCACTAGAACCTCGCCCAGTCCGGCTTTACCGGGGTCAGGGTGGCGTCTTCGCAGATTAGCGGCGCGCCCAATGCAGCGGCTTCCTCGATCATTTCCAGGCGCAGCAGGGCCAGGCCGACGCTGTCCAGGCCGCTGCGCATTTCACCGGCCGGCTTGTCGCCGAGCATGATTGGGGTGCCGGGTGGGGGCAGGGGGCCGTCGATATCGACCCGGAGCAGGCGCTTGCGGATGGTGGCGCGATGCTTGGTGCGGGCGGTGAGTTCCTGGCCGATGTAGCAGCCTTTTTCGAAATCGACGCCGTGCAGATCGTTGATGCCGTTCTCCAGAAGGAAACCCT
Organism: Alphaproteobacteria bacterium; assembly: GCA_046582565.1. GTDB lineage: Bacteria > Pseudomonadota > Alphaproteobacteria > JAAXGF01 > JAAXGF01 > JAYGED01. The sequence continues at coordinate 561 of JAYGED010000050.1, forward strand.
TCTCAATCTGAATGTCGCGGCTGCCGTCGGGCAGGCCGTGTTGTAGGCGCAAGCGCTCGTAGTCCACAGCGGGGGCGGGCGAGAGCCCGGCGGCTTCGAGGGTCGCAAAAGCGTTATCGCGCGGCAGGATGGCGCGGGCGCCCATGGCGTCGAGCCGGGGGTCTGCAAAGACAACGCCGCCGGCGATGGAATTGACAGCATCGCCGATCAGGGCGAAGACCTGATAGCGCTCGCTCCAGTTTTCGATCTTCGCATCGGCGCGCAGGCGGTAGAAGGTGAGGCGGCGCTCCAGATCGTCGATGCGCGCGGCCTCGCAATCGAACAGCAGGGTCTCGCCAATCGCGCTTATGAAAAAATCGTGGAGGAATTTACCCTGGGGGGTAAGCAGGGCGGCGTAAATCGCGCTCGCCTCCGAAACTTTCTCCATATCGTTGCTGACCAACGGCTGGAGATAGCTTCGGGCGTCCGGGCCGGAGACGGCCAGCAGGCCTCGATCCTCAAGCGCGATATAGTGACCTTTATCCATGGCATGCAACTTGGGGCTTTGCTCGGCATTCGGCAAGGGCCGTGGCGACCCAAGCAGACATTGCGTCTGCGCCTGAGTTCCGTATAACCATCGCTCGATGGACATTCTTCTGGTTGACGATTCGATCCCGTTCGACGGCTACAGCCCTTCGAGCCAGCCCCTGGGTGGCGTCGAGAAGGCGTTTGCCCGGCTTCCCGCGGCGTTGCTACGGCGCGGCCATAAGGTGCGGGTGATCAATCGTTGTGCCTTTCCCGTCGTGGCAGAGGGGGTCCCCTGGCAGTCTTGGGACTCGCCTCCGCCCGAGACCTGCGATGTTCTGATTGCACACCGCAAGCCGACGCTGCTCGATTTTCCCACGGAAGCCGCCAAACGCATCCTTTGGCTCGGCGGCCCGGCCGGGGCGATCAGAGAGGACGCCAACCGGGAAATACTCGCCCGCCACTCGAAAGCGCCCCTCGTCTTCAACGGGCCCACACATCACATAGGCTGCCCGATCGAGCTGGCCAACCGGGCGGTGACGATCAAGCCCGGTGTGGGCCGGTTTTATCGCGAGGCCAAGGAGATGACGCCGGCGCAGCCGCCCCGCGCGCTGTCCACGGTTCACCCGCTTCGTGGCCTTGGCTGGCTGCTGGATCTCTGGGAGAAATCCTTACAGCCGATGGTCAAGAACGCCCAGCTTCATGTTTTTTCAGCGGCCCTGACGCGCGGTCGTCTCGGCGGCGAGGTGCCGGCGTCTTTCCGCCCCCTGTTTGATCGCGCCATGGCGTTGAAGGACAAGGGCGTAGTGATCGCCCAACCCCTTGCCGATTCCGATATGGCAACGGCCTACCGCGAAGCCCGGGTTCATCTCCACCCGGGCCACGGCGACGAGTTCTATTGCTCGACCCTGGCGGAATCCCAGGCCGTCGGGTTGCCCGCCGTGATCCGCCGCGCCGCCGCAGCCGTTGAGCGAGTCCGTGACGGCGAGACCGGCTTTGTGGTTCCCGACGATGAGGCTTTTGCCAATTGCGCCATGCTTCTGCTCACCGACGACAGCGTATTCAAAGGCCGCAGCGAGGACGCCCGAGCCCATCAGCGCGGCCGCACGTGGGATGATGCCGCCGCTGATTTCGAGACCCTGTTCAAGTGAAAATCCTTTTCATCACCTCGAACCGCATCGGCGATGCGGTGCTGTCGAGCGGCCTGCTCGATCATCTTATGGCGCGTTATCCCCGCGCCTATTTCACGGTCGCCTGCGGCCCGGCGGCGGCGCCTCTGTTTGCGGCCGCACCCCGGGTCGAGCGCATCATCGTTATGAACAAGCGAAAATGGGCCGGTCATTGGTTTGATCTGTGGTGGGACTGCATCCGCCAGCCTTGGGGCTGGGGCATGGTGGTTGATCTTCGAAGCTCCATAATTGCACAATTGCTTATCGCCCGCCGCCGCCGGGTCTATCGGGGCCGGGCCGGCGGGCGCCATCGCCTCTATTCTTTGGCCAAGACCCTTAAGCTCTCGGATCCGCCGAGTCCGGTTCTCTGGACCGGCCCTCATCACGAGACCGAAGCCGCGCGCCTGATACTCGAAGGCGACCCGGTTCTCGCCCTGGGTCCGACAGCGAACTGGGCCGGTAAAATTTGGCCGGCGGATAACTTTTCCGAACTCGCGCGGCGCTTGACGGCGCCCGATAGCGGCATACTGCCCGGCGCGCGGATCGCTGTTTTTGGCGCCGCCGCCGAGCGTGACATTGCCCAGCCGGTTCTCGATGCATTCGCTGGAGACCGGCTCATCGATCTGGTCGGCACCGCGGAGCTGCCGACCATCGCCGCCTGCCTGAGCCGTTGCGCGCTGTTTATCGGCAATGACTCGGGGCTCATGCATATGGCCGCTGCCGCTGGCGCCCCGACCCTCGGCCTGTTCGGGCCAAGCCAGGATGAAATCTACGCGCCCTGGGGTGCGCAAACGGCGCTGGTTCGCACGACGATTCCCTATGAGGAACTCTTCCCGCCCGGTAACCGCGCCCTCGACAGCCTGATGGACAGCCTTTCCGTGGATGCGGTTGAGGCGGCGGCTGGCGATCTTTGGGCGCGCTGTGAAAGTGCTACGGATTGATGGTGCGGGTTCTGCAAACCATGGCCGGCGCGCCGCATGGCGGCGCAGAAGCTTTTTTCACCCGGCTGGTGGTCGCCTTGGCCCACGCCGGCCTCGATCAGCATGCCGTGGTTCGCCCCGATAAGGCGCGGATCGATAGTCTGCGCCAGGCCGGGGTGCCGATTACCGAGGCCCGCTTTGGCGGCCCGCTCGACCTGCGTTCGGGGCGGCAGCTCGGGCGGGAGATTGCGCGCTTCAAGCCTGATGTGGTGCTGAGCTGGATGAACCGCGCGACGCGCGCCTGCCCGCCTGGCGAGTATGTCCATTGCGCCCGGCTCGGCGGCTATTACAAGCTCAAGAATTACCGGCAATGCGATCATCTGATTGGCAATAGCCACGGCATCGTCGATTATCTTAACGATCAGGGCTGGCCCGCCGAG
>JAYGED010000079.1:0-6127 GCA_046582565.1 Alphaproteobacteria bacterium
GAGAAGCACTATGCGGCAGCGCCAGACATGCTGCTGCGGCGAAGACCGGTGAAAAATAACCGCCTCAAGTCGAGAGCGATCTTCGGCGGAGACGGTGAAGGATATTCCTGTGCGCATCACATTGAATCGCACACAACAGAGAAAATAGGAATCCCAAATCGGACTCCTTTGTTCCGCTCAATCCACTAGCTCAAGTTAATTTGACAGACCCCGCTTGGCATAATAGCGCCCTAATACGGGTAATCTCGCGTCTCTACGCCACAGATAACAGCCCGATAGGGGCGTAACCTACGGAAATCACGGCGTAATTACCGACCCATACTGTGGTGCGTATTTTTGCTAAAAGTGAGTGGTGGTGGACGCAGTCAGGAGCGAACCTGTCTCTGGTGGATTTCCCTGATAACCCCCGATTTACAGGGAAATTTTGCAAAATAACAGGGAATGCGTACTGGCATGCTTAGATTTACCGCATGTTGTCAGTCGGTTACAGTCAAATTCCCTAAACCTCGGATCAGGGAATTCAAAAGGCAGAACAGGGAATTTATTCGACAGATCAGGGAATGCCGCCATCGCCTGCTGTTGCCGGATTCCTAATCAGAACCGGCAGCGGTTCTCAGGCATGTCGTAGCCCAGGGTGTCCATATATTGGGTGGCGTGCAGGAAGCCTGCGAGGGGAGCGCGCTCGATTACGGCGTTGTATGTGTGGATCAGCAGCGGCTGGCGAAGCTGATTATCCCAGGGCCGGAAACTCATGGCCGCGCCCTTGTAGCCGTCGATGATCAACATGGGGCCTTTCAGATAGGCCGCCACCGTCGAGAAATCGGCAACGCCGGTACGCACCACGGCCTCGACGATGGCTTTCACCGCCACCCAGGCCGCCCAGTCCCGGTCCTCCATGCGACGCCCGATCCGGCGCTCGAAGCGCTGGTTTAGTTGCGGCGCGCCGTGACGCTCCCAGGCCCAGTGCCAGGCACCGGCGACCAGCCCCTCGCTGCCGATCACCGGCCTCGGCGCCGTCGTCTGGTAGGGCACGTAGCGTCCGACCTGGCCGAGACTATCGGCGACGAACACGACGTCATAATCGACCCCCGTGGTCAGCAGGGCGATATTGTTCTTTTCCCGATCCCTGGGGTCGCTACCGATGACGAAATCGCGCACCCCGGACACGGTCAATCCGTATTTTTGCGCGGCCGCCTGAAAGGCCTGAGAGAGGGCCGCGTCTTCGGGAAACTCGCCCTGCAAAATGAGGATATCGTCCCAGCGGCGCGCCACCAGGAATTGCGCCATGGCGTCGGCCAGCATGGCGCGGCTGGGAATCACATGCAGGGTGTTGGCGGCGCAGGCTTCGGCCCTGAGTGTGTCATCCGGCGCCGACAAATTGAACAGCAGAATATCGCGATCCCCGGCATAGTCGCTGAGGATAGGCAGCACCTCCGCTGCCGCATCGGCGAGAAAGTAATTGATGCCCATATCGTCGTGCAGACGTCCCATCTCTTGCGCCAACCCAGCAGCCGTGTCGGCATGAGCACGCTCCAGCGAGAATTTTAGGCCCAGCGCCCGGCCAATGATTTTGCTCTCCCGGATGGACAGCTCGGCGCCATCGAGAGGCCGTTGCCTGGGGCGCACGTCGATGCCGGCATAGGCGCGCGGCGCTTCATACCGCACATCGCCCTCTATTTCGAGATATCCGATAGCAAAGGATGTCTTCTCGACTGCCGCCACTGGACCCGCCATGGCCATGACGGCGATCAAGACCATAAGCAGCCTATTGATCATCGATGAGAATTCCATAGGGCACCTTGCCGACCGGCACCGATTTTATCGCCTTGAGAGACTCGGTATCGATGATGGTGATGTCGTCGGATAATCCGTTGGCGACCCAAAGAAATTTCTCGTCCGCCGTCAGGGCGAGGCCCCAGGGGCGCTTGCCGACGAGGATATAGTCGAGAATTTCCCGGCTCATGACATCGACCACGGCCACATGGTTGGCGCGGCCCAAGGCGACATAGGCTGTGGCGCCATCCTTGGTGATCAGCAGATCGACGGGGGTTACCTGTTCCTTGCGAAATCCGGTCGGCAGGAAGGTGATATCACCGATGATCTTGTTGGTTGCGGTATCGATGATATCGACGATGCCGGCGAGTTCGGCGGACACCCAAAGCTCGGTCTCGTCCAGGTTCAGGGCGAATCGGCGCGGCCGCGTATCGACCAGAATATCTGCCACCACTTCGGCGCTCTCGGTGTCGATGACATGGACTATGTTGGCCGCTTCGGATGCCACATATACGGTTTTGCCGTCGGCGGTGATGAGCACACCTTCCGGCTCCTCGCCGGTTTCCACCTCGCCGATCACCCGGCGGCTCTCGATATCGACGATGGAGGCAGCGGCGTCCTCTTCATTGGAGACGTAAAGCAGCTTGCCGTCCGGGCTTAAATCGAAGGTTTCCGGCTCTTCGATATTGAGAATGCGCCCGACCAATCCGCCGGTCGCGGTCTCATATATTGCGATCTGGTTGTCGTCGGCGCAGCCGACATAGAATTCCGTGCGGTCATGGCTGAAGTGAACGCCGCGTGGACGGCGGCAGGTGTCAAAACTGCGGAGAACCTCGAAGGTCGTACTGTCGAGAACGGTGATGTCGCTGCTCTTTTCGTTGGTCACATAGACCAGCCCGGACGCCGCCAGAGCGGGCGTGGCTACCAGGGCCAGAATGAAACCGATTGCCGGCCCGATCTTGTTAACTGGGCCAATCTTGATCACTGAGCGGGCCCGCCGATCCGGCGATAGACATAGGCCTCACTCTCGCCGGTAGCTTCGGAAGCCGCGATGGCCAGCATCTTGTCATGGTCGGGTGACAATTCGCAGGCCGGATCCGCCACATCGGCGTGTCCGGCGACGGCCATGGCCTGACAGCGGCAGCCGCCCCAATCGACCTCGCGCCGGTCGCAGGAGATACAGGGCTCGGGCATCCAGCCGGTGCCTCGGAATTTGGTGAAGGCCGGGCCATCCCGCCAGATATCGACCAGAGGACGGTCGCCGACCCGCTCGAATTCCAGTCCGGGTATACTCTCGGCGGCATGGCAAGGCAGCACCCGACCTTCCGGGTTGATGTTGAGGAAGCTTTGGCCCCAGCCGCCCATGCAGGATTTTGGGCGGCGCGCATAGTAATCGGGCACCACGTAATCGATGACCAGGACACCCTTAAGCCGCTCACGGGCCGCTTCCACCGTTGCGGTTGCTTTATCGAGCTGTTCGCGGGTCGGCAGCAAGGCGGCACGGTTGAGCAGCCCCCAGCCGTAGTATTGAACATTGGCCACTTCCAGGCGCTGGGCGCCGAAGCTGGTGGCAAGCTCGATCATGGCGTCGAGCTGATGCAGGTTTTCCCGGCACATGACGGCGTTGACGGTGAGAGGCAGGCCGATCTCGCCGACCCAGCGCGCGATCTCCAGCTTCTTCTCATGGCCGCCGGGGTAGCCGCCGATATGGTCGGCAATCAGCGGCTCGGCGCCCTGAAAGCTCAACTGCACATGTTGCAATCCCTTGGCCGCCAGGCTCTCGAGCCGATCCCGGTCGAGCAGGACGCCGGATGTAATCAGGTTGCTATAAAGCCCGACCTTTTCCGCATGCTCAACCATGATGTCGAGATCGGGACGCGCCGCCGGTTCGCCGCCGGAAAAATGCACTTGCAACACCCCGAGTGCGGCGGCCTCATCGAGCAGGCCGAGCCACGCCTGGGTATCCATCTCCGAGCTGCGCCGGCTCAACTCCAGCGGATTTGAGCAATAGCCGCAGCGCAGCGGACAGCGATGGGTGAGTTCGGCCAGAATGGCGAGCGGCGGCGGATGATGTTTTTTCATGCCGCAAGCACGCCCTTGTCAGCGAAGCCCTGGAGCATCTCAATGACATCGCCGAGGATTTGCTCGCGCGGCGCCTGGAATTTTTCAGCCAAATCATCGACGATCCCGCTCACCGTTGCCTCCCCATCCACGCCCTGCATGATGGCAAGGCCGATGTCGTCGAGCACGAACATGCGCTCGGGCGCCAGGATCACCCATTGGGTGCGCACTTCGTCATGCTTGAGACGCACACCCCGGGGGAAGGCCGGCACCGAGGTTTCGCCGATCATCACAGGTTCACTCATCACTCGCTCCCGGATCATAAGCGCCGGGCGGGATGAAGCCGGGCGTCACATAGGCATAATATAGCGCGTCCAACTGCGCCCATAACACGTTGCATTTGAAATAGAGCGCAGAGATTACCGCCTGTTGGCGGTCGATGGTGGTGGCGGCATCGAGCACCCAGGCAAGGCCGAATTCCACATCGCGCGGCGCCTGGTCGAGGCGCTTGCGGAAATAGGCCAGGGTGGTGTCGTTGGCAAAATCATAATGCTCGAGCAACCCGGCGATGCGCTCGCGATGTATGGTCGGCGCAAACAGCTCGGTGAGCGAGGAGGCAATGCCGTCGAGCAGGGGCTGATCGCGCACGAAATGCACATAGGCTTCGGTGGCGAATTTGCTGATCGGCAATGCGCCTTCCATGGAAGCGACATAGTCACGATCCAGCCCGACGCCTTCGGCCAGTTTGAGCCAGCGTTCGATGCCGCCTTCGCGGCCCTCACCCCCATCATGATCCTCGATGCGCCGCCGCCATTCTCGCCTTAAGTCCGGGTCCTCTGCTTTGGACAGCAGGGCCGCGTCCTTGCGGGGAATGGCGCTTTGGTAGCAATAGCGGTTAAGCACCCAGGCGCGAACCTGGCCCAGGGTCGCCCCGCCGCCGTGCAGCAGCTTATGGAACGGGTGCTTGTCGTGATAGCGCTCCTCGCCGATGGCGCGCAGTCGGGCTTCTAGGTCTGTTCTGCTCAACAGCCTGCTCAAAGCTCGATCTCCATGCCGTCCCAGGCGATTTCCCAGCCCGCGGCTTCGACCACGGCGCGCTCTTGAGAATCCTCCAGCAGGATCGGGTTTGTATTGTTGATATGGATCAAAACCCGCCGCTCCACAGCGAGGTTTTCGAAAACCGCCAGGACACCCTCAGGCCCCGATATGCTCATATGCCCCATGCGCTGGCCGGTCTTGATGCCTTCGCTACGGGCGATCATTTCCTCATTTTCAAACAGGGTTCCGTCGAACAGGACGAGCGGCGCGCCGGTCAGGCGTTTTGCAAGACCATCGGGCATGGCGGCACAGCCGGGAATGTAGAAAAAGCTTTGCCCGGTTGCGGTTTCACGCACCACAAGACCGATGGTGTCGCCGTCCTGGGTGCCGAAGTTGTTACCGGCATCGCCGTCTTCGAGGTAGAGAGCGACTTTGCCGGGAACCGCGAAGGCTTCAATTTCAAGGCCCGGAGTTGGCGAAAACGGTGTTTCCAGGTCAATCTCGCTACGGGTCACGTATTCGGGGTTGAGTACGTTGAAGATGCTGTTTTCCTTGAGCACCGCCAGCACCCGGTCGCTGGCATGGATGGTGAACGGCGTCGATTCACGGAGTGTCAGAAGTCCGGCGACATGATCGACGTCCCCATTGGTCAGCACGACAGCGCTTATCGGGCTATGGCGTTTCCCGTGGCGCGGATGCAGCGATGGATTTTCGTTGATCTGGTGGCGAATGTCCGGCGACGCGTTGAGAACCACCCAATGCTCACCGTCGGCGGTGACCGCGATGGAGGATTGGGTCAGGGAGCGTGCATCGCCGTTGCGAGCGCGGTTACAGGCCTCGCTGTTGGAATTCCATTGGGGAAAACCGCCACCCGCGGCGGCACCCAGGACAAGAATACGAAGCACGGCGTTTACCGGGGCCTGTCGATGAATGGAAAAATGCGGCTTGTCGGCAGACAAAAAACCGGCGCGCACACAGAATTGGTAACGCGCAGCCGGGTCATTGTCTTCGACACCGGAAGGGAGCAACGCTCCCTCGGTTTCTTATAGCTCGGCGCTGGCGTAGCAGTTGATCTCCATGCCGACGCAGACTTCGACAACTTTCGGTGTTTTCCAGGCCATAACGGTATCCTCCCTTTATGTACTTGAGACCGGCATGACCGGCTCCGTTTATAATGATGGATGGCATTTCGGATTGCAAGAGGCAGGGTCACTCAGGCATCTCGATGGTAATCCGGTTTTGGAAATATTTATGC
>JAYGED010000139.1:0-41815 GCA_046582565.1 Alphaproteobacteria bacterium
CTCGCGCAGCTCCCGTTTCACGTCGCCGATGGTGTATTCGCGGTCGTGGAAGATCGAGGCGGCGAGCACCGCGTCGGCTCCGGCGGCGATCGCCTGGTGGAAATGCTCGGCGCGCGCGGCGCCGCCCGAGGCGATGACCGGCACGTTGACCGCCGCGGCGACCGCGCCGACCAGCTCCAGATCGTAGCCCGAGCGGGTGCCGTCGCGGTCCCAGCTGGTCAGCAACAGCTCGCCCGCGCCCAGGGCCACCACGTCGCGGGCCCAGGTGATGGCGTCGCGGCCAGCGCTTTCCTTGCCCGAGCGGATCAGCACCTCGTAGCCGCCGTTCGCCTTGCGGGCATCGATGGCGACCACGGCGCATTGGCTGCCGAAGCGGGTGGCGATTTCGCCGATCAGTTCAGGCCGTTCGACCGCCGCCGTATTCAGCGACACCTTGTCGGCCCCGGCTTCGAGCAGGTCCTGGGCATTTTGAATGCTACGCACGCCACCGCCGACGGTGAGCGGGATGGACAGCTCGGCGCGTACCCGGCGCACGGTATCGAGCTGAGTGCCGCGCGCCTCGGTGGTCGCCGAGACATCGAGCACCACCAGCTCGTCAGCACCCTGGGCTTCATAGAGGGCGCCCAGCTCGGCCGGGTCGCCGGCATCGCGCAGGCCCTGGAACTTGACGCCCTTGACGACGCGGCCATGGCTCACATCGAGGCAGGGGATAACGCGGACGCACAATCCGGTCTGGGACATGGTCAGGCGGTCCTTTCCAGCCATCGCGCCATCAGTGCCTGGCCCCAGGCGCTGGACAGTTCGGGATGGAACTGGCAGGCGAGCAAGGGCCCGCGCTCCAGGGCGGCGATGAAGGGGCCGCCGTGATCGGCGGTTGCCACCGCCCAATCGTCTGGCCAGTCTTCCGGCAGGGGCGGCGCCGCTTTGTAGGAATTTGCGAAATAGCCGTGGCCGCTCTCGATCAGGCTGCAGCCCGGGCCCGCCTCGACCCGGTTCCAGCCCAGTTGCGGGCACCGCACGGTATCGGGCAACCGGGTTATTTTGCCGGGGATGATGCCGAGGCCGTGGACCTGTGGGCTTTCCTCGCTCTCCTCGAACAGAAGCTGCAGGCCGACACAGACGGCGAAGGTCGCACGGCCGGCCTTGATCCGCGCGGCCAGGGGATCGGCGAAGCCCTGCTCGCGGATATGGCTGATCGATGCGGCGAAGGCGCCGACGCCGGGCATGACCACCCGCTGAGCCGCCTCGATCTGATCGGCGGTCTCGACCATCTCAACGGTCGCGTCGAGGCGCTGGAAGGCGGCCTTTACCGAGGCCAGATTGGCGGTGCCGGTCGGGACGATGAGGACGTCGCTCACAGCACCCCCTTGGTGCTCGGTACGCCGCCCTCCCCGGTTTGAACTACGGCTTGGCGGAGCGCCAGGGCGAGGGCCTTGAAGGCAGCCTCGGCGCGGTGGTGGTCGTTCTCGCCGCGCAAGATTTCCACATGCAGCGTCGCCCGCGCCGCTGTCGCCAGGGAGCGCAGAACATGACCGATGTTTTCGCAGGCCAGGCCGCCGAGAGCCTCGCGTTTGAGCCCCAGCTCGACATAGGCGTAGGGCCGGCCCGACAGATCGATGACGGCGCGCGCCAGGGCTTCATCCAGGGGCGCGTAGGCCGAGCCGAAACGGGTGATCCCCGCCCTCTGCCCAAGCGCCTCATCAATCGCCGCCCCCAAGACCAGGGCGCAATCCTCGGCGGTGTGGTGATCGTCGATATGGAGATCGCCCTTGCAGCTCAAGGTAAGATCGAACCGGGCATGCTTGGCCAGGGTGCCTAGCATATGATCGAGAAAGCTGATGCCGGTGGCGACCTCGGCGATACCCGTGCCGTCGAGGTTCAGCGCGACCGAAATTTCGGTCTCTTTGGTTTTGCGGGATAGTTCGGCTTTGCGTGCGCTCATCGTCGGCCTCTCAGGGTACGATTTGGGCGATTTCGATAACCACGATATCGGTGCCGCCACAGGCCTTGATCTCGGGGATGGCGCGGGCCAGAACCTCGCGCGGCACCGCCGCCTTTACCGCAAAGCCCTGACCGGCGTTGAGCGGCGATACGGTCGGCTCGCGCATGCAGGGCATGGCCGCAATCAGCTCATCGAGGCGGTCGGCCGGCACGTTGACCTCAACCATCACCCGCTTGCGCGCTTCGAGCACGGCGCGCAAGACCAGCACGAACCGCTCCACGCGGTCGCGCCGCTCGGCATCTTCGAGAAGCTTCGGGTTGGCGTAGAGCCGGGTCGACGAGGTCATCAATTGATCGGTGATGACCAGATTATTGGCCTCCAGGGTCGCGCCGGTGGCGGTCACATCGACGATATAGTCGGCGTCCTCGGGCGGGAATACCTCGGTGGCGCCGAAGGCGCGCAGGATGCGCCCATCAAGCTTGCGGTCCGCAAGCCAGGCGCGGGTCAGATTGGAGTATTCCGTGGCCACCACGAAAGGCTTGTCGGCATTCGCGGTGTTTTCCAGAAACTCGGGCGTTGTGGCGGCCACCAGCTGAATGGGATTGAGCTCGGTATCGAGCAGCTCGACCAGTTCGAGATCGAGTTCGGCGACCCAATCGGCGCCGGCGAAACCAATATCGCGCGATCCCTCCTGGAGCATTTCGACCATGTTCTGAGGCTTGAGGAACTTGACCTCATAGTCATCCAGTGAGATGCGCGGCCGGTATTCCCGAGGGCCATGGGCGAGCCGGATGCCGGCGTCTGCCAGCAGACGCACCACTTCCTCTTGCATGCGCCCCTTGGGCAGGCCAAGGCGGATGGGCGGCTGATCCGAAGATCCCGTCATAAATTTCGTTCCCGTACTGTCGTCGTTGGTGAGGGCGCAGTTATTAGCCCATTCACCAGGGCGGCGGCAAGGAGATTTAACAATCTCCTATCTTAGCAATCCAGCGTGTTGTCGCGTTCCCATTGACTTAAGGACCGGGAATAGCTGTCCCATTCTTCGAGCTTAAGCTTGACGAAGGCGGAGACCAGCTCATCACCGAGATAAGTCCGCGCCACGCTGCTTTTATCGAACAGGCGCACAGCGTCGAGCATGTTGAGCGGCAGCTTCTTGACGTTTTTTAGGCGATGGCCTTCCTGATACATGTCGATATCCAGGCGCTTGCCCGGGTCGCGCTTGTTGGCCATGCCGTCGAGGCCGGCGGCGGCCAAGGCGGCTTGCATGAGATAGGGGTTGGCGGCGCCGTCCATGAGGCGCAGCTCGAAGCGCCCCTGGTCGGGAATACGGATCATATGGGTGCGGTTGTTGCCCGTGTAGGTCACCGTATTGGGCGCCCAGGTGGCGCCCGACGTGGTCACCGGGGCGTTGAGGCGCTTGTAGCTGTTGACCGTGGGGTTGAACAGGGCGGTGAGGCTATCGGCGCTGTGCATGATGCCGCCGAGGAAGTGATAGGCCTTCTTCGACAGGCCGAGTTCGCCGCGCTTGTCATGGAACAGGTTTTTCTTGCCCGTCTTGTCCCACAGGGAAACATGAGCGTGACAGCCGTTGCCGGTGAGGCCAGTGAAGGGCTTGGGCATGAAGGTGGCGCGCTGGCCGTGCGCTTCGGCGATGGTCCTGGTCATGTATTTGAAGAACACATGGCGATCCGCGGTGATCAGAGCATCGTCATAGTCCCAGTTCATCTCGAACTGGCCGTTGCCATCCTCATGGTCATTTTGGTACGGCCCCCAGCCGAGCTTGATCATGCCGTTGCAGATTTCGGTGATGACATCGAAATTCCGGGTCAGCGCGGTCTGGTCGTAGCAGGGCTTGGGCTGAGTATCGCGGGTGTCGGCAATGGCGCTGCCGTCGGCATTGATCAGGAAAAACTCACATTCGACGCCGGTCTTGATGCGGTAGCCCTTCTTCGCGGCGGCGGCAATCTGGCGCTTGAGCACGATACGGGGGGCTTGCTCGACGGGCTTGCCCTCCATCCATAGATCACTGGCCAGCCAGGCGACCTCGGGCTTCCAGGGAAGCTGGATCAGGCTGGTCGGGTCGGGCACCGCGAACAGGTCCGGGTGGGCCGGGGTCATGTCCAGCCAGGAGGCGAAACCGGCGAAACCGGCGCCATCCTTCTGCATGGCGCCGATGGCGCGGGCCGGCACCAGCTTGGCACGCAGCACGCCGAACAGATCGACAAAGCTGATGAAGAAATATTTGATTTTCTTGTCTTTGGCGACTTTTGCCAGATCGATGGCCATGACAGCCTCCCTTACTGATGATTATTTCTCGGCGCCGTGCAGATAGGCGATAACGGTAATGAAATTACAGGGTAAATCGTCGAGCGATTCTGGGCCATGGGGCACGCTGGCGTCGAAGAACAGAGAATCGCCCACTTTCATGGTGTAAATACGGTCGCCGTGACGATAGCTCATGCCGCCGCTGAGGATATAAATAAATTCTGATCCGGCATGCTGAAAAAACGGGAAGATTTCCGACTCGTCGGTCAGGGTGATCATATAGGGCTCGACCGCCACAGACTTATCCTGGGAATGGCCGAGCAGCAGATATTCATGGCCGTTTCGGGTGCCGCGGCGTTCGATCTTGAGGCCCTGGCCGGCGGGCACGAAGGTCGCGTCGTGGCGTTCCTCGAATTGCTGGAAAAGTGCTGTGACGGGCACGTTAAGCGCGCCGGACAGAGCCGACAGGGTGCTCAGGGACGGCGAGGTCAGGCCGTTCTCGATCTTCGAAATCATGCCCGACGACAGGCCCGCAAGCTTGGCCAGTTCGGTGACCCGCATGTCGAGCTTCTTGCGCAACGCCCGCACCTGGCGGCCGATCGCCGCTTCGAGATCGCCGTCGCGGTTTTCGACCAGGGAATGAGGATCCTGGAAGGGTGATTTTTTTTTCATGTATCGAGTGTGCGCAAGGCATTGAGCCCGACCGGCACACCGCCCCATTCCCCCATGGCGTCCAGCAGGCACGTCCAGATAAACCCCGCCGAGGCGCTGTCCGTGAGCAGATGGTAGGCCAGGGTGTCACCAGCATCGGCGCGAATCACGATGCCGTTGAGCCGGGCGATGGAGGTCTGGGCGATTGCGAGATGCGGGAATTTATGGGGCCGGAGATCGACGCCGCAGATTTTGGCGAACATGGCGTCCGCATGGCTGCCGCTGAGCATGAACCAGCAGTTGGTGTCGGCGCGCGGCACCGGATAGACGCCGGGATCCGGGTCCGGCGACCAGGCCTCGGTGATGGCCGCGCAAAGGCCGCTCTCGCAGGCCAGGTCCGAGAGGATCAGCACCTCGCTGTCGGCCAGGCGGGCGACCAGGGAGCCGTCGTCCTGAAGTATGCTCATGTTGTTGTCGGGGCTGATCACCAGGCCTTGGGCGGCGGGCCAGCTTTGCGCCTCGCGGCCCTTGAAGCCGGCGCGGGGCAGGGCCGATAGATCGCAGATCGCCAGGCTGTTGGCCTGTTCAACTTCGGCTTCCAGATCCTCGCCGAAACTCATGGCGCAGGCCGTGCCGGAGACCTCGGCGAATTCCGCGCCAAGTTCCGCGAGCTGGCGGTATAGGGGGCTGCGCGATAGCTTATCCTGGGGACTAAGGCTCACGTCACATCTCCTGGCGCTTGCCGTCGGGATCGTAGAACGGCAGGGCGACGACCTCGGCGGTTATCATGCGGCCCTGCTCGATCTTGATCTCGAAGCGCTTGCCGATTTCGGATTGGTCGGGCGCCACATAGGCGAGGCCGATGATCTTGTTCAAGATTTCCGAGCGGGCGCAGGAGGTGACCCGGCCGGTGATCTCCGTGCCGCGAATAACCAGATGGCACTCCTTGGGCGCCGGATCGTCCGGCTCGACTAGAATGAAGCCGACCAGCTTGCGCTCCAGGCCGTTGGCAAGCTGGATGGCGATCGAGCGCATGCCGACGAAATAGGGCTTCTTGCGGGCCAGCGCCCAGGCCATGTCGGCTTCATGGGGATGGGTCAGCCCGTCGGTATCCTGATTGATGATGATATGGCCCTTCTCGAGCCTGAGAACCCGCTGGGCCTCAATGCCGAAGGGAAGAATATTCTCCTCGGAGCCGGCGTCCATGAGGGCGTCCCACAGGGCCTCGCCCTGGCTCGACGGCACATGGATTTCATAGCCCAACTCGCCGACGAAGCCGATGCGAATGATGCGTGCCGGAATGCCCGCCACATGGCCCTCACGCACCCCCATATAGGGCAGCGCCTCGCCGTCCAGGGCCACGTCGTCGCAGAGCCTGGCCAGCACATCGCGCGCCTTGGGCCCGGCGATGTTGACCCCGGCGTAGGAGGCAGTGCTGTTGATGACGCAGACATCGAGCCGCCATTGGGCGTTGTAGAACAGCATGGTCTGATAGACCGCGCCCGCGCCGCCGGTGGTGGCGGTGACGTAGAAATGATTGTCGCGGAAGCGGCAGGCGACACCGTCGTCGGTGATAACCCCGGTCTGGTCGGTCATCAGCACATAGCGGGCGCGGCCGACCGGTTGCTTGATATAGGCGAAGGTATAGATGCGGTTGAGGAATTCGGCGGCGTCCGGGCCATGCACTTCGATGCCGCCCAGGGTCGAGACATCGATGATCCCGACGTTCTCGCGCACTGCCATGATCTCGGCGCGGATGTTTGCGTCCCGGCTCTCGGCCGGGCCGTAATATTCGGGCCGCATCCATTGACCGGCCACCATCATCTTGGCGCCGGCTTCGATATGGCGGTGGTGCAGCGCGGTCTCGCGCACCGGCTCGAATGAACGCCCGGCGAGATGGCCGAAGGTCTCCGCCGAGACCGGCGGCCGCGAGGTCGTCGTGCCGGTCTCATTGATGGTCCTGCCGGTCGCCTTGGCGGCGATCCGCACCGACGGCAGGGAGGAATGGCGGCCCTGGCTCGGCCCCATGCCGACCGTCGAGAAGCGCTTGAGCAGCTCGATATTGTCATAGCCCTCGGCGATCGCGTTGAGGATGTCGGCGGTCTGCAGATCTTCATCGAAATCGACAAAATCCTTACCGTCGGGATGGGCGAAGATGGGCCAGGGGTAATTCGGGCTGGCGCCCCCATCCATCGTTCCGGCGCCCTTGGCCTTGGCCGTCGGTTTGCGCCCCGCCTCGAAGCCGGCGTCCTTGGCCGCTGCCCAGCCGGCGAGATGACCGTCGTTGAGGGCCGCCTCCAGGCTATAGGCGCTGTTGACCGAACCGGCGGCGAATAGATGCGCCGGCAGTTTATCGATCACGAAAGCGGCCTCGGCCTCGTCGTAGCGCATGGCGCCGCGCGCGTGATGAATCAAATTGGCGGTGCCGTGATAGCCCACGGAAACGGTGATCAAATCACAGGCGAAGCGATCCCTGGTCTTGGCAAGTGTTCCCTCGCCGGTGATCCTGGCGATACGCGCGCCGACAACACCGCGGTTGCCGCGTGTCGCCACGGCCTCGGCAATGACCGTCTCGTGGATGACCGGCACACCGCGCAGGGCGACAGCGCTTTGCCGCTCGCAAGGCTCCGCGGCGGGCCTGGGGTCGACCACGCAGGCTACATCGACGCCGGCGTCGAGCAGATCGAGGGCGACGCCATAGCCGTCGCTGTTGGCCGCCACCACCACGGCGCGCTTGCCCGGGCGCACGCCATAGAGGTGGATCATGCGCTGCGCCGCCGAGCCCATCATAATGCCGGGCAGGTCGTTGTTGCGGAACACCATGGGCTGTTCATAGGAGCCGGTGGCGACGATCACGGCGGCGGCCCTGAGCTTGAACATGCGATTGCCCTGAAACAGGGGCAGCCAGTTGTCGGTGAACCAGCCGTTGCACAGGGCGTCGGTCAGGACTCGGATGTTGTCGGTGCGCTCGATCTTGGCCGTAAGCTCGGCGCGGCGCTTGGCGGCGGGCTTGGGGTCGGTGTCGAAGCGGGCGTAGTTGAGGGCGCCGCCGAGGGTTTTGTTCTCCTCGATCAAGAGAACCTCGGCGCCGCTTTTCGCCGCCTGCAAAGCCGCCGCCATGCCGGCGGGTCCGCCGCCGATCACGGCGACATCGGCGAACAGATATTGCTTGTCGTAATAGCCGTGGATGGCATCCGGGTTGACCACGCCGAGGCCGGTGAGACGGCGGAACAGCTTTTCCCACAGCCGCCAGGGCGAATAGGGCTTGTAGAACGCCTTGTAATAGAAACCGACCGGCATGAAGCGCGCCAGGAATCCAAGCCAGGAGCCGTAATCATTCTCCAGCCCGCCGAAAACATTCTGGGCTTCCACCACCATGCCGGCCTCGATGGGGCGGCGATCGGCGAGCACGTTGGTCTGGTCGCCGACCTGGACCAGGCTGTTGGCGTCCTGGCCGCAGCCGGTGAGCACGCCGCGCGGCCGGTGATATTTGAACGAGCGCGACAGCACCAGCTCGCCGTCCGCCATCAGGGCCGAGGCGATGGTATCGCCGGCAAAACCCCCATGGCGGCGGCCCTCGAAGGTGAACTCGACCGGCTGGTCGCGGTCGATCAGGGTGCCGGCGGGCGCGTCTAGCCGTGCAGCGCTCATGACTCCTCGGCCTCCGGCGGTGCTGGATACGCCATACGCTCGCTAAAGAGTTCAGATGCCGGATAGGTGCGGATGACCTCGTCTTTTACCGTGTCGCGCTCGGCGATGATCCAATAGGCGGTCGGCGCGTGATACCACCATTCGCGCACCACCCCCGCCGTGTTGTTCTCGAGAAACACATAATCGGCCCATTCGGCGTTGCTCGATGTATGCGGCTCGGGATGCTCCACGACCTCGCCGCCATAGACGAATTCGGAGATGTTGCGCGGGCCGTTGAGCGGGCAATTCAAAATCTTCATGTCAGTGTCCCACCTCTAATGCCCCACCGAGGCCGCGCCCTTTTCGCCGACCAGCTTGAATTCCTCGAACCGCTCAAGGCGGAACGGCTTGATCAGATCGGGCACCTTGCCGGTGGCGATCAGCTCGGCCATGCGTTTGCCGACCACCGGGGTCGCCTTGAAGCCCCAGGTGCCCCAGCCGGAGTCGACGTAATAGTTCTCGATCGGTGTGAGCCCCATGATCGGGCTGAAATCGGGTGTCATGTCGGTCATGCCGGCCCATTGGCGGAGCAGCTTGACCTCGGCCAGGAAGGGGAACAGCTCGAGCATATGGGCCATCAGCCCTTCCTTGAATTCGAGGCTCGATCGGGTCGAATACAGGGGGTAGGGGTCGGTCGCGCCGCCCATCACCAGCTCGCCGCGCGGGGTCTGTGAAATGTAGGTGTGCAGGCTGCCCGAGACGACGATGGCGTCGAGGATCGGCTTCAGGGGTTGCGACACGCAGGCCTGCAGCGGGATGGTGCGGATCGGCAGCTTGAAGCCGGCCAGCTTGGCGACCAGGGAGGACGAGCCGGCGACCATCTGCACCGCCCTGTTGCAATGAACCGTGCCGCGGTCGGTCTCCACGCCGATCAGCCGGCCGTTCTCCTGGAGAATTCCGGTGACCTTGGTTTGCTGGTGAATTTCAATGCCCTTACGGCTGGCCACCCCGCCGTAGCCCCAGGCCACCGCGTCATGGCGCGCGATCGAGCCCGGCGCGTGATGGAGCGCGCCGAGGATCGGATAGCGCACCTCGTCGGACAGATCGAGCTGCGGCACCAGACGGGCGAGATCATCCCGCATGACCAGCTCCGAATCGACGCCGAGATGCTTGTTGACCTCGGCGCGCCAACGCATGGTGCGGATCGCCGCATCGGTGTGGGCCAGGGTAAAATGACCGCGCTCCGTATACATGATGTTGTAGTCGAATTCCTGGCTCAAATCCCGGTAGAGCTTGACTGACTCGTCGTAGAAATGGACCCCGTCGGGGGTCAGGTAATTGGAGCGGATGATTGCCGTGTTGCGGCCCGTGTTACCGCCGCCGATGTAGCCCTGCTCGATCACCGCGACGTTGGTGATGCCGTAGTCCCGGGCGAGATAATAGGCGGTCGCCAGGCCGTGCCCGCCGGCGCCGATGATGACCACGTCATAGTTCGATTTCAGCTCTCCTGGCGCGATGAAATGGCGCGGGGCGGGGTGCTTTTTCGAGAAGCCGTATTTCAGTAGGCCGAGCGGCATAATATCGCCCTGAAAAACACATGAGAATAACTACGCGGGACAAGCCATGCGGGACAGGCCGGAGACCCTATAACAATGATTACCACAGGACAACAAACTTGCATCAGGTGACAGAATAATTAACGAAATTTTACGCTGCCGCATTCAATCTGGCTTCTATCCCTTGCTCGTCTTGCTGTGTACAAATTGAAGGCGAGACGTTTGGGCAAGGAAAACTAGAGGAAGCCGAGCCATGCTGTCGCGCGCTCAAGAACATAAGATCGAAATTGTAGACGCCGTCGTCGCCCAGATACATGAGCGCATGGCGAAGAAGGACTGCGCCAATCTCGAGCGGTTCGTCCGGCAGTATTACAATGATGTAGCGCCGGAGGATCTCAGCCAAACCAATGCCGAGACGCTCTACGGCGAGACACTTTCCCTGTGGCGGTTTGCTCAGAAGCGTCGCGCGGGTGAACCGAAATTCAGAGTCTATAACCCGCGCCATGAGGATCACGGCTGGCAATCTACCCACACGGTCATCGAGATTATCAACGATGACATGCCCTTTCTCGTCGATTCCGTAAGCGCTGGGCTCAACCGCCAGCAGCTCGGCGTCGGGGCGGGCAGCGCACTTACCGTGCATCTGTTGATTCACCCCATCCTGCGTATGCGTCGCGACAAGAGCGGCAATCTGCTCTCGGTGATTGCCGACGATGCGGCGCCGGTAAAGGACGAAATCTCTGAGTCCATCCTTCATATCCAGGTCTCTCAACAGTCCTCGAAGAAGATTCTCGACCTCATTGTCGACAGCCTCAAACGGGTTCTTGCAGACGTTCGCGCCGCGGTCGACGACTGGCAGCCGACGATCGCCAAGGTCGATGAGATCATCGCGTCGATCAACAGTGATCCGCCGCCCCTGCCATCCGAAGAAGTCGAAGAATCCAAAGCCTTCCTGGCCTGGATTCGCGATGACAATTTCACCTTCCTGGGCTTTCGCGAATATCATCTCGAGCGCACCGATGAGGGTGACTATTTGCGCCTCGACGAAAAACCCGGCCTCGGGGTATTGCGCACCGTATTCCCTGAATCGCGGGAGCGCGCCAACATGCCCTTGTCGGCTTCGGTGAGCCGCTTCGCCCGCCGCAAACAGCTTCTCATCATCACCAAGGCAAACACCCGTTCGACCGTGCATCGGCCGGTCTATATGGATTATATCGGCGTCAAGATGTTCGACAAACAGGGCCGCGTGATCGGTGAGAAGCGCTTCCTCGGGCTGTTCACCTCGGCGGCTTATAACCGCAACCCCCGTGATATCCCCATGCTTCGCGACAAGGTAACAACCGTTCTGGCGCACTCGCCCTTCCCCGAGGGCAGCCACAACGGCAAGGCGTTGCAGAATATTCTGGAGACCTACCCCCGCGACGAATTGTTCCAGACCGACGCGGAGGAGCTTTACCAGATCAGCCACGGCATCCTGCATCTCGAAGAGCGTCAGCGAATTCGCCTGTTCCTCAGGCGCGACGATTACGCGCGGTTCTTTTCCTGCCTCATATATGTGCCGCGCGAGCGCTATAACACCGAGCTGCGCCGCCGTATGCAGGCGGTGCTTTTAAAATCGCTCGGCGGCACCTCGGCGGAATTCACCGTGCAGCTTTCCGAGGCGGTGATGGCGCGCATCCACTTCATCGTTCATACCCCTTCCGGAACCAAGATCGCGGTCAAGGAATCCGGCATGGCCGCCGGGCGTCGCAGCGAAGACAGCGACGCTATTGAAGAGCGTCTCGTCGAGGCCGCGCGGCTGTGGACCGACGACCTCAGACAAGCCTGTGTCGATCATTGGGGCGAGGCCGAAGGCCTGGCGCTCTACGAGCGGTACCAGGAAGGGTTTCCGTCGGGCTATCAAGATTTGTTCGGCGCCACCACGGCGGTCGGCGACATCGTAAAAATAGAGGAATTGACCGACGCTGGCGGTATCGCCATGAAGCTCTATGTGCGCATCGATGCGCCTGAAGGCATGCTTCATTTCAAGGTCTATAGCCCCGGCGACCCGGTGCCGTTGTCCGACATCCTGCCCATGCTCGAGAACATGGGACTCAAGGTGATCGAGGAAGACCCCTACCGGATCTCGCTTTTCGGCAAAGAGGAGGGGGTCTGGATACATGATTTCAGCATGGTCAGCCGGGCCGGGCTCGCCTTTGACGCGGTCGGCGTGAAGGAGGCCTTCCAGGACTGCTTCGCGAAAGTCTGGTCGGGCGATGTCGAGGACGACGGCTTCAACGGCTTGGTTGTCGCCGCCGGGTTGACCTGGCGGGAAGTGGTCGTGTTGCGCGCCTACTGCAAGTTCAGACTGCAGGTCTGGAGGGGATTCAGCCAGCCCTATATGGAAGAAACCCTGGCCCATCACTCGGATCTGACCAAGCGCTTGATCGACCTCTTCATGGCGCGCTTCGATCCGTCCCGGAATAAAGGCCGGGCGGCGGCGGTGAAAGACATCGATCAAGCCGTCTCCACTGCCATCGATGCCATCGAGAACCTCGATGAAGATCGAATTTTGCGCCGCTTCCACCTGCTCATCAAGTCGACGCTTCGAACCAATTTCTTTCAGACTGGAGATGACGGCGAACCCAAGTCCTATATCTCCTTCAAGCTCGATTCCCAAGCCATCGACGATTTGCCTCTGCCCCGGCCCTGGGTCGAAATTTTCATCTATTCGCCGCGCGTCGAAGCGGTGCATTTACGCGGCGGCAGCGTCGCCCGGGGCGGCTTGCGCTGGTCCGACCGGCGCGAGGATTTCCGCACCGAAGTGCTCGGGCTGATGAAAGCCCAGATGGTCAAGAACGCGGTCATCGTCCCGGTCGGCTCCAAGGGCGGGTTCGTGGTCAAGCAGCCGCCGGCTCAGGGCGGCCGGGAAGCGCTAATGGAAGAGGGCGTGGCCTGTTACAAGACGATGATCGGCGGCCTGCTCGAAATCACCGATAATCTGGTTAGCGGCGCCGTGGTCCCGCCGGCCGACGTGGTGCGCCATGACGGTGACGATCCCTATCTGGTGGTCGCCGCCGACAAGGGCACGGCGACGTTCTCCGATATTGCCAATGGGGTCGCCATAGAGCATGGCTTCTGGCTCGGCGACGCCTTCGCCAGCGGCGGCTCCGTCGGCTATGACCACAAGAAGATGGGCATCACCGCCCGGGGCGCGTGGGAATCGGTCAAGCGCCACTTCCGCGAACTCGGCATCGACTGCCAGACCACGGACTTCACCTGCATCGGCATCGGCGATATGGCGGGCGACGTGTTCGGCAACGGCATGCTGCTGTCGAAGCATATCCGACTGATCGGCGCCTTCAATCACATGCATATCTTTTTCGATCCCGACGCCGACACCGCCAAAGCCTATAAAGAGCGTCGCCGACTGTTTGAGCTGCCGCGCTCGAGCTGGACCGATTACAACGCCAAACTGATTTCCAAGGGCGGCGGCATCTATGAGCGAAGCGCCAAAAAGATCAAGGTGACGGCGCCCATGAAGTCTGTTCTCGGCATCGGGGGCGATCATGTGACGCCGAATGAATTGATCCGCGCCATGCTGCAGGCTGAGGTCGATCTGCTGTGGAACGGCGGCATCGGCACCTATGTCAAGGCGAGCAATGAGTCTCACGGCGAAGTCGGCGATCGTGCCAATGACGCGCTGCGCGTCGACGGCCGCGATCTGCGTTGCCGGGTCGTCGGTGAGGGCGGCAATCTGGGCCTGACCCAGGGCGGCCGTATCGAATATGCGCTGAACGGTGGCCATATCTATACGGACGCCATCGATAATTCGGCCGGCGTCGATTGCTCGGACCACGAGGTCAATATCAAGATCCTGCTCGGCGATGTCATGGAAAACGGCGACATGACCGCCAAGCAGCGCGTCCGCGTTTTAGCCGAGATGACCGACGAGGTCGGCGATCTGGTGCTGCTCGACAACTACCGCCAGACCCAGGCGATCAACGTGGCGCTGGCTCAGGGCGTTAGGCTGCTTGAAGGTCAGGCCCGCCTGATGCGTGAACTCGAACGCGCCGGTGAGCTTAATCGCGCCATCGAAGGCTTGCCTGACGATGAAGTGCTGGATGAGCGCCAGAAGGCCGGTATCGGCCTGAGCGGCCCGGAATTTTCGGTGCTGTTCGCCTACAGCAAGATGACGCTGTATCAGACTCTGCTCGAGTCCGACCTGCCGGAGGATCCCTATCTCGCGCTCGATCTTGCGCGCTACTTCCCTGAACCCATGCGCAAGCGCTTCGAGACGGCCATTCACCGTCACCAGCTGCGCCGCGAGATTATAGCAACCTCGGTCACCAACAGCATGGTCAATCGGGTCGGCGCCGCCTTCATCAGCCATTTTGCCGAGGAGCACGGCTTCGCTCCGAGCGAAACCGCCCGGGCCTACGCCATCACCCGCGATTGCTATGGCCTGAGATCCCTGTGGGCAGCTATCGAGGCCCTCGACAACAAGGTGCCGGCCAGTGTGCAGACCGCCATGCTGATCGACGTTGGCAGTCTAGTCGAACGCTGCACCCTGTGGTTCCTGCGCAACCGCCCGCAACCGATCGACATCACAGCCGCCATCGACATCTTCGCGCCGGGTATCGAGGTTCTGGCCGAGGACCTCAAATCTCTCGTCAGTCCGAGCCGAGCCGCCATCGTCAGCCAGGCGGCGGCGGAATATCGCGACCAGGGGGTGCCCAAGGCCCTGGCCGGCCAGGTCTGCAGCCTCGGCGTGCTGGTCTCGGCGCTGGACATCGTCGAGGCGGCGCGCACCAACAAGCTCGCTGTCGAGGCGGTGGCGGGGGTCTATTTCGAGCTGGGCGACCGTCTCGGTCTCGAATGGCTACGCAACAGCGCGCGTGGTTTTGCCGTCGAATCCCATTGGCAGCGTCAGGCGGTGGCCGCCATTATCGACGATCTCTATGGCGAGCAGCGCGTGCTCACCGGGGCGGTGCTAGCGGCCAAGGGGCGCACGGCGGTCTCAGGCGCCGTCGATAAATGGTTCGACGCCAACCAGTCCCGGGTCGCGCGAAATCAGCGTTTGATCGACGATCTGCGCAAGGCCGATATCCAGGATCTTGCCATGCTCACCGTCGCCAACCGGCAGATCCGTGTGCTCGCCGACGGCTGACGGCGCCCCATGATGAGTGCGGGGCGATGAACGCGTCGCCGCGTCGCGCGCGGATTGCCTGGTGCCTGTTCGATTGGGCGAATTCACCCTTTCCCACGGTCATCATCACCTTCGTCTTTTCCGCCTATTTCACCCAAGGCATCGTCGGCGATTCGGTGCTCGGCACGACCCTGTGGGGCAACGCCATGGCGGCGAGCGCCCTGGCCGTGGCCGTGCTCGGCCCTCTCTTTGGCGCCATTGCCGACGCCGGTGGGCGTCGCAAGCCCTGGCTGCTTGCCTGCACGACGGTCACTGTTCTCGGCGGGCTGGCCTTGTGGTTCGCCACGCCGCATCCATCGAGCACGCTCTGGGCGCTGGTCTGCGTCGCCCTGGCCAACGCCGGGTTTGAACTCGGCATGGTGTTCTACAACGCCATGTTGCCGGGGATCGCCCAGCGGGGCCGCCTGGGCCGGCTTTCGGGTTGGGGCTGGGCCTTGGGCTACGGCGGCGGCCTGGCCTGTCTGGTCATCGCCCTGTTCGGCTTCGTCCAGGCCGAGACGCCGCCCTTCGGTCTCGACCCCGCCAGCGCCGAGCCGGTTCGCGCCGTCGCCCCTCTGGCGGTGCTGTGGTTCGTGGTTTTCGGCTGGCCGCTCTTTGTGATGGTCCCCGACAATCCGCCGTCGCGCCTGAGCGCCGGTGCAGCGATCCGGAGCGGTGTTGCA
Source organism: Alphaproteobacteria bacterium (assembly GCA_046582565.1). Lineage (GTDB taxonomy): Bacteria > Pseudomonadota > Alphaproteobacteria > JAAXGF01 > JAAXGF01 > JAYGED01. The sequence continues at coordinate 15,895 of JAYGED010000139.1, forward strand.
AAACTCAAGCAGAGCCTGCGGAACATCCGCTCTCAGGGGCCGGTGCTGCGCTTCCTGATCGCCCGCATGTTTTTCATCGACGGGCTGAATACGGTGTTTGCCTTCGGCGGTATTTACGCCGCCGGGACCTTCGGCATGGACCTGCCCGCGGTCATCCTGTTCGGTATTGCGCTCAATGTCAGCGCCGGACTCGGGGCCTTCGCCTTCGCCTGGATCGACGATTGGATCGGTGCCAAGCGCACCCTGGTGATCTCTGTCAGCGGGCTGCTGCTGGGGGTAGCGGGCGGCGTGCTGGCGCCGTCCGAGCCCTGGTTTTGGGCCGCCGGGCTGGGGCTGGGTATTTTCATCGGGCCGACCCAGTCGGCGAGCCGTTCGATGATAGCGCGGCTCAGCCCGGCGGGCCGCGAGACCGAGATGTTCGGCCTGTTCGCCCTGTCGGGGCGGGCCACCGCCTTCGCCGGGCCGCTGCTGGTGGGCTGGGCGACCTTCGCCTTCGATAGCCAGCGCGCCGGCATGGCGACGATTCTCGGCTTCCTCGCCGTCGGTCTCTTTATTCTGCTGCCGCTCCGCGAGCCTGATACCAACCTGCCATGAAATGGGTTCCTATCATTGCAGGTTGGTATTAGACCACCGCGCCGTAGCGGTCGCTCCGCTCTTCATCGACGCCACGAAACAGCATCTTCTGGCGGCGCTGTGCGATATCCTCGGCGAAGGCGATGCTTGTCGCCGCGAAGTCTGCGCGCGGCCGCGGCTCGGAAGCGAAATGGCCGACCTCGTCCACACCGCGAACCAGCTGCGCGGAATCGCCGGTCATTCCACGCTGGCGCACGGCTGGGGTGATGAACTGGAAATTGAGGCCGATGCGGCGCTGGTCCGAATGGTTGGGGTTGGAGCCGTGGATCACCAGGCCGTGATGGAGCGACATCTGCCCCGGCGCCAGGGTCACGTCGACCGCCGACCCTTCGTCGAAACCGCCGTCCAGCTCCTGGCCTCGGCTCAATAGATTGTCGTCGCCGAATTTGTCCACATGGGGCAGGGCCGCACGATGGCTGCCGGGGATCATCCGCATGCTGCCGTTCTCGGGCGACACCAGCGACAGGGCGAGCCATATGGAGACGATCTCCTCGGGCGGGCCGATGCCCCAATAGGTCAGGTCCTGATGCCAGCTCACATAGATGTTGGTTTTGGGCTCCTTGTTGATGAAGGCACCGTCCCAGACCAGCAGATTGGGCCCGATAAGGTCCTCGACCGCATCGAGCAGGGTCTCGTCATGGGCAATTTCGTCGGCCATGGTCACCGTGAGATAGGGCTTCATGGCGTATTTCATGGCCCCGTGCTCGGCTTCCAGCGCCTCCATGCGCGCGCGATAGCCGGCGGCGACCTCGGGGCTGAAAATATCGACGGGGGATACAAACCCGTCCGCGTGATAGCGGGAAATCTGCTCGTCGCGAAGATGCTTACCCATGGCGCGCCTCCGTTGCCGGTATGGAAATCACCGTGGAGAAATCCAGCGTTCCCGTCAATGGCGGAAGTGACGCATTCCGGTCATTACCATGGCCAGGCCGGCCTGGTCGGCGGCGGCGATGATCTCGTCGTCGCGCATGGAGCCGCCGGGCTGGATGACCGCCGTGGCGCCCGCCTCGGCGGCGGTCAGCAGGCCGTCGGGGAAGGGGAAGAAGGCGTCCGACGCCGCCACCGAGCCGATCGCGCGGCTCTCGGGCTCCTGGGCGGCCTCGGCCATCTCGGCGGCTTTCCAGGCGGCGATGCGGGCCGAATCCACCCGGCTCATCTGGCCGGCGCCGACGCCCACGGTGGCGCGGTCCTTGGCATAGACGATGGCGTTGGATTTGACATGCTTGCACACCGTGAAGGCGAACAGCAGGTCGGAGATTTCGGCGTCGCTGGGCGCGCGCTTGGTGACCGTGGTCAGATCGGCGGCGGTGATTTGCCCGGAGTCGCGGCCCTGGACTAGATAGCCGCCGGCCAGGGATTTCACCGTGAGCCCGGAGGCCGCAGGGTCGGGCATGGCCTCGGTCAGCAGCAGACGCAAATTCTTCTTCGCCGCTAGGGCCGCGCGCGCCGCTTCGTCGGCCCCCGGGGCGATCACCACCTCGGCGAACAGGGCCGCGATCAATTCGGCGGTTGCGCCGTCGAGCGGGCGGTTGAGGGCGATGATGCCGCCGAAGGCGCTCACCGGGTCGCAGGCCAAGGCGCGCTGGTAGGCCAGCTGCGCGCTGTCGGCGACGGCGACCCCGGCCGGATTGGCGTGCTTGATGATGGCGACGCAGGGCTCGTCAAACTCGGCGACCAGCTCGAAGGCGGCGTCGGTGTCGCCGAGATTGTTGTAGCTCAGGGCCTTGCCCTGGACCTGCTCGGCGCCGGCCACGCCGGGCCGGGCAGCGCCGCCGGCATAGACCGCGGCGTTCTGATGAGGGTTTTCGCCATAGCGTAAAAGCTCCCGCCGCGTCGCCGATATGATCAGCCTCTCGGGCAGTGCCTCGCCCGCCTGATCGGCGAACCAGGCGGCGATGGCCGCGTCATAGGCTGCGGTGCGGGCGTAAGCGATGCCGGCCAGGCGGCGGCGCAGGGCGTCGCTGGTGTTGCCGTCGCCCGTCGCCATGTCATCCATCACCGCCTGATAATCAGCAGGATCCACCAGCACCGTCACATGGCGGTGGTTCTTGGCCGCCGAGCGGATCATGGCAGGGCCGCCGATGTCGATATTCTCGATGCAGTCATCGAACGGAGCGCCCTTCGCCACGGTCGCCTCGAAGGGGTAGAGATTGACCGCCACCAGATCGATGGGCGCGATGTCGTGCGCCGTCATGGCCTCGCTATGGGCCTCGCGAAGCGCCAGGATGCCGCCGTGTATCTTGGGATGAAGGGTCTTTACCCGGCCGTCCATGATCTCGGGAAAGCCGGTGTGGTCGGCCACCTCGACGACCGCGACCCCGGCCTCTCGAAGCGCCTTGGCCGAGCCTCCGGTGGACAGGATTTCAACCCCGCGGCTCTCAAGAAAGCGGCCGAATTCGGCCAAACCACTCTTGTCGGAAACGGAAATTAGGGCACGGGTAATGGGCATAATCGTAGCAGTCTCCAGAAACTATTCTCTGTCGGTGGTTATTGGGCAACGCCCATGCGCGCGGTCTCGTCGAGGGCTGCATAGGCGGGAACGATACGGTGGATCAGGGCGAAGGTTTCCGCCGTGCGTCGCGCCTGGGCGGCGGCGGCAAGTTCGGTGAGCAAGCGGCGCAGCTCATCCAGATCGGCGGCTTGCGATGTCGCCAGAAGCACGCCGGCGTGGCTGGTCGGCACCATGCTCTCGTCATCGTGGAACAGGTCTTCATGCATTTTTTCGCCGTCGCGTATGCCGCTGTATTCAATGGCGATATCGTCATCGGGGCGCAGGCCGGCGAGGCGGATCATCTGGCGGGCGAGGTCGTCGATCAGCACCGGTGTGCCCATCTCAAGCACATAGATATCGCCGCCACCGCTTCCTGAGTCTTCAATGGCCGTGGCCTGCAGGACCAGCTCCACGGCCTCGCGAACGGTCATGAAAAACCGTGTCATATCGGGGTGGGTCACGGTGAGCGGGCCGCCGGCGGCAAGCTGGCGCTGGAACAGGGGGACCACCGAACCGGTCGAGCCCAGCACATTGCCGAACCGCACGGTGACGAAGCGGGTGCCGCCGCCGCCGGCGCCGAGCGCCTGGCAATAAAGCTCGGCGATGCGTTTTGTCGCCCCCATGACGCTGGATGGATTGACCGCCTTGTCGGTCGAGATCATCACCATGGTCTCGATGTGCGCGGCGCGGCAGGCGTCGGCCAGATTGCGGGTGCCGATAACGTTGGTCAGCACCCCTTCGTTGGGGTTGGACTCGACCATGGGAACATGCTTGAAGGCGGCGGCATGGAACAGAATGTCGGGCTTTTCCCGGTCCAGTACCTGCTCGATCCGCTGAGCATCGCGAACGTCGCCGAGCACCGCTTTGCGCGACAACGCCGCATGACTCCCGGCGATATCGCCGTCGATCTGGTAGAGATTGAATTCCGAATTGTCGAACAGCACGAGATGAGATGGGCCATAGGACGCGACCTGGCGGGTCAGCTCAGCGCCGATGGTGCCGCCGGCGCCGGTGATCAGCACCCGCTTGCCCTCGATCAGGGCGCCCATGGCGGGCCGGTCGAGAACCGTCTGCGCCCGGCCCAGCAGGTCCCCGATGGCGATCGGGCGGAGCTTGGCGGCGTCCTCGATCTCGCCGCTCTGGAAATCCGTCAACCTCGGCAGGCGGGCCAGGGTCAGCCCCAGCTCGTCGGCGGCATCGAGCAATTCGCGGACGGTCTCGCCCTCGATCCGCTCGCTCAGCAGGAGCCGTTGCGGCCGCTCGCCCTTGCGGGTCAGTTTTTCGACCACGGCGGTGACGTCGCTGATGGCGCCGATGATGCGCACCCCGTGAATCTGGCCGCCGATGATGTGACGGTCATCGTCCAGCGCACCGATCACCCGATAGGGTGCCTGGCCGCCATCTCGTCCCCCGGCGCGCGCCATTTCGCGGATGAACATCTCGGCGGTGTCGCCGGCGCCGACCAGCAGCACGGGGATGCGATTGCCCGAGCTTTCTCCCGTCGCCCTAGCGAGGGCCCAGCCGATGCCGCCGTCCTTGATCATGCGATAGAGGAAGCGCGGCCCGCCGAGCAGGGCGAGCAGCACGAACCAGTTGATGACCACCGCCGAGCGCGGATAGTCCATCAGCCGGGTGGCGAGGAACAGCAGGGGCACGAACACCAGGATGGCCAGGCTCACTCCCTTGGTCAGGGCGATCAGATCGGGCAGGGAGGCGTACCGCCACAAGGCGCGGTAGAAGCGCATGCGCCAGAAGACCAGGCCGCAGACCACGGTGAACAGAACAGTGCCCTCGGCCAGAAAATCACCGACCTGGTCCATCATGGCGTCGCCGAGGCGCAGATAAAGCGACAGCACGAAGGACAGCGCCGCCATGAACAGATCATGGAGCGCCGCGACGACCGGCCTCCTGAACCCCCGTTTAGTCACGGATTGTCTTGCCTTCGGGCATAATCAATAGTCCTCACTCGATCCACGAAAATACCACAACACGCCGATCACCGACAGCGCCCCGATGGCCAGGGAGATCAGGGGGCTAGTCAGGCTCAGCAGAGCGGCGCCGATGAGCAATAAATCGAGGGCTATCACCGTGGCGACCACGCGGACCTGGCTGATCCCCCGGCGGACGGCGCGCTGGTAGTAATGCTTCCTGTGGGCCTGCCAGACCGGCTCGCGGCGGCGCAGGCGGCTTGCCAGGGTCAGGGTGGCGTCGGCGAGATAGTAGAGCGGCAACAGAAGCGCCGCCGCCCAATAGCCCTCGGCGGCGGCGCCGAGCAGCAGCCAGCCGATGAGATAGCCCAGGGTGACGCTGCCCACATCGCCGAGGAAAATACGCGCCGGGTGCCAGTTCCACGGCAGGAAACCCAGCGCCGCCCCGGCCAGGATCAGGCCGTAGATGCCGGCGCCACCGCCCCAGCCGCCAATCAGCGCCACCAGGCAAAGCCCCGCGCCGATGGCCGCCGCCTGAACCGCGCTGATGCCGTCGATGCCGTCCATGAAATTGAACAGATTGACGAACCACAGCCAGCCCAGGGCCGCCACCGCCGTATCCATGGCGGGCGGCAACAGCCCTTGGAAGATCAGCCCGTCGCCAGGCAGGGCGGTGATGCCGACGGCGACGGCGACAGCCTGGGCGATCAAGCGGGGCCACGCGGGAAGGCCCTGCAGGTCATCGCGCCAGGAGACGGCGGCGACAGCCAGGGCGGCGAGGAAGGTCGGCCAATAAACTCCGAGATCGCCGGTCAGGGCGGCGACCAGGCACCAGGCGGGCAGCAGAACCCCGATCACCGCCAGCCCGGCGCCGCGCGGCGTCGGCGTGGTGTGACTCGATCGTTCATTCGGATGGTCGAGGATGGCGCGTGCGCGCAGGCTGCTCAACACAGCCCCGGTCGCCGCCCAGACGGCGCCGAACGCACCCAGCGCGAACAGCCCATAGAGAAGAATTGTCAGCCACCCCATGGCGGAGCTTATAGCGCGCCTTGCCGCCAACAGAAAGGTTCAGCCGCGCCGTGAGTTCCGCTATGATTGACAAAACCGCCGTTTAAACCCCATACGGACCGTATGACAGAGCTTAATGCCCATGACTGATCTTGATGCCCATGACTGATCTTGATGATGGCGAGATCATTGCCGCCGGCGGCGCCGTGCTGACCGAGGGGGCTGAGTGCCTGGGTCATGCGGCGGACCTGCTGGGCGCGGACTTCACCGCCGCCGTGCGGGCATTGGCCGCGCCCGACAGCTTCGCCATGGTGGTCGGTGTCGGGAAAATGGGGTTTATCGGCCGCAAGCTGGTTGCTAGCATGCTTTCTACCAGCCACGGCGCCACATTTTTACACCCGACGGACGCACTTCATGGTGATCTTGGCATTGTCGATCACGTGACCCTGGCCATCCTGCTAAGCAATTCGGGCAATACGGAAGAACTGCTTACCTTGATCCCGCTGATCCGCCAGTTCGGAATCAATTCGGTGCTCATCACCAAGGGCCGGGACTGCAAGCTGGCGCCCTATGTGGATTGGATCATCGAGACCGGGGTCGCCGAGGAATCGGGCATCGGCGGTATGGCGCCCACATCATCCACGACAACGACCCTGGCGCTCTGTGATGCAGTGATGATGGCCAGTCTGAGTATGCGCGGTTTCTCGGCGGATGCTTTCCGGCGCTATCATCCGGGCGGCGCCCTCGGCCAGAAGATGCGCCGGGTGGGCGATGAGATGCTGCCGCTCGACAGCCTGACCTGGCTCGCGCCCGATACGCCCATGGACCGTCTCGTGGCGGCCATCACCAGCGGCGGCCAGGGTTTCGCCATCGTCTGCGAAAAGCCCAGCGCCGCCGGCGTCCGGCCCGATGAAGTGGGCTTCATCTCGGACGGCGATATTCGCCGCGCCGCTCAGGACCGCAAGGGTTTCGAGGCGGCGACGGCGGCGACGGTCATGAGCGACTCGCCCCTCGCCGTGCCGGCAAATTCCTTCGCCATAGAGGCCCTGCGCCTGATGGAAGAGCATGCGGTGACCTCCCTGCTCTGCGTCGATGAGGCGGGGGCTATTGTCGGTGCTGTCCATATTCACAGCATCGTTGCGCGCGAACTCGGCCTCGACCCGGCGCGCGGTCTCGCGCCCACCTAGTGGATAGAATCCGCTGATGTGCGGCATCGCGGGGCTGTGGTCGCCTGAGCCGCTGGAGGGTTTGGACGAGCGGCTGCACGGCATGATCGCCACCCTCAGCCACCGCGGCCCGGACGGCAACCGGGTTTGGAACGACGGCCATGTGGGCCTGGCCCATGCCCGGCTCGCGGTGATCGATTTGAGCCCGGCGGCGGCCCAGCCCCTGGCCGATGGGGATGGCGCCGTCCATATCGTTCACAACGGCGAAATCTATAATTTTCAGGCCCTGCGCGATGAGTTGATCGCCCTTGGCCACGGCTTTGCCAGCCAGGGCGACGCCGAGGTCATTATCAATGGCTACAAGCAATGGGGCGATGGGGTGATCGGCCGCCTGCGCGGCATGTTCGCCTTCGTCCTGTGGGACAGCCGCCAGCGCCGCCTGCTGCTGGTGCGCGACCGCCTGGGGCAGAAGCCGCTGTATTACGCCTGGCATGAGGGCCGCCTGCTGTTCGGCTCCGAGATCAAGGCCATCCTGGCCTGGCCGGGTATGGCGCGCAGTGCGAACCTGGAGGCGATCCACCATTATCTCGCTTACCGGGCGGTACCCACGCCGCAGACGGCATTCAAGGGCGTGCGCCAACTGGAACCGGCTCATTTCATGACCATAGAGGCCGACGGGTCAAGCCGCACGGAGCGCTACTGGTCCCTGCCGGAACCCGTTGATTCGCCCCGGCGTACCCTGGCCGACCTCGCCGAGGAAATAACCGAGCGTTTCGACGAGGCGGTGCGTCTGCGCATGATCTCTGACGTGCCGCTCGGCGCCTTCCTGTCCGGCGGCATCGATTCGGCTTGCGTTGTGGCGGCCATGGCGAGGGTCGGCTCGGGCGCGGTCAAAACCTTCACCATCGGTTTCGCGGACCGCCGCTTCGACGAACGCGAAAGCGCCCGCCATGTGGCGACGCGCTACGCCACCGATCATCATGAGTTCATAGTCGAGCCGGACGCGCTCGATATCCTGCCCAAGCTGGTCTGGCATTACGGGCAGCCCTTCGCCGACGCCTCCGCCGTGCCGAGCTGGTATGTCTCGGAAATCACCCGCCGCCATGTCACCGTAGCGCTCAACGGCGACGGCGGCGACGAGGCTTTCCTGGGCTATCCGCGCTACACGGGCAGCCGTATCGGCGGTTGGGTCGACGCCCTGCCGCGCCCGGCGCGCGGCCTGATGGCAGCCCTGGGGCGATTGCTTCCCTTCGAGACCAGTCGTGCGCGCCTGCTGCGGTATGCCCGGCGTTTTCTGATCGAGGCCGCGACGCCGGCGCCTGAGCGCTACACCAACTGGATGACCCTGTTCGCTCAGGCCGACAAGCAGGCCCTCTACGGCGACGCCATGCTGGCCTGTCTCGATGCGCCGTCGGAAGACCTGCTGGCCCCCTGGCTGGGGACCGGCGCGGTCGACCCGGGCCGGGCGGCCTATGCGGACATTCATGGCTACCTGCCCGATGATTTATTGGTCAAGGTCGATGTGGCGACCATGGCGCACGGCCTGGAAGGGCGTTCGCCGTTTCTCGATCATCAGCTAATGGCCTGCGCCGCCGCCATCCCGGCCGCCCAGCGCATGAGCGGTCTGCGCACCAAGTCGCTGCTCAAGTCGGTGATGGCGTCGCGCCTGCCGCGGGAAATTCTGAAGCTTCCGAAACGCGGCTTCGAGGTTCCCATCGAGCACTGGCTGCGCACCGATCTCAAGGACCTCGCCTACGACACCCTGACCTCGGCGCGGGCCACGGCGCGCGGCCTGTTCCGCCCCGAGGCGGTGGTTCGGCTGCTTGATGAACATATGGCCGGTACGCGCGCCCATCACGACCGCATCTGGGCGCTGCTCATGCTGGAACTCTGGTTCGCCATGTGGATCGATGGCGCCGGGGCTAGTGGGTCTTTGCCGGTGAAGCCATGAAAATCTGCCAGCTTTGCGCCGTCGATTTCACCCTCTACCGGTTCCTGATGCCGCTGATCGAAGCCGAGGCCAAGGCCGGTCATGAGGTAGTGGCGGTCTGCGCCGACGGCCCTCTGGTTGCCCGCCTGCGCGAGGGTGGCCTGCGTGTCGAGACCGTGGCCTTTACCCGGCGTCTGATCAGCCTCGACCATCTGGCTAATTATCGGGCTCTGGTCCGGCTGTTCCGCGCCGAGCAGTTCGATATGGTTCATGTCCATACACCCATCGCCGCCTTCATCGGGCGTCTCGCGGCGCGGGCCGCGGGCGTGCCCTGCATCGTCTACACCGCCCACGGGTTTTATTTCCACGACCGTATGAGCCCGTTCAAGCGTGCCGTCTTTATCGCCCTGGAATGGCTCGCTGGGCGGGCGACCCATGTGCTGTTCACCCAGGCCGCGGAAGACGCCGATACAGCGAGCCGCCTCGGCCTGTGCCGCACTGGTGTGGTCGAGGCCATCGGCAACGGCGTGGACCCGGAGCGCTTCCATCCCGGCCCAGAAACCCACGGTCAAACAAGGAGCGAAGTGCGCCGCCGGTTGGACACGCCCGACGATGCGGTGGTGGTGATGGTGATCGGCCGTCTCATCGCCGAGAAGGGCTTTCCTGAATTGCTGACGGCGGTGCGCGATCTCGATATTCATCTCTGGGTGGTCGGCGAACGGCTGGCCAGCGATCACGATCGTAACGTCGAGGCCGAGCTGAACGCCGCCCAGGCCTCAAATTTCGGCCCGCGTCTGCAACTGCTGGGGGCGCGCGACGATGTTGATGAGCTGCTGCGCGCCGCCGATATCTATACCCTGCCGTCCCATCGGGAAGGCATGCCGCGCTCGATAATCGAGGCGATGATGAGTGGCCTTCCCGTGGTTGCGACCGACATACGCGGCAGCCGTGAGGAAGTCATCGACGGTGAGACCGGGCGATTGCTCCCCGTCGGCGACGTGGCGGGCTTACGCCAGGCCCTGGCGGATTTGGCTGGTGATGCGGATTTGCGCACGTCCTGGGGTGAGGCTGGCCGCGCCAGAGCGCTGGCGCTCTATGACGAGGCCGAGGTCATCGCCCGTCAACTGCGGCGTCTCGGACTCGACTAGTGAATTAGGCCATGTACTCATAAAAGGGATTCACAAAACCCCCGTTATGTGATTCAAGCTTCCAAACAGTGGGAGCATAGACATGGGCGGACGCTACGATCTGACGGACTTCGAATGGTCGGTCATCGAACCTCTTCTTCCAAACAAGCCGCGTGGCGTGCCGCGCGTTGATGACCGTCGAGTGTTGAGCGGCATCTTCTGGATTTTGCGTTCCGGCGCGCCGTGGCGTGACCTGCCGGAGCGTTACGGCCCCTATACGACGAGCTACAACCGCTTCAACCGCTGGCGCAAGGCGGGTGTGTGGGATCGCATCATGGACGCGGTTTCCGAGGCTTACGACGGCGACATCCAGATGATCGACAGCTCCGTGGTGCGTGTTCATCAGCACGCCGCCAACGTAAAAAAAACACCGAGCTTCATTGTATGGGCCGCAGCCGAGGAGGACTGACCACCAAGGTTCATGTGCTCACCGATGCTCGGGGGCTGCCGATAAAGCTGGCGCTCACCCCCGGCCAGGCCCATGACGTCAACGGCGCGGCGATGCTGCTGACCGGTCTCAACGACGGAAACATCCTGCTTGGCGACAAGGCTTACGACGCCGACTGGATCAGGGAATGGATCGATTCCCAGGGTGCGACGGCGAACATTCCCGACAAGGTCAACCGCAAGCATCGTCACTGCTTCTCCAAGGCGCTTTACAAGGAACGCAATCGTATCGAACGCTTCTTCAACAGGATCAAACACTTCCGTCGTGTCGCAACGCGCTTCGAGAAACATGCCCTCAACTACCTCGCCATGATAAAGTTGGCATCTATACGGATATGGCTACGCGTTAATGAGTCCATGACCTAATATGGACTCTTCCGGACAACAGCTTCCTATAATGGTAGCTCTTGGCTATACCCGATGAATGCATACAGCCCTGACGCTTCTCAGGGATGGGTGTCATAGTGGCCGTGGTGTTGTGCCATGCTGGCGCGGAGACGCAAGATATGCTACTAGGCTGGCTTCGTTGCGACTCTGAGGGCGGGGGAGAGGCTGTATGTCGGATAGACCCATCGTTATTGCATCGGATCACGCTGGATTCGAGTTGAAGGAAGTTCTCAAGGCAGAGCTTGAAGCTATTGGTGTGGCAGTAGAAGATCTTGGTACATACGATACTAACGCGGTGGATTACCCGGATATGGCCAATGCACTCGCCGAGGCTGTTTCGGAAAGTGCTGACCGTCGCGGCCTGCTGTTGTGCGGCACCGGTATCGGCGCCAGCATCGCCGCCAATCGCCACAGAGGGGTGCGCGCGGCCCTGTGCCACAGCGCCGAGACTGCCCGCATGGCCAGAGAGCACAACGACGCCAACGTTTTAGTGCTTGGCGGTCGGGTGACGGATCCGGATACGGCCCGGGAATGTCTTCGGATCTTTCTCGAAACGGACTTTGAGGGCGGCCGCCACATCCCCCGTGTGGCCAAGCTCGCCTAAGATCAGTCACGCTACTTAAAAATCAAGAATTCGTTGGGATTGACTATGACTGTTGCCGACAATTTTTTCTCAGGCCGCCTAGCCGAAACCGACCCCGATATTAGACAGGCGATCGATGACGAACGCACTCGTCAAGATGACGGTATCGAGCTGATCGCCTCGGAAAACATCGTCAGCCGCGCCGTGCTTGAGGCGCAGGGTTCTGTTCTGACCAATAAATACGCCGAAGGCTATCCGACCCGGCGCTATTACGGTGGCTGCGAATTTGCCGATGTGGTCGAGGCCATCGCCATCGAGCGCGCCACCAGGCTGTTCGATTGCAGCTTCGCCAATGTTCAGCCCCATTCCGGCGCCCAGGCGAACCAGGGCGTCTTCATGGCGCTGCTCCAGCCCGGCGACACAATTCTCGGCCTGTCCCTCGCATCGGGCGGCCATCTCACCCATGGCGCCGCGCCCAACCAGTCGGGCAAATGGTTCAACGCCGTGCAGTACGGCATCCGGCCCGACGATGGCCGCATCGATTTCGATGAGGTCGCCGCCCTGGCGCGCGAGCATAAACCCAAGCTCATCATCGCCGGCGGTTCGGCCTACTCGCGGGAGCTGGATTTCGCCAGCTTCAGGAAGGTCGCCGATGAGGTCGGCGCTATGTTTATGACCGATATGGCGCATTTCGCCGGGCTCGTCGCCGGCGGGGTTCATCCCAGCCCCTTGCCGCATGCCGATGTGGTCACCACCACCACCCACAAGACCATGCGCGGGGCGCGCGGCGGGATGATCCTGACCAATGACGAGGCGATCGCCAAGAAGATCAATTCGGCGATCTTCCCCGGCCTTCAGGGCGGGCCGCTGATGCATATTATCGCCGCCAAGGCGGTGGCGTTCGGCGAATGCCTGCAGCCCGAATTCAAACTCTACGCCCGGGCCGTGGTCGATAACGCCGCAGCGCTCGCCGAGACCCTCATGTCACGCGGTTACGGCTTGGTTTCGGGGGGCACCGACACCCATCTCATGCTGGTCGATCTGCGCTCTAAGGGCTTGACCGGCAAGGACGCCGAAGCGGCCCTCGAACGCGCCGCCATGACCTGCAACAAGAACGCCGTTCCCGACGACCCGCAAAAACCCATGGTGACCTCGGGCATTCGGCTGGGTACGCCGGCCGCCACCACACGGGGCTTCGGCGTGGCCGAGTTCCAAAGGGTCGGCACTCTGATCGCCGATGTGCTCGATGGGCTGGTCGATAACCCCGACGATAACGGCGCCGCCGAAAACGCCGCTTTCGGACAGGTGCGCGGCCTGTGCGAGCAATTTCCGATCTACCGTGATTTCGATTGATCACAAAGTTTTAGGAGGAGGCCGGAGCGATGCGCTGTCCATTTTGTAGAAGCGACGATACCCAGGTTAAGGACTCGCGTCCCACCGAGGATAATTCGGCGATCAGGCGTCGTCGTCATTGCCCGGCCTGCGCCTCGCGCTTCACCACCTTCGAACGCATCCAGCTGCGCGAATTGATTGTGGTCAAAAAGAATGGCACCCGCTCGCCGTTTGACCGTGACAAGCTGGCCAGATCCCTGAATATCGCCCTGCGCAAACGGCCGGTGGACCCGGACCGTATCGAGCGTATGGTCAATGTTATCCAGCGCCGCCTCGAGACCTCCGGCGAGCCCGAAGTGTCGTCCCAGCTGATCGGTGAATATGTTATGGAGGGGCTGTCCTCTCTCGACAAGGTCGCCTATGTGCGCTTCGCCTCGGTCTATCGCAATTTCCGTGAAGCCAAGGATTTCGAAGATTTCATCGGCAGTCTCGGTGGCACCGATAACATGGGCGGCGAAGACGACTGATTCCACTCATACCCGTCATATGACCGTGGCGCTTAACCTGGCGGGTCGCGGCTTGGGCGCGGTCTGGCCGAACCCCACTCATGGTTGCGTGCTGGTTGCCGACGGCTGCGTGGTCGGCCGGGGCTGGACTCAGCCGGGCGGTCGGCCCCATGCGGAAGCCGAAGCCTTGCGCCGCGCAGCTGGTCTTTCCCGGGGCGCCACCGCCTATGTCAGTCTCGAGCCCTGCGCTCATCACGGCGAGACTCCACCTTGCGCCGACGCCTTGATCGCCGCCGGAGTCAGACGCGTCGTGGTCGCCGCCGAAGATCCCGACCCCAGGGTCCAGGGGCTGGGCATAGCGCGTCTGCGCGACGCCGGTATCGAGGTAATTGAAGGGATTTGCAAAGAGCCTGCCGTGGCATTGAACGCCGGGTTCATAAAGCGTGTAGCCCAGGGGAGGCCCCTGTTTACCCTCAAGACGGCGACCAGCCTGGATGGCCGGATTGCCACCGGGAGTGGGCAGAGCCAATGGATCACCGGCGAGGCCGCGCGTCTGCGGGGCCACGGCCTGCGCGCCGATCACGATGCGGTCATGGTGGGCATCGGCACGGCTCTCGCCGACGATCCCACGCTCGACTGCCGCCTGCCGGGCATGGCCTCTCGCTCGCCCCTGCGCATCGTCGTGGACAGCCATTTGCGGCTTCCCCTGGACAGCAAGCTGGCGCAGTCGCCGACGAGCTGGGTCGTGACCCTGGCGGGTGGCGATAAGGGACCCCTGGTAGAGCGCGGCCTGGAAATTATCGAAGTCGACGCCAACAGTGACGGTATGGTCGATCTTGACGCCGCCGCTCAGGCGCTCGGTAAGCGCGGCCTGACCCGGGTTCTCGTCGAGGGCGGCGCCCGGTTGAACGCCTCTCTGCTGCGGGAAAATCTCATCGACCGGCTGGTCTGGTTCCGCAATCCCCGGATGATCGGCGGCGATGGCCTGCCGGCGGCGGCGGGCTTCGGCATCGAGGGCCTCGATAAGGCGCCGGCCTTTCGCCGGTTGTCCGTCGAACAGGTTGGCGACGACGTGATGGAAACTTACGAGCGGATATCATAAGTTCCGCCCATGTTTACGGGCATCATCAGCGACCTGGGCGAATTGCGGGCGATCGAGGGCGATACGGACAAGCGCCTGGTCATCGCCACGTCCTATGCCACGGAGAGCATCGCCATCGGCGCTTCCGTCGCCTGTTCGGGTGTCTGCTTGACGGTGGTCGAAAAGAATGGCGACTGGCTGGCCTTCGATGTCTCGGCGGAAACCCTGGCCTGCACCACCCTGGGTGAATGGAAGGTCGGCGATCCGGTCAACCTCGAACGGCCACTGACCCTCGGCGATGAGCTAGGCGGCCATATGGTGCTCGGCCATGTGGACGGCGTCGCCCGCGTCGAGGCCAGCGAACCCGTGGGCGATTCCCGGCGTTTGTCCATAAGCGCGCCCGAGGCGCTCGCCGGCTTCATTGCCGCCAAGGGCTCGGTCGCGCTCGATGGGGTTTCCCTGACCGTGAACCAGGTTGAAAACACAGTCTTCGAGGTCAATATCATCCCTCACACCCTGGCCGTGACGACTCTCGGCAGTTTGGCCGCCGGCGACCGGGTCAACCTGGAGATCGACATCCTTGCGCGCTATGTTGCGCGCCAACATGAATGGGCAGAAGCGACGTGAAAAAACTGATGGAATACGCTTTAAATGAATATACCGATTTCCTGTCTTCTATCGAAGAGGTAATCGAAGAAGCGCGCAATGGCCGCATGTTCATTCTGGTCGATGACGAGAATCGTGAAAACGAAGGCGATCTGATCATCCCGGCGCAGATGGCGACCCCCGAGGCGATCAATTTCATGGCCAAGAACGGGCGCGGGCTGATCTGCCTGTCGCTGACACTGGCGCGGGTCGAAGAGCTTGGCCTGCCGCTCATGGCCCAGCATAACGAATCCCGCCACCAGACCGCCTTCACCGTCTCGATCGAAGCCAGGGAAGGGGTCTCCACGGGCATTTCCGTCGCCGATCGGGCGCATACCATCGCGGTCGCCATCGATCCCGCCAAGGGGCGTGGCGATCTCGGCTCACCGGGCCATGTTTTTCCCCTGGTTGCCAATGACGGCGGAACTCTGGTGCGCGCCGGCCATACGGAGGCGGCCGTCGATATCGCCCGTCTCGCGGGTCTCAACCCCTCGGGCGTGATCTGCGAAATCATGAATGACGACGGCACCATGGCGCGGCTGCCCGATCTGCTTACCTTCGCCCAACTGCATGGCCTCAAGGTCGCTACCATCGCCGACCTGATTGCCTATCGCCTGCGCAACGACACCATCGTCAGGCGTACGGTGGAGACCACCCTGCACAGCAGGTTCGGCGGCGACTTCAAAATGATGGTGTTCATCAACAGCCTCGACGGCGCCGAGCATGTGGCGCTGGTCATGGGCGATGTGACGACGGCCGAGCCGGTGCTCACCAGGGTTCATGTGTTGAGCGTGGTCGAGGACGTGCTGGGCGGTCGCGGCGGCGAGAGAGGCGGTGAGCTTGAAGCCGCCATGCGCGCCGTTGCCGCCGCCGGGCGCGGTGTCATCGTGCTGATACGCGAAGGTCAACAGCTCAGCCTGTCCGAAAGCCTCAAGGCCGAAACGAGCGACGACGAGGGGAGCGATCTGCGCGAGGTCGGCATCGGCTCGCAGATTCTGCTCGCCCTTGGTGTCCACGACATGATCCTGCTGTCCAACAACAAGCGCACCTTCATCGGCCTGGAGGGCTACGGGCTGTCTGTTGTCGAGCATAAACCTTTGGATATCGACGGTTCCTGAAATGGCCGATCAACGCCATATCCTGATCGTCGAGGCGCGTTTCTATCCCGATATCGCCGACGCATTGACCACTGGCGCCGTGGCCGCACTCGATGCGGCCGGGGCGAGCCAAGAGCGGATAAAGGTGCCCGGCGCCTTCGAAATCCCCGCCGCCATCGGCTTCGCCGTGGACAGCGGCGCCTATGACGGTTATCTCGCCCTGGGCTGTGTCATTCGCGGCGAAACCTCCCATTATGATTATGTCTGCGCGGAGAGCGCCCGCGGCCTTGCCGACCTGGCGCTCCATAGAGGGGCAGCCCTGGGCTATGGCATTCTGACCTGCGAGACTTACGATCAGGCCCTGGCCCGCGCCGCGGTGGACGGCCGCAACAAGGGGGGCGATGTCGCCGGGGCCTGCCTGGCGATGGTCGATCTTAAGCGCAAGTTCGAGGCCAGGGAGCAATGAAAAAGTCCGGCCCGGATCGGCTGAGCGCCGCACGGCTTGCCGCGGTTCAGGCCCTGTATCAAATGGACATAGCAGGCGATGGCATCGAGGATGTGGTCGCCGAGTTTTTGGCTCACCGTCTTGCCAATTGGACCGAGGACGGCCAAGCCATCGATGCCGATCCCGAGCTGTTCGCTACGCTTGCCCGGGGTGCTGGGGCGCAGCGCGATGAAATCGATGTTCTCATCGTCGGCGCTCTCGCCGAAGGCTGGACCGTTGAGCGCCTTGAGATGCTGCTGCGCGCAGTGCTTAGGGTCGGCACCTTCGAGCTTATGTCGAGCGGCGAGACCCCGGCGAAGGTCGTCATCGACGAGTATATCGAGGTTGCCCATGCCTTCTTCAGTAAGGGGCCGCCTGGTTTAGTCAACGGCGTTCTCGATCGCCTGGCCCACGAGCTCAGGCCCGGTGAGTTCGATACGGCATCGTGAATGGACGAGTTTGCCCTGATCGCTGAATTGCTGGCGCCGCTGTCGAACGGGGCGCCCAATGCGTTTGGTCTGACCGATGACGCGGCCTTGATATCGCCGTCTCCGGGCCATCATCTGGTGGTGAGCAAGGACATGATCGTTGCCGGCGTCCATTGCCTGGCCGACGATGACCCCGGCCTGATTGCGCGCAAGCTGCTTCGCGTTAATCTCTCGGATCTGGCCGCCATGGGGGCGACGCCGCGTGCCTATCTCTTGGGGCTGGCTCTGCCGAAGGAGGCCGATGAGACCTGGTTGCGCAGCTTTGCTGGTGGGCTGGCTCTGGATCAGGCGGCCTTCGCCATCCATTTGATCGGCGGCGACACGGTTTCCACCGGGGGCCCGTTCACCGCCTCGCTGACGGTGTTTGGCGAGGTTCGCGACGGTGAGGAGCTGCGGCGTTCGGCTGCGCGTCCTGGCGATCTGGTGTTTGTCTCGGGCTGCTTTGGCGACGCGGCCCTCGGGCTCGCCGTGCTGAAGGGCTCTCTCAAGGGGCTCGATGCGTCCGACGAAGCCCTGCTCCGTGACCGCTATCACCTGCCGCGGCCCCGAATCGGCCTGGGTTTGCGCCTGTCCGGCCTGGCCCATGGGCTGATCGATGTTTCAGATGGGCTGGTCGCCGATCTGGGCCATCTATGCGTTGCATCAAAGGTTGCCGCCGAGATTGACGTCCCGAGACTTCCCTTGTCGTCCGCGGCGCGGGCTGCGCTTTCACTCGATTCGGGCTTATTGGAGACAATTCTCACCGGCGGCGACGATTACGAACTCTTGTTTACGGCCGATCCCGAGAACGCAAAGCGACTCGCTACCATAGGGGCGGAACTCGACCTGCCAATCGCTGCTATCGGGCGCATAACAGAGGGAAGAGGGGTTGCGGCGCTCGACGAAAGCGGCGTGAAGATCGAGCTTTCATCGACTGGGTGGCGTCATTTCTAAATCATAACCTTCACTTTTATTTCATGATTTTCATCGATCCTGTGAGGCGGAAACCGGCCCCTCTACTTTCTTGGCCGATATTTCCTGTAAAGGTCGTGTGTAATGAAAAAAATGATTATTGGGTTGGTTGTGTTGTTGGCGCTCGGTGGCGGCGGCTATTTTGGCTGGCTGCAGATGAACGAGTCGGCCCCGGAATCTGCTGATGAGGGAGACGAATCATCGTATTTATCCAACAAGGAACCCAAGTATGTCGAACTCGACCTTCTGACCGCGCCGTTTATTAAAGGCGGGAAGTTTGTTCGGTATATTGTCCTGGTGGTTATTCTCGAAGTTGCCAACGACGACGAGGTGTCTGAGGTTCGCGCCGTCATACCCCGCTTGCGCGACGCCTATGTCACCGATCTCCACACCTTGGCGACCATGCGTAATCCTGAACAAAAGATGCTCAACCTGAAACGCATCAAATCGCGCCTGCTTGCGAGCACTCATAAGGTTATGGGCGTCAAAATCGTACGCCAAGTTCTGGTGCAGCTCGCCCAATAGCCCAAAAGAGAGCGATCGCCGGGTTGCGTAATCCCGTCATCTCTGGCATGTTCCGCGCAAATTTCTAGAACCTATCGCCATCGGCGCCGCTGCGGTTCGCTTGGCGTGTAATTTGGGCCTTATTTCTGCTAAATCTTGAGGGGTGTTACCGATGCCATCTGTTTTTTGGTTCGTCGTCGCAAGCGGCGTCGTTGCGTTGCTTTATGGGGTCTTCGCTGCTCGTTCCATTTATGCGGCGGAAGCCGGAAATGAGCGAATGCAGGAAATCGCCGCGGCTATTCAGGAAGGCGCGAGCGCTTATCTAAAACGCCAGTATACGGCCATTGCCATCGTCGGCGCGGTCGTCTTCGCCATTTTGGCGGCGACTCTCGGCATGGACGTAGCCATCGGCTTTCTGATCGGTGCGGTGCTTTCGGGCATAACCGGGTTTATCGGCATGAATGTTTCCGTTCGCGCCAACGTGCGTACCGCTCATGCGGCGCGCGACGGCATCTCCGGCGCCCTCGATATCGCCTTCAAATCGGGCGCTGTGACCGGCATGCTGGTGGTCGGCTTGGCGCTGCTCGGCGTTGCCGGCTACTACGGCTATCTGATTTCCTCCGGCGTCGAACTTCGTGAAGTGATCGAGGCCCTGTTGGCGCTTGGCTTCGGCGGCTCCTTGATATCGATTTTCGCCCGTCTCGGCGGCGGCATCTTCACCAAGGGCGCCGATGTGGGCGGCGACCTGGTCGGTAAGATCGAGGCCGGCATCCCCGAAGACGACCCGCGAAATGCCGCGGTGATCGCTGATGCAGTCGGCGATAATGTCGGCGACTGCGCCGGCATGGCGGCTGATCTGTTCGAGACCTACGCGGTCACCATGGTCGCCACCATGCTGTTGACCTCTATTTTCTTTACAGGCGCCGAGCTCGAAGCGCTGATTTTATACCCTCTCGCCATTGGCGGCATTTGCATCATTACGTCGGTGGTCGGCACCTTCTTTGTCCGCCTCGGCAGCAGCGAAAACATTATGGCGGCGCTTTACAAGGGCTTTATCGCCACCGCTGTGATGTCCGCCATTGCCCTGTGGCCCCTGACCGATGCTATGATCGGTTTCGACACTGAATTCACTATCGATGAGCTGACCTTCACCGGGCGGCATTTATTCTACAGTGGGCTCACCGGTTTGCTGGTGACCGGTCTTTTGGTGTGGATCACCGAATATTACACATCGACCGAATACCGGCCCGTGCGCGCTATCTCCCGGGCATCCGAGACCGGTGCGGGCACCAACATCATTCAGGGTCTCGCTATTTCCATGGAGGCGACCGCGATTCCCGTCATCATCATCTGCGGCGGTATTCTGCTCGCCTATAGCTTTGCCGGCCTGTTCGGAATTTCCATCGCGGTCACCACCATGCTCGCTATAGCCGGTATGGTCGTCGCCCTGGACGCATACGGTCCGGTCACCGATAACGCCGGCGGCATCGCCGAGATGGCCGATCTGCCCGAGGATGTGCGCAAAACGACGGATGCACTCGACGCCGTGGGCAACACCACCAAGGCGGTGACCAAAGGCTACGCCATCGGCTCGGCGGCGCTTGCGGCCCTCGTTCTGTTCGCCGCTTATACCGAAGACCTGGCGCGCTTTTTCCCCGATATCGGCGTGTCTTTCGAGCTGCAGAATCCCTATGTGGTGGTCGGCCTGTTTATCGGCGGCTTGCTGCCCTATCTGTTCGGCGCCCTGGGCATGATGGCGGTGGGACGCGCGGCCGCGTCGGTGGTCGTCGAGGTGCGCCGCCAGTTCAGGGAAATTCCGGGAATCATGGAAGGCACGGCGAAGCCAGAATACGGCCGCGCCGTCGATTTGCTGACCAAGGCCGCGATCAAGGAAATGATTATCCCGTCGCTGCTGCCGATTCTGGCGCCGATAGTGGTTTATGCGGTGATCAACCTGATCGGCGGTCAGGCGGCGGCGTTCTCGACGCTCGGCGCCATGCTGTTGGGAACCATCGTCACCGGCATCTTCCTGGCGATTTCCATGACTTCTGGTGGCGGCGCCTGGGACAATGCCAAGAAATATATCGAAGACGGCAATCACGGCGGCAAGGGCTCGGACGCCCATGTGGCGGCAGTCATCGGCGATACGGTGGGCGATCCCTACAAGGATACGGCGGGACCGGCGATCAATCCGATGATCAAGATCATCAATATCGTCGCCCTGTTGATGCTGTCTGCCCTGGCTGTCTAGAGATCCGGCTCTATTCCTTGGAGAATCTACCCAGGTTGCCGAAGAGCTGCTCGAAGACGGTGAATTTGCGGCCTCCGGTGGGGGTGGTGCGGCTCACCGGTTCGATTTTCTGGGCGTCTTCCAGGCCATAGGTTCGGACGGTTTTCACCCGGCCGGCGTCATCGAAGGCGATGGCGATAACTTTCTGGTCGAGGATTTCAGGTTCGTAAAAGGCGAGGGTTTCGGTCTGGCTCGAAATGTAATACCAGATCTCTTCGCCGAAGGTCGCGATGCTCGAGGGAGACCCCAGGATGTCGGCAACCTGGCTGCGGGTTTGCGATCCGGGTTGAATCCGCGATAGCAGCTCCGGGTCGGGCAAATTGCCGCGCTGGGTGATGTTCGGCGCACAGGCGACGAGCAACGCCGCGAGCGCGGTCGCGCCGAGAAGCTGACGAAAGACGCCGAATTCTAGCCGGGGCAATATATTGGATCTCATGATTGCGACATCATATCTCATCGAAGGCCCTGCTGTGTCAACAAAGCCGGGTAATAATCCATGGCGTTAAGCGGTTTGTTCAAGCGTTCGAAGCATAAAGACCAGGCGCATAGCCTATATTTGGCGGTGGTTGAGCAGGCGCGCAAACCGGCCTTCTATCGTCACTGTGGCGTGCCAGACACCCTCGATGGACGCTTCGAGATGATCCTGATTCATTCGGTACCGCTGCTCCGCAGGTTGCGCGAAGAAGGTGAGGCGGGCATTGCGCTTGGCCAGGTAATATTCGATGTGATGATCAATGATATGGACCAATCTCTGCGCGAAATGGGGGTCGGTGATTTGGGCGTCGGGCGTCGGGTCAAGTCCATGGCGAAGGCCTATTTCGGCCGCACGGCGGCCTATGAGCTGGGGTTAGCCGTGACTGACGATAAAGATTTGATGACGGCGCTTGAGAGAAACCTATTCGGCACGGTATCGGTTGATGCGCGATGCCTTGTCGTCATGGCCGGCTATATGCGCGACCTGGCGGTCCGGCTCGACAGCCAGTCGGAGGCAGAACTTCTCGCAGGCGCGGTTGATTTTGGCGACGCTCCCAAGCACGACGAAGGCGACCATAACGATGAATGATGCGTACGAATCCGGTGGCAGCGAATTTACCCGCCCGATAAATCTAGGCGACCTTGGCCGGCATGGCGTGATCATGGAGATTAGTGCCGAGCCTGAGGAACGGGCGGCGCTCGCCCGGCGCTTCGGCCTTGTGGCAATCGACTCCCTGGAGGCTGTTGTTACGATCACGCAGGACGAAGGTGATCCTTTGATTCATTTGCGAGGCCGTATTGCCGCTCAGGTGGTGCAATCCTGTGTGGTCACCCTGGAGCCGGTGGCGAACGCCGTTGTGGGCGTCGTTGAGGCGGCCTATACCACCGATGCGGATGTCGCCGGGGCGGCGGTGGGCGACATGGCGCCGGACGATGATGTGGCGCCTGGAGAGGATGACCGGCCCGAATTCCTGAATGGCGAAGAAATCGACGTTGGCGAGGTTGTCGCCGAGTATCTTGGTCTCAATCTCGATCCTTATCCTCGCTGTGAGGGCGTGATATTCTCTGCTGAAGACGACGATGAGGAAGGCTCTAAACGGGTTTCCCCATTCGCCGTATTACGTGATTTGAAACAGAATGAAAAATAACGAGCCAAGCAAGGCATCTTGCCCTGGCGAGGATAACTTGTTACACCCTTGCTTCGCGGTCCGAGCTGGCTGTGACGCCACGCGATCTCATCACATCTACGCATCACATCTTAGCGTGACCTCATCACATTTAGAGACATAAGACATGGCTGTTCCGAAGAAGAAAACGTCAAAATCCAAGCGTGACCAACGACGATCACACGACGCCCTGCGCAGTATCAATCTGGCCGAATGCCCCAATTGCGGTGAGCTCAAGCGACCTCATCACATCTGCGGCTCTTGCGGCCAGTACAGGGGGCGGGAAATTATTGACACGTCCGGGGTGGCGTAGGCGTCATCGGATCTTATGATGGGTTGTTGTTCCCATGACTCAATCTGGCCATGACTCAAGCTAACAGCAAAACCGTTGTCCTCGCCCTTGATGCCATGGGCGGCGAGCGCGCGCCCGATATGGTGATCAAGGGCGCCAATGTTGCCAGGGTTCGTCATCCCGATATTCATTTCATGCTGTTCGGCGACGAGGAGCAGTTGCGATCGAACCTCGACCGCTTCCCCAAGCTTGGCGCCGTGAGTGAAATTCGACATTGCGAAACCTCCATCGGCGACGACGAAAAGCCTTCCATCGCTTTGCGCCAGGGCAAGCAGTCGAGCATGCGCCTGGCCATCGAGGCGGTGCGCGACGGCGATGCCAAGGGTGTTGTCTCGGCGGGCAACACCGGGGCGCTTATGGCCATGGCCAAGATTGTTCTCAAGACCCTGGACGGCATACACCGCCCGGCCATGGCGTCGACGTTTCCCACCATGATTGGGCAAGCGGTGATGCTCGATCTTGGCGCCAACGTGGATTATTCGGTCGAAAATCTCGTGCAATTCGCGGTCATGGGCGAGGTTTTTGCGCGAACCGTGCTGGGTGTAGAGACGCCGACCGTCGGCCTGCTCAACGTCGGCATCGAGGAATTCAAAGGCCCCGAGGCCGTGCGCGGCGCCGCCAAGCTGCTGCAGGAAACCGACCTGCCGATCACCTTCCATGGTTTCATCGAGGGCGACGATATTACCGCCGGCACAGTCGACGTGGTCGTCACCGACGGCTTTACCGGCAATGTGGCGCTCAAGACCGCCGAGGGAACCGCGCACCTCTACAGCCGGTTCCTGCGCGAGGCGTTCAAGGAGTCTCTGATTTCGCGCATCGGCTTCATGCTGGCGCGGCGCGCGCTGGCGGGCCTGCGCGAGCGTGTCGACCCCAGGCGCCATAACGGCGCCATGTTCCTCGGTCTGAACGGGGTGGTGGTGAAAAGCCATGGCGCCACCGATATGCTGGGCTTTGCCAACGCCATAGGATTTGCTCACGACATGATTGTGCATGGCTTCAACGATACGGTTATTGCCGAACTCAACCTTTGGCATGAAAACCAAACCGACGCCCAGGCCGTGGTCTCTTAAGCTCAGCCTATGAAGCGTTCACAAATCATTGGCTGGGGGTCATACCTCCCCAAACAGATACTGACTAACGATGAACTGGCTCAGCGGATTGATACCTCCGACGAGTGGATCACATCGCGTACAGGTATCCGCCAGCGCCATATTGCGGCGGAGGGCGAAAACACCTCGGACCTTGCTGTGAGCGCCGCCCAGGCGGCGATTGCGACCGCCGGCATCGAGGCCACTGATATCGATTTGATTATCGTGGCCACGGCCACGCCGGATAACACATTTCCTTCGACCGCGACGGCCGTACAGGCAAAACTCGGGATCACCCAGGGCGCCGCCTTCGATGTCTCCGCAGTCTGCTCGGGTTTCGTTTTCGGGCTCACAGTGGCCGATAATTTCATCAGGTGCGGACAGGCCGACACCGTTCTGGTGATCGGCGCGGAAGTTTTCTCACGCATTCTCGATTGGCAGGACCGCGGCACCTGCGTTCTGTTCGGCGACGGCGCCGGGGCTCTGTTGCTGCGTGCCACGGAATCCGACGAGGCCAATAACGGCCGCTATGTGCTGTCGACTCATATTCACTCGGACGGCCGCTACCGCGACCTGCTCTATGTCGATGGCGGGCCGTCGTCGACCCAGACCGTCGGGTATCTCCGCATGTCGGGGCGCGATGTCTTCAAGCATGCCGTCACTCTACTGGCCGGCGCTGTTAATGAGGCGCTCGAGGCCAATGACATGAAATCCGAGGACATCGACTGGCTGGTGCCGCATCAGGCTAACAAGCGGATCATGGACGCCACCCAGCGCAAACTGAAGCTGCCGGTTGAGAAAATGGTCGTTACCATCGATCGCCATGCCAACACGTCGGCTGCTTCGATCCCTTTGGCGCTCACCGAGGCGGCGAATGACGGGCGAATCCAGCCCGGTCATATCGTGCTTGTTGAAGGCATGGGCGGGGGTTTCACCTGGGGTTCGGCGATGATTCGCTGGTAGATCAGCCGGGTCGTTTTGGGGCGGGTTGTGAAAATTTTCCCGCTTCTCGGACCAACACATGATCGTGACAGGCCATCCTATTGATATTGACTGATTTTCTATCCGGATGTAATTTCGACCTCAAAGCTAATGACAATGCTCAGGGGATGATCAAATGACGGTAACCCGCGCGGATCTTACTGAGGCCGTTTATCAGGAGGTCGGGTTGTCAAGAAACGAGTCAGCTCAACTGGTTGAATCGGTTCTTGAAGAAATTGCTTCAACATTGGCGAAGGGCAATTCAGTCAAGCTCTCGTCGTTTGGAACTTTCTCGGTCCGCGATAAGGCGGAGCGTATCGGCCGCAATCCTAAAACCGGAGAAGAGGTGCTGATTTTGCCGCGCCGTGTGCTGGTCTTTCGGGCCTCCCATGTACTCAAAGACAGGATCAATCAGGCGTTGACGCCCGGGCGTGACGACTGACCATGGCGCAAAGCCCTTCGGCTGGCAGTAGCTCCCGACGCGGAACGAAGTCGGCGACGGCCTTCCGAACCATAAGTGAGGTCGCCGGCAACCTCGATATTCCGCAACATGTCCTGCGCTTCTGGGAAAGCAAATTCAGCCAGATAAAGCCGCTTAAGCGCGGCGGCGGACGGCGCTATTACCGTCCCGATGACGTGGCGCTGTTACAACGCATAAAGACGCTTTTGTACGGCGATGGCTACACCATCAAAGGCGTGCAGAAACTGCTTCGCGAGGGTGG
>JAYGED010000157.1:0-4830 GCA_046582565.1 Alphaproteobacteria bacterium
GCCCGCCTCACCGGCGCTCGCCGTGCGCGCGTAATAGCTATCGATGTGGGAGGCTGCTGCCAGATCGATTACTCAGGCGGCAGCAAGACCACCGATTCTTCGGTCCAGCTCAACCAGACCTGCTGACCGGAACCGCCGGAGATCCGATCGGAAACGCGTTCCATATTCTGCGACGCTACCGCCACCGGCGACGACCGGCCCTCGAGGTCGATATAGAAATGGCTGCGGTCGCCGAGATAGGCCGAGGGGCCGATGCGGCCTTCGACCATGTTCGTCTGCCCGTCGGGCCGCTCGCTCGTAATGGATAGCTTCTCGGGCCGGATGGCGACCATCACACCGGCGCCCTGGGTCACATGGTCGGGCGGGCTGCCGGCGCTCACCGTGCCCAGCGGGCCGGCATCCACTTCGGCGCGCCCATCGCCGAGAGCGGTGACCGTGCCTTCGAAGAAATTCATGGTGCCGATGAAATCAGCCACAAAGCGGCAATTGGGCGTTTCGTACAGCTCCACCGGCTCCTCCACCTGGAGCGCCTCGCCCTTGGACATCACGGCGATGCGGTCCGACATGGTCAGCGCTTCTTCCTGATCGTGGGTGACGAAGACGAAGGTGATGCCGACCTCGCGCTGTAGGGCGCGCAGCTCCAGCTGCATCTGCTCGCGCAGCTTCTTATCCAGCGCCCCCAGCGGTTCATCGAGCAGCAGCACCTTGGGCCGTTTGATCAGGGCGCGCGCCAGGGCGACGCGCTGACGCTCACCACCGGAAAGCTCCGTCGAACGCCGCGGGCCATAGCCCTCCAGCTTGATCATCTCAAGCATCTCGTCGACTTTTGCGTGGATTTCTTCCTTGCTAAGGCCCGATTTGCGCATGCCGTAGCCGATGTTCTGGCGGACATCGAGATGGGGGAAAATGGCGTAATTCTGAAACACCATATTGACCGGCCGCTGATGGGGCGGCACCGCCGACATGGGCTGGCCGTCGATGATGATCTCGCCGATAGTCGGCGCTTCAAAGCCCGCCAGTATTCTAAGCAGGGTTGTCTTGCCGCAACCCGAAGGCCCGAGCAGGGAGAAAAATTCACCCCGCCTGATCTTCATGTCGACGTTGTCGACCGCGCGGACATCACCGAAGTCCTTGGTAACCGCGTTTATCCAAATAAAATCGTTATCGCTCATTGTTTATATACCTGAAGAAGTTTTTAAACTGACGCCGCGCCGCCTGAACCATTCGGCGAAGGAAACCACGACAAAGGAAGTGACGAGGATACAGGCGCCGAGAGCCAACACGGACGGCAGCCTTGCGGGGAACCGCATTTGGCTCCAAATAAAGACCGGCAGCGTCGTGTCGGTGCCGGCGAGAAAGAAGGCGAGAATGAACTCGTCGAATGAAATCGTGAACGACAGCAACAGGCTGGCGATTATGCCCGGAAGTGCGAGCGGGAAGGTGACCCGCCAGAAGGTTGACCAGGCGCTCTCGCCGAGGTCTTGCGACGCCTCTTCGAGATTCTTGTCGAAGCCTTCCAGGCGCGACACCATGATCAGCATGGCGAACGGCGTACTGACCAGCAGATGGCCCAGGCCGATGGTATATAGCGACAAGCCGAGACCGGCCATGTTGGCGATGATCAACAGCGCAATCCCCAAGATGATACCGGGGATGACCAAGGGGAGCATGATGAAGGTGATCACCGGCCCGCGGCCCGGCATCTTGTAGCGGGTGACTGCTTTTGCCGCGAAGGTGCCCAGAATTGTTGCGCCAATCGCCACCGCGGAGCCCACCTGAACACTGTTTTTCAGCGCCGCGATGAGACCGCTGCTGGCCGCCATCTTTTCGTACCACTCGAAGGTGAAACCCTGCAGCGGGAAGGCGATGTAGATCGAATCGTTGAACGAAAACAGCGGCAGGAACAGCACCGGGATGTAGATGAAGGCGAGGTAGAGAATCGCATAGACGCCGAGGGCGCCGAAACGCGGTCCCTGCACAGAAGTGGCGGTACTCATGCCACGCGCTTCCTGAAGCTTTTGGTTCCCCAGAGGAACAGGCCGATCACCAGGGTGATTGCGATCATCGTAATAATCGACAGCGCCGCGCCGAGCGGCCAGTTCGCTGCCTTGCCGAACATGGACTGGATGACATTGCCAATCATGATGCCGGTGGTGCCGCCAACCAGCTTCGGCGTCACGTAATCACCCACCGTGGGGATGAACACCAGCAGGCTGGCGGCGATCAGACCGGGCATGGACAGGGGCAGCGTGACCCTGAGGAACCGCATGACCGGAGTATCGCCAAGATCGGTTGCCGCCTCGAGCAGGGAGCGGTCGATTTTTTCCAACGATACATAGATCGGCAAAATCGCAAAGGCCGCCCAGGCGTGAGCCAGGGTGAGAACCACGGAGAAGGGGTTATAGAGCAGGAATTGGAGGGGTTCGGTGATCAGGCCAAGCTCAATCAGGCCGGAATTGATAACCCCGTTGTAGCCCAGGATAATCTTCCAGGCGAACACCCTGAGCAGATAGCTGGTCCAGAACGGTACGGTGATGAGAATCAGCCAGATCAGCTTGTGTTTGGTGACCCTGAAAGCAATGAAATAGGCCATGGGGTAGGCCAGCAAAACCGTCGCCAGGGTCACAGAACCCGACATCATCATGGATTTGCCCAGCAAATAGGGATAGATCGGCCGGTCGAAGAATTTGAGGTAATTGGCGAAGGTGAAGCTGCGGTCGAAATCGAGGTAGGTTTGGGTCCAGAAGCTGTATGTCACCAGCAAGCCAATGGGCAATGCCAAAACCAAAATCATCAACAGCAGAGTCGGCGACAACAACGTATAGCCACGCAAGCCTTCACTGCGCATCAAGGCCTGACGGTACCATGCCAGGGGCCCTCGCGGGGCAACGACAACAGCGCCGGGAGCCGTTGCTACGTGATCAGCCATTCAAATGTCTCACCAATGTTCACCGTTGACCGTTTGGTCGCTACAAAACACCCCGCCGGATGCGCTGTCTGAAACAACACATCCGGCGAGTATAACAGTTTGACCTGCAAAGACCGCCTAGAAGCCGGCCTTGACCTCTTCGAACATGGTCTGCAGCTCGGGCTCGTTGCCGATCGGCTCCTGGAAAATACCGGAATTGATGAGCGCGTCGGGATCGTTCGAAAGACCCCGCGCCGCGAGTTGCTCTTCGGTGACATTGTCGAAGGCCCGCGCGTTGGCGTGGCCGTAGCCCCATTCGGTGATTTCCCAATAGCCGGATTCCTTGCTGAGGTAGGAATCGAGGATCGCATAGGAGCGGTCGAGCTTCTTCGGATCGGCGTCGGTCATTAGGCTGAGACCGCAGGTCCAGGTCATGGCGCCTTCCTTGGGAACCATGAAGCGAACCGGCAGGCCCTGGTTGTTGAGTTCGAGAGCCGAAGAGTTCCAGGTCACCGCGGCGACCAGCTCGCCCGAAGCGAGCGCCTGCTCGACATCGGTCATGCTGTTCGAATAGAAGCGCAGCAGAGGCAACTGCTTCTTGAGCAGATCCTTGGCCATGGCTACTTCTTCCGTGGTCATGTTGTAGGGATCCTTGGCACCGCCGTAGATGGCCGCCACCATGACGCCGTCGATCAGGCTGTCGATCATCGACAGGCGGCCGGCGTAACGCTCATCCCACATCAGGCCCCAGGATTCTTCCTCGATATCGACCAGGTCGGTGCGATAGGTGATCGAGGTCTGGCCCCAGTCCTGGCAGACCCACAAGCGGTCGCCGTTGATGATGGTGCCCGGCACCTTGGTTAGCGTGGGAATCATATCCGACCAGTTACTCAGCCGATCAGAATCGATGGGCGCAAGAATGCCGGCGTCGTTCCAATGGGGGATCTTGTACGAGCAGGGCGAGGTAACATCAGGCTTGAAGCCTGCGCGCATCTTGGCGAAAGCCTCTTCTTCATCGCCCCAGAACGAGAAATTCGGCTTTTCGTCGTCGTATTTCGCCATGTAGGCGCCCATGAATCCATCGTCCTCGTAACCGGACCATGTGAATACCGTGGGGTGATCCTCGACTGCGGCGCCGGCGATCTTCGGCATGATAGTTGTGCCGAGAGCCGCAACGCCAACCGAGGCAAGAGCCTGGCCCATTTCACGGCGCGTCATCTTACCGGACTTGACCGCTTCAACAAGCCTCTCCGTGCTTACGTCATTCCAATCCAACATTCTTAATCTCCCTGTCAAAAGATTACGGTTTTGATCATCAAGTACGAACATTATCGCCCCAGTTCTGAGGCATTATTGTCCGCATCGGTTAATCAGCAAAATACTTGGGAAAATGCTACTCAGCTACCACCTGCCCGTCAATGTTCATTGCATTAACCAACTTCGGCAAATCAACTCGCTGGGGATAATATAATAACTGACTGGCCAGTCAATCAGGAGTTATTATTGCGAGATGCTGCCGGAGCAAAGCACCCCTGCCGTGAAAATAATTCTCGGTTTGCCGGCAATCCAAAACCCTGTCAGCGCGAAAATGGCGATAATCTTCACGCAATTCACACCAGGCTGATACGACCGCGACTTCGATATAGTAGGTCAGCGCCACCGGCAATATCACTCGTTCGGTCTCAATTTTCTCGGCATTGCAGTACCGAATTTGTAATTTTTCCTGGGGCTGACATAGATAAGGATTTTTCATATGAATGTCAGATGGTTAGCAAAAGACGCAAAAGCAGGCTTTCGGCAAGTATTCAGCAAGCTCTGATTCAGCACTTTGTCGCAGGCGCATCTGGTCTTCCCCCCATGAGTTGGTCCATCCCTATAGTTAGTAGAGGAGGATCAAGACATGGGAATCAAACGACACAGAC
>JAYGED010000196.1:0-31483 GCA_046582565.1 Alphaproteobacteria bacterium
GCGGGGTTGCCGCCGCCGGCGGCACGCCGCGCGAGTTCACCACCATCACTGTCACCGACGGCATCGCCATGGGCCATGCGGGCATGAAATCTTCTCTGGTGAGCCGCGAGATCATCGCCGATTCCGTCGAGCTGACTATGCGCGGTCATTGCTATGACGCCCTGGTCGGGCTCGCCGGCTGCGACAAATCCCTGCCCGGATTGATGATGGTCATGGTGCGCCTGAACGTGCCTTCGGTGTTCATGTATGGCGGCTCGATCCTGCCCGGCCGCTTCAAGGGCCGCGATGTGACCGTGGTCGATGTTTTCGAGGCGGTGGGTCAGCATGTCGCCGGAAATCTGAGCGATGAAGAGCTCCACGAGCTTGAGACTGTGGCCTGCCCTTCGGCGGGCTCATGCGGCGGTCAGTTCACCGCAAACACCATGGCCTGTGTCTCCGAGGCCATCGGTTTGGGCCTGCCCGGTTCGGCCGGGGCGCCGGCGCCCTATGAATCCCGCGATCGATACGCCGAGCGCTCTGGAGCCGCCGTCATGAACCTGCTGGCCAAGAATATCCGGCCGCGCGATATCGTCACCCTGGAGGCCATCAAGAACGCGGCAACCGTGGTGGCGGCGACCGGCGGCTCGACCAACGCCGCCCTGCATCTGCCGGCCATCGCCAACGAATGCGGCATCGAATTCGATCTGCATGACGTTGCCGATGTCTTCAAGCGCACGCCGCTGATCGCTAATCTCAAGCCGAGCGGCGCTTATGTCGCCAAGGATCTCTATGACGTCGGCGGCGTTGAGGTGATTATCAAGGAGCTGCTCGACGGCGGCTATCTCAATGGCGACTGCATCACCGTGACCGGCAAGACCCTGGGCGAGAATCACGAGAAGGTCACCTTCCCCGCCGATCAGGATGTCATCTATCGGGTGTCCGAGCCAATCAGCCCGACCGGCGGCGTGGTCGGCCTGCGCGGCAGCCTGGCCACCGAGGGGGCGATCGTGAAGGTTGCCCATATGTCGGACGACGCCCAGCGTTTCAGAGGCCCGGCGCGCTGCTTCGATTGCGAGGAGGACGCCTTTGCCGCCGTGGTCGGCGGCAAGATCAACCCCGGCGACTGCATCGTCATCCGCTATGAAGGCCCGATCGGCGGCCCCGGCATGCGCGAGATGCTGTCGACCACGGCGGCCATCACCGGCCTTGGCCTCGAGGGGGTCGCCTTGATCACCGACGGCCGGTTCTCGGGCGCCACGCGCGGCCTCTGCGTCGGCCATATCGGCCCGGAAGCCGCGTGCGGCGGCGTCATCGGCCTGCTCGAGGAGGGCGATACCATCATTATCGACGCCACCTTGGGTCTGCTCGATGTGGAACTCACCGAGGCTGTACTTTCGAGCCGCCGCGCCGCCTGGAAGCCGCGCCAGAATGAATTCGGCTCGGGCGCCCTGTGGCGCTACGCCCAGACCGTCGGCCCGGCGGTCAAGGGCGCGGTCACCCACCCCGGCGCCAAATCCGAGGGCCATATCTACGCGGATATCTAAGCAGGAGAGGCGGCCATGACCTATGAAGCCTTGACCCTGGACATCGAGGGCGGCGTCGCGACAATTACGCTGAACCGGCCCGAGGCGGCCAACAGCCTGAATCAGGCCATGGCGCTCGATTTGATGAACGCCTCGATCGAGTGTTCCAAAAACCAGGAAATTCGTGCGGCCGTCTTGACCGGCAGCGGCTCGTTCTTCTGCGCCGGCGGCGATCTGAAGTCGTTTCAAGCGGTCGGCGTTGAGAATATCTCCAGCCATATTTTGCAGACCACAACCTACCTGCACGCCGCCATATCGCGGTTCGCGCGCATGGACGCGCCACTGATCGGCGCCATAAACGGCATCGCTGCGGGCGCCGGGGCGAGTCTCACGCTGATGTGCGATCTGGCCATCGGTGCGGATTCCATGTTGTTTACAATGGCTTATACGGCAGCCGGCCTGGTGCCGGACGGCAGCTCGACCTATTTCCTGCCGCGCGTGGTCGGCCTGCGCCGCGCCGCCGAATTGATGATCACCAACCGGCGTCTTTCGGCCGAGGAATGCCTGGAATGGGGCATCGTGAACAAGGTCGTCGCCGCCGATCAGGTTTTGGCCGAGGCCCAGGGCCTGGCTAAGCAATTGGCCGAGGGCTCGACGGGCGCATACGGTGGGGTCAAGAAGATGCTGGCGGTCAGCTTCGACAACGGCCTTGAGACGCAGATGGAAGTCGAATCCCAGCAGATCGCGTCCGCCGCCGCCTCCGCCGACGGCCAGGAAGGCATCAATGCCTTCATCGCCAAGCGCAAGCCGAATTTCCCGAGCCGCTGAACTGCGAGGATGAGTCAGACCATGGATGAGATTTCCGCCATCGAGCACAGCAAGCAGACGGTTACCGTCAAGGGCCGCACGATGGCCTATGTCGAGATGGGCGAGGGCGATCCGATCATCTTTCTGCACGGAAATCCGACGTCGTCCTACCTCTGGCGCAATATCATGGGCCATGTGAAAGACCTCGGCCGTTGCATTGCGCCGGACCTGATCGGTATGGGAGATTCCGAGAAACTGCCGGGCTCCGGACCGAACAGCTATCGCTTCGTCGAGCATCGCGATTACCTCGATGGCTTTCTCAATGCCCTCGGGGTTACGGAGAACATAACCTTCGTGGTCCATGATTGGGGGTCGGCGCTCGGCTTCGATTGGCTGCGGTGGCGACCCAAGGCCGTCAAGGGCGTCTGCTATATGGAGGCGATCGTCACGCCCATCACCTGGGCAGAGTGGCCGGACGACGCGCGGCCGGTATTCCAGGGATTACGTTCCGAGGCCGGAGACGAAATGATCTTGCAGAAGAACCTGTTCGTGGAGCGGGTTCTGCCGGGATCGATCATCCGCGACCTCACCGACGACGAGATGACGGTCTATCGGCGTCCGTATCTCAATCCCGGCGAGGACCGTCGGCCGACGCTGACCTGGCCGCGTGAAATACCGATTGAGGGCGAGCCCGCCGACGTGTTCCAGATCGTTGGGGGGTATGGCTCGTTCCTGTCCAGAAACCAAATTCCGAAACTCTTCATCAACGCCGAACCCGGCGCCATTCTGGTTGGCACTCAACGGGACTTCTGCCGGACCTGGCCAAACCAGACCGAGGTCACAGTCAAGGGTACTCATTTCCTACAAGAAGACAGTCCCCACGAAATCGGCGCAGCACTTCGCGACTGGATGACGGGGGGCGGCGAGGCGGATATCTAATCTTCGTCGGCGCTGGTCTTGGCGAATCGCGGCAGGTCGTCTGCGATATGCAGCCAGGAGATTTGATCTTCGGTAAAGACATGGCCCCGGGGCGGCATGTCATCCGGGTTGTCCAGGCTGCCGACGGTGATATGGACCTCGCCCGCGTAGCGCTCGCTCTCATAGGTCAGGGGGGTTCCGCAATCGCCGCAGAAGCCCCGCCAGGTGCCCTTGGATGATTCGTTGCGGCGCGGCGAGCCTTGAGTGATTTCGTATTTATCCGTTGGGTATCCCGCCCAGGTCAGGACCACGGAGCCGCAGGCTTTCCGGCAGCTTTGGCAATGGCAATGGGCGACCCAGTTGGGCTTGCCGGAGATGCGGTAGCGCACCGCGCCGCACAGGCAGCCGCCTTCGCGATCTGTCATGACGCTTGCTTGAGTTCGCACCAGACCGGGGTGTGGTCCGACGGCTTTTCCAGAAACCGCGGCGCCTTGTCGATATCGCAGGCTACCAGCCGGTCGGCGGCCTGGGGCGACAGCAGCAGATGATCGATGCGCAGGCCCTCGTCGCGCTGGAAGCGGCCCTTCTGATAATCCCAGAAGCTATAGGCGCCGGGGGCGGCATGAAGCGCCCGGTAGGCCTCCGTATAGCCGAGGTGGAGGATGGCGCGGAACCGGGCGCGGGCTTTGGGCAGGCACAGGGCGTCGCCGGCCCAGGCCGCCGGGTCGTAGACATCGGCGTCGGTGGGCACGATGTTGTAGTCACCGCCCAGCACCAGGGATTCTTCATAGGCGAGCAGGGATTTGGCGTGCTCGTAGAGGCGATCCATCCAGGCCAGCTTGTAGGGAAGCTTGGGGCCGTCCACCGGATTGCCGTTGGGCAGATAGATCGAGGCGACCCTGACATCGCCGATCACCGCCTCGATATAGCGCGCTTGCTCGTCGTCATCGTCGCCGGGCAGGCGGGTGATCAGATCATCGATCGGCCGCTTGGACAGGATGGCGACGCCGTTGTAGCTCTTCTGGCCGGAGACGGCGATGTTATAGCCGAGGTCCTCGATCTCGAGCGCCGGGAAGCTCTCATCGACGGTCTTGGTCTCCTGCAACAGCGCCACATCGGGCGCCGCCTCGGCGAGCCATTCGAGGACCCGGGGCAGGCGGGCCTTGATCGAGTTCACGTTCCAGGTGGCGATTTTCATGTCTCTATCCTACAGGCACAAAAAAGCCCGCTCAATGGCAGGCTTCAAAGTCGGCTAAGGAGCCGTCGTTTACATGGCGATGCCGAAGGAGCTTCCGCAGCCGCAACTCGAGGTGGCGTTGGGGTTGTTGATGACGAAATAGGAGCCGCCGACATTCTCGATAAAATCGACCTCGGAGCCGGCGAGATACATCAGGGAGACGCTATCGATAACCATGGCGGCGCCGTCACGCTCGACGACCAGCTCATCGTCCTCGCTCTTGTCGTCAAAGCCGAAGCCGTACTGAAAGCCCGAGCAGCCGCCGCCGGACACGGATACCCGGAACTTCATGCCGGTGTAATCATCCATGGCAATCAGCTCGGCTATACGCCGCGCTGCACTGGCGCTGAGGGAAATAGGGGTAGCGGCTTCGGTCATGTTCGGTTCGCTCCGATAATTCACATAGATGATATGTAAGACTTACGCGCTTAATGTCAATCTTGAGAAGCCATTCGACTTCAATTGGCCCTCAGGAAGGAAGGCTGGCCATAAGCTCATCGATCGATTGCTCAACGGTCTTGCCGGCGGTGTCTATGACGACGTGATCGCGGTTCCAGGGATGGTAATCCCGATCTAAAACATCTTGCCACGTCGGTAGCTTAAGTCCGGGTATGTTAGTCTTGCGCGTCTCTATGCGCAATTGATGTTCAATCGGATCTGAACAAACGACCTCGATTTCAACGGCATCGTGGCTCGTGCGTTCAGCGACATCCAGCCAATATGTTCTGGATATCTCCCACGGGTTGACTGAATCCGCCACAACGGTTCCGCCAATACGAAGATTATCTTCCGCCAAGGCATAGCCCGCCATATAGCCGGCGTCACCGATCGGGTGGATTTTCAGGCTGGAATTGGTCATCGCCTGCTCAATGCTGTCAATTCGCAGGTAGGTCGCTTCAATACGGCGCGCTATCTCAGTAGCGAGCGTTGTTTTGCCCGTACCGGGCAGCCCCGCAAAAATTATCAACACCGCTGACCCCAGATAGCCCAATTGCCATCATGCACCAATTCGGATTGCCGACCAACAAATCGGTCAATGGCGTTGCTTGCATGCGCTCGCACCTGTAGCTTCGCGCCATGCCAATTGCCCCATACGCCAGCTTGCCGGAGCGCAGCCGTGGCCGCCTCTACCCCGAGGCCGCCAGCGCCACGCGCACGGTGTTCCAGCGCGACCGCGACCGGATCATCCATTGCACCGCGTTCCGCCGGCTCATGCACAAGACCCAGGTTTTTGTTCACCACGAGGGCGACCATTACCGCACCCGGCTGACCCATAGCCTGGAAGTCGCCCAGATTGCCCGCTCGATCAGCCGGGTGCTGGCGATCGATGAAGACCTCACCGAGGCCCTGGCCCTGGCCCACGATCTCGGCCATCCGCCCTTCGGCCACGCCGGCGAGTCGGCTCTCAACGAGGCCATGTCCAATTACGGCGGCTTCGATCATAACGCCCAGACCCTGCGCATACTCACCCGGCTGGAAGCCCGCTATCCGGGGTTCGACGGGCTCAATCTGACCTGGGAGACCCTGGAGGGGGTGGTCAAGCATAACGGGCCCATAGCCGCCGACCACAGCATGGCGCCTGCCATTGCCACCTATGTGGCCGAGCATGATCTGGAGATCGACAGCTTCGCCGGACTCGAAGCCCAGGTCGCCGCTCTGGCCGACGACATCGCCTATGACAATCACGATACGGACGACGGCCTGCGGGCCGGGCTGTTTACGGTCGAGGAATTGAGCCGCGTGCCGTTCGCCGGCGATGCCTTTGCCCAGGCCGCCAAGGCTACCGCCGGGGAGGACCAGTCGCGGCTTATCCATGAGGCGGTGCGCTGTATGATCGGCGCCATGGTGGAGGACGTGATTGCCGAGACCGGCCGTCGCCTAGTCGAGGCCCGCCCGGCGGACGCGGCGGAATTACGACGCCTGGATCGTCCCATGGCGGCTTTTTCAGAGCCCATGGCGGCGCACGAGAAAAGCCTCAAGGCCTTCCTGTTTGAGCATATGTATCGCCACCCCCGGGTCACCACGAAACAGGATGCGGCGAAGCGCGTCTTGCATGAACTGTTCGGGTATTATATTGGCAGTTTGGAGCGGTTGCCCGAGAGCTGGCGGAAGGCCGTTATGGATGCCGATGAGCCGCGCGCGGCGCGCATCGTCGCCGACTACATCGCCGGCATGACCGACCGCTACGCGGTGGCTGAATACAATCGTGCGTTTGAGAACTCGTTGGAAATTTAATGAACATATACAATCAGTTCAAAATCGACATTGATGTTATTGTTGATGAACTATCGGTGGATGGCGCGCTCCCTGGGGGGCTTGATACGGCCGCCGTTACGGTCGAGCCGCCGAGGGATTCGAACCACGGCGACCTGGCGTCGAACGTCGCTCTGGTGCTCGCCAAGCAGGCCAAACGGAAGCCCCGCGATATCGCCGAACTGATTGCCGGCCGTCTGGCCGATCACGAGGCGGTCGAGAGCGTCGACATCGCCGGGCCAGGCTTCATCAATCTCCGCCTCGGCGATGGGTTCTGGCGTGATCGCCTGGCGGAAATTCTCGCTGCCGGCAAGGATTACGGCGCGTCGGCCATGGGTGCTGGGGCGGCGGTCAATGTGGAATATGTCTCGGTCAATCCGACCGGCCCGCTCCATGTGGGCCATGCCCGGGGGGCCGTGTTCGGCGATGTGCTGTCGTCCCTGCTCGAGAAGGCGGGTTATGCGGTGACCCGCGAATATTATTACAACGACGCCGGGGCGCAGATCGACAGCCTGGCCCGCTCGACCCATCTGCGCTACCGCGAGGCTCTGGGCGAGGCGGTCGACGAGGCCGCCTTCGAGGGGCTGTATCCGGGCGATTACCTCAAACGCACCGGCGCCGC
Source organism: Alphaproteobacteria bacterium (assembly GCA_046582565.1). Lineage (GTDB taxonomy): Bacteria > Pseudomonadota > Alphaproteobacteria > JAAXGF01 > JAAXGF01 > JAYGED01. The sequence goes on from JAYGED010000196.1 coordinate 7,340, forward strand.
CCTGGCGGATCGTGATGGCGAGAAATGGCGCGGGCTTGACGAGGCCGACTGGCTCGGGCCGGTTCGCGAATTCGCCGTCGCCGATATGATGGCGCTGATCCGCGACGACCTGGCCGCCCTGGGGGTTAATCAGGAGGTTTTCACTTCGGAGCATGATCTTGTCATGGCCGGGCGTGTGGAGGAGGCGCTGGCCATCCTTGAGACAAAGAACCTGATCTATACCGGCGTACTCGAGCCGCCCAAGGGCAAGAAGCCGGACAACTGGGAGCCCCGGCCCCAGACCCTGTTCCGCTCGTCCGATTTCGGCGATGACAGCGACCGCCCGCTCAAGAAGGCCGACGGCAGCTGGGCCTATTTCGCCCCCGACATCGCCAACCACCACGACAAGATCAAACGCGGCTTCACCATACTGATCAACGTCTGGGGCGCCGATCACGGCGGCTATGTGAAGCGCATGAAGGCGATTGTGGCGGCGCTTAGCGACGGCGCGGTCGAGCTGGATATAAAGATCTGCCAGATGGTTTCACTGCTGCGCCGGGGCGATCCGGTCAAGATGTCGAAACGGTCCGGCGATTTTATCACGCTCCGCGAACTGGTCGATGAGGTCGGGCGCGACGTGGTGCGCTTCATCATGCTCATGCGCAAGAATGATTCGCCGCTCGAGTTCGATCTGGTGCGGGTCACCGAGCAATCCAAGGATAACCCGGTGTTCTATGTGCAATACGCCCATGCGCGGGTCTGCTCACTCATGCGCGCCGTGGCTGAGCAATTCCCCGGCCTGGATGTGAAGGCCGCCGAATTAGCCCGGCTGCAGGACCCCGGCGAGCTCGCCCTGATCAAGCTTCTCGCCGCCTGGCCGCGCCAGATTGAAGCCGCCGCCGAGGCCCATGAGCCCCATCGCCTGGCGTTCTATCTCTATGATCTCGCGGCTGCGTTTCACAGCCAATGGAACCGCGGCAACGACGATCCCGGCATGCGTTTCATCGTCGCCGGTGATGCGCCCCTCACGGCGGCGCGCCTCGCCCTGGCTCAGGCGGTCGCCGTGACTGTAGCATCGGGGCTCGAAATATTCGGTGTCGAAGCCCCGCAGGAGATGCGCTGATGACCCCGGAGGGAAGGCAATAATGGCCCCGGAGGGAAGGCAGTAATGGGACGCGCAGCCATCACGGTTCTTGTCCTGGCGGCGCTTGGTGGCCTGGGCTGGTTTGTCTACGACCGCAACAGCTTCAGCGACACCTCGGAGGCGCCGCTGATCCGCGCCGATGCGGGGCCGATAAAGATTCGCCCCGAGGACCCCGGCGGCTTGGCGGTGCCCGATCAGGATAAGCTGATCTATCAGACCCTTGACGGCAGCGCTGTCGAAGAGACCGTCGAGCGCCTGCTGCCGGCCCCGGAAGAACCCCTGCCGCCGCCCGAGCCGCCCCAGCCCGTGGTTGTGGCGCAGGAGCCGGCCGCCACGCAGGAGAGTAGCCTGCCGGCGCTGCCTCCTGCGGAAATCGTAGCGCCCACCGAAGCGTCCCCCGAAGCGTCCATCGAAGTCGAGCCGCAATCAACTGAAGCAGAGACGCCGCCGGAGCCCATGCCGGCGCCGGCGCCACCGCCGCCCGAACTCGCCATAACCGAGGCGCCGGTTCCGGCGACACCGGCTGAAGGCGCGGACATCTATATGGTGCAGATCGCCTCGTTCCGGACCATCGACGACGCCGAAGGGGCCTGGCGCAAGGCGATCAAGAATAACAGCGACCTTCTCAGCGCCCATTCCGCCCAGGTGGTGCGCGCCGATCTTGGCGGCGACAAGGGCGTGTATTACCGGCTACGCGTCGGCCCCTTCGCTGAGGGCGAGGCGGCCAAATCCCTCTGCGCCAAGCTCAAGGCGCGCAACGTCGACTGCCTCGTCGTGCGCCGTTAAACAGATTTCGTTTTGGGATTCACGCGGAATTAACTTTTCCGGCCCATGCTGCCTGCATGGACGAGAAAACACTATTGCCCGAAGAAAAGGACATTGTCCTCTGCGCCCCGGTGCGGGTCGGGCTGATGGTGTTCGGCTGGTTCAATATCATCCTCGGCATCATCGGCAGGGTCCTGCCGGTCATGCCCACCACGGTGTTTCTGCTGATCGCTCTCTGGGCATTTTCCAAAAGCTCTCTCAGATTTCACCGCTGGCTATTTGAGCATCCAACTCTGGGCCGCACCATTCGGGCATGGCACGAGCATCGGGTTATACCGGCCCGCGCCAAGATCATGGCGGTCGGCATGATGGCCTCAAGCCTGGTCTATGTGACCCTGTTCGTGGCCGATGGTTGGGCCTTGCCCCTGGGTCTCGCAATGAGCTTGAGCGCCGTCTCCGCCTTCATCGTCAGCCGTCCGAGCCGTATTCCTACAGAGCGCTAGGTCGATTTAGCACCAGCCCTCAAAGGCTCTCATTCGATTGGGATTTTGGAGGGCGGTGTACCCATGACCTTGCGGAAGGCCGCCGAGAAGGCGCTTGCACTACGGTAGCCATGCTGCTCCGCCACTGCTGAGATAGGATCGCCGAAAGACAGCGCTTCCAGGGCGCTGTGAAATCGTATGCGTTGACGCCACCGGTTAAAACTCATCCCGAGATCACGCTCGAACAATCGGGCGAGGGTTCGCGTTGAGGCGCCGGCAATCTCAGACCATTCTTCCAGGGTTCTGCGATCCGAGGGATCGGCCAGAAGTGCGGCGCATAGACGCTGCAGCCGCAAATCCCTCGGCAACGGAACATGAAGAGTAAGCTCACGCGCGCGGCCAATTTCCAATTTTATGATGTCGGCAATCAGGGCGCCGCGGCTACCATAGACAACCGGCTCCTCACTGAGCGCCAGGATCAGTTCGCGCAGTAAATTGGAAACCTCGACAACACACAATGCATCTGGACGCGCCCTGAGCGCCGTGGCGTCGATATACAGGGTGCGCATATCGACATTGCCGTGCATGCTGACTGAATGCGGTGTTCTGGCCGGAATGTAAACGGCGCCTTCCGGCGGCACGATCCACGCCACCCGCTCGGTCCGCAACCGCATGATTCCGCTGGCGGCATAGAGCAACTGATCCCGCCCGTGCTCATGCAGCGGAATAATGAATCCGTCGGCAAAACTCTTCGACATGGCCCCAATCGCTTGGGGAAGTTCCTGGAACGCCCGAGGATCCGTGCTGCGTTCTGATTTAACGGTCATGCTGATTATGGCCGGGGTTGAGGGTTTGGCAGAAATTAGACGAACAATGGCATGACATCGTAATTCTGCCAAGTGTAGGTTAGCGGTCAATGGTATTGCGCGCCGGGTTTTCCATAGAGCGGAATGGCGCCCGGACGGCGAGGGTTCCCGGTAATGGTGGACAAAGACAAGCTACATTTTCTCTTGCTGAACATCGGTCATTTCCTTGACCATATGTTCACACTGATCTTCGCCACCGTCGCGGCTTTGGTGTTGTACCGCGAATGGGGAGTCGGTTATGCCGAGCTTCTGGTTTACGCCACGCCGGGATTTTTTGCCTTCGGCGTGTTCGCTTTTCCTGCGGGATGGCTGGCCGACAAGTGGAGCCGGGATAACATGATGGTGGTGTTTTTCATCGGCATCGGCGTGACCTCGATCATCACGAGCTTTGCCCAAACGCCTGTGCAAATGGGCGCCGGTTTATTCGTCATCGGGATGTTCGCGGCAATTTACCATCCGGTCGGCCTCGCCATCGTCACCATGAAGTGGCGCAATACGGGCATGCGGATTGCCGCGAATGGGGTTTGGGGCAATCTCGGGGTTGCCTGCGCGGCGCTGATCACCGGCTATTTCATCGACAATGGCGGCTGGCGTATGGCGTTCATGCTGCCGGGCTTTGTCTCCATCTTCATGGGGCTGGCCTACATGGCGCTGTGCCGGGCAATGAAGCGGGCGGATGAAACAGCGCCACAAGCGGCTCCATCGGGGGGTACTACGAATGAGTCCCCCTCGTACCGGGCGCTGTTGATGCGCGTCTCGGCGATCGTATTCCTGACCACCGCCGTTTCTTCCATCATCTTTCAATCGACCACATTCGCCCTGCCGAAAATCTTTGATGAACGATTGCAGGGCCTCGCCGAACAACTGATCGCTTGGATCGACGGTGTTTCAATTGCCGGCCAGGGCGATACAGCGACCGTGGTCGGATTGCTGGCGTTCGTTGTATTCGCGGTGGCTTCCATGGCCCAGCTTATTGTCGGCAGCATGCTTGATCGCCATGGTCCGCGTACCGTGTTCATGGTTATTGCGACTATACAATTGATCTTCTTTTCGCTCATGCCGGGGATGACCGACGGCTTGGCGCTGGCTGTCGCGCTGGGTTTCATGCTCGGCGCCTTCGGCCAAATTCCCATCAACGACTACATGATAGGCAAGATGGCCAGCGGCGAATTTCGAGCCCGCATATACGGCGTTCGCTATGTCGTCTCCTTTACTGTTTTGGCGGCGGCTTTGCCGCTTATCGCCTTTGTCTATGACACTTGGGGCTTCGATACTCTGTTCCTCATTCTCTCAGGCGCGTCCCTGATAATCCTGACTGCCGTCGCATTTCTCCCAAAACAGTTGCCGACTGCGGAGACCGCATCGGCTCCGGCAGAGTAATTTTTGTTCACTAATTCACTGGCGCGCATTACGGCCTGAGGGTAGGTTGGCGGCCGTAGTGAAACGCCTTCCGCCACAGGACATTCCGGTTCCTTGTCGAGTTCAGAATCCTCTTTAATCAAGGCCGTTATCTTCGGCTGCGCCGGCCCCGAGTTGACGGACGCGGAGAGGCGTTTCTTCGCCGCCGCCCAGCCGCTCGGCTTCATCCTGTTTCAGCGCAATTGCGAAGAGCCGGCCCAGACCCGCGCCCTGATCGCGGCATTGCGCGAGTCTGTGGGACGGGCTGATGCGCCGGTGCTGATCGACCAGGAAGGCGGCCGCGTGGCGCGGCTGAAACCGCCCCATTGGCGCTTGCCGCCGGCGGCGGCGCGGATCGGCGCGCTGGCCGCCAGTGATCCAGCGGCAGCCTGCGAGGCGGCCCGCCTCAACGCCCGTATGATCGCCGACGAACTCTATGATCTCGGCGTCACCATCAATTGCGCGCCGGTGCTCGATATCCCCGTCGCCGGCGCCCATGATGTTATCGGCGATAGGGCTTTCGGTGTGGATCCCAAGACGACCGCCTCGTTGGGCGGCGCGGTCTGCGATGGCCTGATGGCGGGCGGCATTCTGCCGGTCATCAAACACATCCCCGGCCACGGCCGGACGAGTGTAGACAGCCATCATCGCCTGCCGCGAACAGAGGTATCCCTGGTAACGCTCCGCGAGACCGATTTCGCGCCGTTTGCCGCGCTCAGCGGCAGGCCCTGGGCGATGACCGCCCATATGGTCTATAGCGCCATCGACGAGGCCCCGGCGACCGTGTCCAAACCCCTGATCGAAGGCATCATCCGGGGCGACATGGGTTTCGACGGCGTGTTGTTTACCGATGATCTTTCCATGGAAGCCCTGGGCGGTTCTCTGGCGACGCGCGCGGCGGCGGCGCTCGATGCGGGCTGCGATCTGGTGGAGCATTGCAACGGTAAGCTCGATGAGATGACGGCGGTAGCCGAAGCGGTCGGACCCTTGAGCGCGGCCGCACATCGTCGAGTCGCCACCGCCGAAGCGCTGCGCACCATCCCGGAACCGATCGACCGCGCGGCGCTCGCGGCACGCCTCGACAAACTGCTAGGATAGCTCTGTGACCGACATTCTCTACACCATCTCCGTTTGGCTGATCCCGCTGGTCGTCGCCATCACCTTTCACGAAGCGGCCCATGGCTGGGTCGCCGACCGGCTGGGCGATGACACGGCGCGCCGGCTCGGGCGGATCACCCTCAATCCGATTCGCCATATCGACCGCTTCGGCACCCTCATTCTACCCGGCCTGCTGTTGTTGATGCAGGCGCCCTTCATCTTCGGCTACGCCAAGCCGGTGCCGGTCAATTTCTCGCGGCTGGGAGCGCCTAAACGCGACATGATCTGGGTCGCCCTGGCTGGACCGGCCATGAACATCGCCCTGGCCATCATCGCCGGTCTGCTGCTTCATCTGGTGGTGACTCTGCCGCCGCCCGCCGCCGGCTGGGTCGATGATAATCTGGTCAATATGATGATCATCAATGTGGTGCTGGCGGTTTTTAATATGCTGCCCATGCTGCCGCTCGACGGCGGCCGCGTGCTGACCGGCCTGCTGCCGATGCCCCTGGCGGTTCGTTTTGCCAAGCTGGAACGCTTTGGCATGCTGTTTCTGGTCGGTCTGTTGTTTATTGTTCCGACGGTGGCATCGCTTCTCGGTTTTGCCTTCAGCCCCTTAGCGTCCATAATGGGACCGCCTATCGGATTCGCTTTCGAATTCATCGCGACGGTGACTGGCCATGGTTGAGCAAAAAACTATGACGTTTGAGAGTGACGAAAAAGACGAAGCCCAGTGGGACGGTGACGAGCGCCGACTGGTGGTCGACCTCGACGGCTATGAAGGGCCGCTCGATGTGCTGCTGACCCTGGCGCGCCAGCAGAAGGTCGACCTCGCGCGCATCTCGATCCTGCAGCTCGCCGAACAATATGTCAGCTATATCGAAAGCGCTCACGACCTCGACCTCGACATCGCCGCCGATCATCTGGTGATGGCGGCCTGGCTGGCCTATCTCAAGTCGCGATTGCTGCTGCCCGAGCCGCCCGGCGACGAGGAGCCGAGCGGTGAGGAGCTTGCCGCCGCCCTGTCTTTCCAGCTGCGCCGTCTCGAAGCCATGCGGGGGGCCGGGGCAAAAATTTTCGCGCTTCCCCAGTTGGGACGGGATGTCTTTGCCCGGGGCGCGCCCGAAGGCCTGCGCACGGTTCGCAATCCGGTGTTCGAGGCGACCCTGTATGATCTGCTGCGCGGCTATGCCGGCTATAAAATCCGCACCCGCGCCGGGCGGCTCAATGTGGAGCCGTCGCGCATCGAATCCATGGATCAGGCGCTGCACAGACTGACCGGCAGGCTGGGTAAGCTGGTCGACTGGACGCGGCTGTCGAGCTTCCTGCCGCCGGGCCTGGCCAATGATCTGATCGGCCGGGCGTCGATAGCGGCCACCTTCGCGGCCTGTCTCGAATTGGCGCGCCAGGGACGCCTGCAGTTGCGTCAGGCGAAACCCTTTGCGCCCTTGTTCCTGCGCGTCGCGGACAAATCATGAGCCCGGACTCCATAAACCAGGCCTCCATGAACCAAGATAGGCAAAACCTGCGCATTCTCGAAGCCCTGCTGTTTGCCGCGTCTCAACCGCTCGCCGAGAGCAGCCTGGCCGAGCTTATGCCGGATGACGTGGACGTTGCGGCACTGCTCGGCGAGCTCGAGGCGGCCTACGCCGGCCGCGGGGTCAATCTGGTTTGCGTCGGCAATCGCTGGACCCTGCGAACGGCCGAGGATTTATCCTATTTGCTGCGGCGCGATGTGGATGTGAGCCGCAAGCTGTCGCGCGCCGCCATCGAAACCTTGTCGATCATCGCCTATCATCAGCCGGTCACCCGCGCCGAAATCGAGGAAATCCGGGGCGTCACCACCAGCCGGGGCACCCTGGACATCCTGCTGGAAGCGGGTTGGATCAAGCCGCGTGGCCGGCGCCGAACACCGGGACGGCCGGCCACATGGGTCACCACGACGGATTTTCTCGACCATTTCGGCCTCGAATCCCTCGACGATCTTCCCGGCGTCTCCGACCTGCGCGCCGCCGGCCTGCTTGACGACGCGCCCCTTTCCCTGGGGTTGGGCCTGGAGCTGCCGGTGGCTAGTGAGCCTGAGGAGGCTGATGATTCTGATTCGGACGACTAAGGTCTAGTTGCGAATCATTTGCAATTGTTAATCGTTTTTGTCATATATTGTGGTTCGCCGCTATTTTGAAAATACGGCAACCACAAGGGATTACTTAACTATTGTCACTTTCCGCGCCTGAAGCGAAGCCGAACGGCTTCCTGTCCGGTCTGCCGTTCTGGCGGCCCGACGGCTGGACGATTGCGGCGCTCGTCGTCGCCGGGCTGGTCGCGACGCCGGTCATCGTCGTCATGGCCAGTCTGCTTGTGCCCGCCGGCGATGTCTGGCGCCATCTCGCCGATACGGTGCTGCCCGGCTATGTGGCCAATACATTGCTGTTGATGATCGGGGTCGGGCTGGGCACCTTGATCATCGGCGTCGCCACCGCCTGGCTGGTCACCATGTGTCAGTTTCCCGGCCGCGCCCTGTTCGAATGGACCTTGCTGCTGCCGCTTGCGGTGCCGACCTACGCTATCGCCTTCACCTATGGCGGCCTGTTCGAATTCGCGGGGCCGGTTCAATCGGCATTGCGCGACGCCTTCGCCTGGGGCCGCGGCGATTATTGGTTCCCCGACATCCGCTCGTTGGGGGGCGCCATCCTGGTCATGACCATGGTGCTCTACCCCTATGTCTATCTGCTGGCCCGCGCCGCCTTTCTCGAACAGTCGGTCTGTGTCATCGAAGTCAGCCGCACCTTGGGGCGCGGTCCCTGGCGCAGCTTTGTCGAAGTCGCCCTGCCGCTTGCCCGCCCAGCGATTGCCGGCGGCCTGGCCTTGGCTTTGATGGAGACCCTCGGCGATTTCGGCGCGGTGCAGTATTTGGCGGTATCGACCTTCACCACCGGCATTTTCCGTACCTGGTTCGGGCTCGGCGAGCCGATCGCCGCGGCCCAGTTGTCAGCGGCCCTCATGCTTTTCGTGCTGGCGCTCATCCTGTTTGAGCGATCCTCCCGGGGCGGGCGCAAGTTTCATCACACCTCGCGCCGCTACCGCGCCCTGCCGCGTTTCAAGCTTAGCGGATCGACAGCGGCATGGGGATTTCTCGCCTGCTTTACGCCGATCTTCCTGGGATTTCTGCTGCCCGGCGGGCAGCTCGTCGCCTGGACTCTGGAAACCGCTTCCACCGTGGTCGACGCTGATTTCCTGGTCCTTGCGGCGAACAGCGTCATGCTCGCTTCGGCGACGGCGGTCATCGCCGTGGTGGTGGCGCTGCTGCTGGCTTATGGCCACAGGCTCAGGCCCGGGCCGCTGTTGGCGGGGGCGACGCGGGTATCCTCCATGGGCTACGCCATCCCCGGCGCGGTTATCGCAGTCGGCGTGCTGATGCCCTTCGCCTGGTTCGACAATCAGCTGGATTCGCTGATGCGCGAATACTTCGGCCTGTCCACCGGCCTGATCTTAAGCGGCACCCTGGCGGCCTTGATCTTCGGCTATCTGGTGCGCTTCCTGGCGATCTCCCTCAATACGGTCGAGGCCAGCCTGGGCAAGGTCACGCCGACCATGGACGGCTCGGCCCGCACTCTCGGTCTAGGGCCGGGCGCCACCCTGGCCAGGGTCCATATACCGATTATATCGGGCAGTTTGCTGACCGCCGCCCTGCTGGTCTTCGTCGATGTCATGAAGGAACTGCCCGCGACCCTGATCATGCGGCCATTCAATTTCAACACCCTGGCGGTGCGCGCCTTCGAACTGGCCGAGGACGAACAGCTTGCGGAATCAGCACCCGCCGCGCTATCCATAGTCGCTGTCGGTATTCTGCCGGTCATTATTCTCACCCTCGCCATCGCCCGGTCGCGGCCGGGTCATTGGTCTGATAAGTCTGTCGGATAATGGATGCACTCACCCTACAAGGCGTATGTCACGCTTATGACGGCGAACTCGCCATCGATTCGATCGATCTTACGGTCGGTGAGGGCAAGCTGGTTTGTCTGCTGGGTCCGTCGGGCTGCGGTAAGACGACCGTGTTACGGGTCGCGGCGGGGCTGGAGCCGGTGCAGCAGGGCCGCGTGTTTATCGGCGAGTCCGAGGTCGCACGGCCCGGCGCCTCGACACCGCCCGAGGAGCGTGGCGTCGGCCTGGTGTTCCAGGACTACGCCCTGTTTCCCCATCTCACAGTGACCGAAAACGTCGCATTCGGATTGAAGGGCCGGCCCTCGGTTGAGCGGCTTGGCACGCCGAAGCAGATGCTCGATCTTGTCGGCCTCGCGGATTTGGCGGAACGCTACCCTCACACCCTGTCCGGCGGCGAACAACAGCGCGTCGCCCTGGCCCGCGCCCTGGCGCCCCGGCCCCGTCTATTGTTGCTCGATGAACCCTATACCGGGCTCGACATTCATTTGCGCAATCAGGTGCGCGACGAGACTCTGCGGGTCCTGCGCATGGCGGGCATCTCGACCATGATCGTGACCCACGATCCCGAGGAAGCCATGTATATGGCCGATCATATCGCGGTCATGCGGGGCGGGCGCATCTTGCAACAAGGCACGCCGTCCGAGCTCTACAACGCGCCCGCCAACGCCTTCATCGCCAAGTTCCTGAGCGACGTCAACGCCATGCACGGCACCGTCGAGGGCGGCAAGGTGCCAAGCATTTTCGGTTGCCTGGACGCCAACGGGGCCGCCGAGGGGGTGCGGGTCGATGTGCTGATCCGGCCCGAAGCGTTGAGCCTCTCAAGTGAGGGCGGCAGGCCGGCCACGGTCGCTGCCGTGCGCCTGCTGGGTCATTCTTCGATCGTCACCCTCGCCATGGACGATGACGGCAGTGAATTGCGCGCCCGTGTGCGGGGCATGGACGCTCCGGCCGAGGGCGACAAGGTTTCCCTGGCCCTGGACAAGCTGCAAAGCTTTGTATTTCCCTGCGCCGACCCCACATCAGACGAATAGCCGGGCTGGCGTTGCTATGCCACGCGCTTTCTCATATGATGCGCCGCCTTGCCGACCGGCATGATTGATGAGCCTAGGAGATAGTTGAATGGGAGCGTTTAGTATTTGGCATTGGTTGATCGTACTTGCGATCGCCCTGCTTCTTTTCGGACGCGGCAAGATCCCCATGTTGATGGGTGATATGGCAAAAGGTATTAAAGCCTTCAAATCGGGCATGAAAGAAGACCCCGATGCCGAGGCCAAGAAGATTGACGACAGCGTTGCGTCCGCTGACACAAGCGATAACACCGTCAAGAAAGACGAGGCGGCAGAAGGCTGACGCCTGAGAGCGTCACGCGTCGCATACGTATAGGCGAACATGTTTGATATCGGATGGCCCGAGATGGCGGTTGTTGCCGTCATCGCCCTCATCATCATAGGCCCCAAGGACCTACCCCGAATCCTGCGCTACGCCGGGAAATGGGCCGGTAAGGCGCGGCGTATGGCGCGTGAGTTCCAGCGGAATTTTGACGATATGGTGCGCGAGTCCGAACTGGACGACGTCAAGAAGAGCGTCGAGAGCGCGAGCAGTTTCAATCCGGTGAAGGATATCGGCAATTCGATCGACCCGACCGGAGAGATGAAAGCGGATATCGAATCTCTCGCCAAGGATGATGACGAGCAGGCCAAGCCCGAGCCCAAGCAGGCCAAGCCCGAGCAGGCGAAGGCCAAGCCCAAGCAGGCCAAGGCCAAGCCCAAGCAGGCCAAGCCCAAGGCCGAGGCATCCGAGACCGGTAGTCCGACGAAATCGCAAGCCAGCGGATAGCCCGTGGCCAGCGAAACCCAAGTAGAAGCCGAAATCGAAGACAGCAAGGCGCCGCTGCTCGAGCATCTTATCGAGCTGCGCAACCGCTTGATCCGGTCCGTGGCGGCGTTGCTCGTCGCTTTCTTCATCTGCTTTTATTTCGCGGGCGATATCTTCGATTTCCTCGCCGCCCCCCTGGCCGAGCAGCTAGCCAGCCGGGAAGGCGCCAGGATGATCTTCACGGACATGACCGAGGTGTTCTTCACCCAGGTCAAGGTGGCCTTCTTCGCGGCGCTGTTCTTCTCGTTTCCCTTCATGGCCAACGAGATGTGGAAGTTCATTGCCCCCGGGCTTTATAAGAACGAGAAACAGGCGTTCCTGCCGTTTCTCGTGATGACGCCGGTCCTGTTTTTCCTCGGCGGCTCGCTGGTCTATTACATACTCATGCCGGTCGCCTGGCAGTTTTTCCTGAGTTTCGAGACCGTCGGCGGCGCTGGTGTCCTGCCGATCCAACTCGAGGCCAAGGTCAACGAATATCTCTCCCTGGTGATGAAGCTGATCTTCGCCTTCGGACTCAGCTTCGAATTGCCCTTGGTGCTGACCCTGCTGGCGCGCGCCGGCATGGTGACGGCGGATGGCCTCGCCGACAAACGGAAATATTCCATCGTGATGGCCTTCGTCGCCGCCGCCATCCTGACCCCGCCTGATCCGCTCAGCCAGATCAGCCTGGCGGTGCCGATCATCCTGCTCTACGAAATCTCGATCCTGTCGGTGCGCTATATAGAACGCAAGCGCGCCAAGGCCCAGGCTGCGGACGGTGCGGACGGTGGGCCGGAAGGTGACGATCCTGACGACACGCCGGACAGCGGCCCCGATGTAGACTCCGGCGGCGAGGAGACGGTCGAGGAGACCGATTTCAATCTCGACCGCTGATCGGCCAGGGCGATGGACGGCGCGATGGACGGCGCAATGGACGGCGCAATGGACGATACCGTGGCGTCGTCGTATATAGAGCCAGCCCAGTTTACCGTCCCGAGAGTCCTATGTTCGATCTGAAAATTATCCGCGACGATCCGCTCGCCTTCGACAGGTTGCGCGCCAAGCGTGGCCTGGCGTCCCTGGCCGACGAGATTGTCGAGATCGACAACCGCCGCCGGGGCTTGCAGACTCAACTGCAAGAGCTACAAAGCCGGCGCAACGATGCTTCGCGCGCCATTGGTCAGGCCAAGGGTCGCGGCGAGGATGCGCAAGAGCTGATCGCCGAGGTCGCCACCCTGAAGGACGATATCCGCGCCGCCGAGGAGGCCGACCGCGAGACCGGCGAGGCGCTCCATACCCTGTTGAGCGGCGCGCCCAACCTGCCCGAAGAGGAGGTTCCCGCCGGCACCGACGAGGCCGACAATAAGGAGGTCAAGCGCTGGGGCGAGTTGCCGTCGTTTGATTTTGCGCCGAAAGAGCATTTCGATATCGGCGAGGGCCTGGGCCTGATGGATTTTGAGACCGCGGCGCGTATGTCGGGGGCGCGTTTCGTGGTGCTCACCGGCGCCCTGGCCCGGCTCGAGCGGGCGCTGGCCCAGTTCATGCTCGATATGCATACGGAGGAGTTCGGCTACACCGAGGTCAGCCCGCCCCTGCTGGTGCGCGAGCAGGCCGCTTATGGGTCGGGAAACCTGCCGAAATTCGCCGATGATCTGTTCCGCACCACCGACGATTACTGGCTGATACCGACCTCGGAGATGGTGCTGGCCAATCTCGCCGCCGATCGCATCATGGACGAGGACGGGCTGCCGCTCCGGGTCACCGCCTATACCCCCTGCTTTCGCTCCGAGGCGGGCTCGGCGGGCAAGGACACCCGCGGCATGATCCGCTTGCATCAGTTCACCAAGGTCGAGCTGGTCAGCATCACCCGCCCCGAGGAGTCGGCGGACGAACTCGACCGCATGCTGGGCTGCGCCGAATCCGTGCTGCAACGGCTCGGCCTGGCTTATCGGGTTGTCCTGCTGTGCGGCGGCGACATGGGTTTCTCGGCCAAGCGCACCTATGACATCGAGGTCTGGCTGCCGGGCCAGGATTCCTACCGGGAGATTTCAAGTTGTTCAAACTGCGGCGATTTCCAGGCCCGCCGCATGAAGGCCCGCTTCCGCCGCGAGGGGCAAAAAGGCACGGAATTCGTTCATACTTTGAATGGTTCGGGCCTGGCGGTGGGGCGCTGCCTGGTCGCCTTGCTGGAGAACTATCAGCAGGCCGACGGCTCGGTGGACATCCCCGAGGTCCTGCATCCCTATATGGGCGGTATATCGCGCATCGAGGTCGCCTGATGCGCATCCTGATCAGCAACGACGACGGTATCAACGCGCCCGGCTTCGCGGTTCTCGAACGCATCGCTCAGAGTTTGAGCGACGATGTCTGGGTCGCCGCCCCGGAGGCCGAGCAGAGCGGCGCGGGCCATTCCCTGACCCTGCACCGGCCGCTTCGGGTGCGCCATATCGATGACCGTCATATGGCCATCGACGGCACGCCGACGGATTGTGTTTTGCTGGCGCTCAACAATCTGATCCCGGGTAAGCGCCCGGACCTGGTGCTGTCCGGGGTCAACCGGGGCAGCAACCTGGCCGACGACGTGACCTATTCCGGCACCATCGCCGCGGCCATGGAGGCGACCATCCTGGGGGTGCCGTCGATCTCCCTGAGCCAGCATTATGAAGACGGCGATCGCATCCGCTGGCAGACGGTCGAGGCCCATGCTTGCGGCCTGATCCGCCGGCTGGTCGCCATTGGCTGGCCCGAGAATGTGCTGCTCAACCTCAATTTTCCCGATGTTGAGCCTGACGATGTGTCCGGTGTCGAAGCCTGTTGCCAGGGGAAATACAAAAACGGCGATGCCCTGATCGAGAGGCTCGACCCACGTGGCCGGCCCTACTACTGGATCGGCGAGATGCGCAATACGGAGCAGAAAACCCACGGCACCGATGCGGAGGCAGTGGAGCGGGGCGCCATTTCGGTCACGCCGCTGTGCCTGGATCTGACCGACGGTGCGACATTGGCCAAGCTTGCCGATGCCCTGAAATGAATTTCGAGGCCGACAAAATTCGTCTGATCATGACCCTGCGCCGGGAAGGTATTACCGACACCCGCGTGCTCGGCATCATCGAACGGGTGCCGCGAGAAATGTTTTTGCCGCCTGACCTGGCCGACAAGGCTTACGACAATGTCGCCCTGCCCATCGGCCATGGCCAGACCATCAGCCAGCCCTTGGTGGTCGCCGCCATGACCGTGAAACTCGATGTCGGCGAGCATATGAAACTGCTCGAAATCGGCACCGGCTCGGGCTATCAAACGGCGGTCCTAGCACCCCTGTGCCGGCGGATTTACACCATGGAGAGGGATCGCGATTTGATGCGCGAGGCCGATGCGCGTTTTAAGTCTCTACAGATTCCCAATGTGGTGACCTGGCTCGGCGATGGCTATCGGGGGTGGCCCGAGCAGGCGCCGTTCGACCGCATCATAGTCACCGCGGCGGCGCCCGAGCTTCCCATGAGCCTGGTCGAACAGCTCACCATCGGCGGCCGTATGGTCATCCCCATAGGGGCTACCGCCGACGATCAGGAGCTGGTCTGTATCAACCGAACCGAGGATGGATTCGAGCGCGAGAGCATGTTCGCCGTTCGCTTCGTGCCCTTGGTGTCGGATCAGCGTATCGGCGGGCTGGCGGGATAGGTATGGCCAATCTCAAATATCCGATGCTCGCGGCCCTGGTTCTGCTGGCCGCTGGTTGCAAACAGCCGCCGGCGGAGGTGGTGTACGGAATGCCCACGGTGATCATCCCGAACATTGCGCCGGTGGAGAGCGAGGCTAAAGCGGATGAAGAATCCCTCGCTATTCCGTCGGGTAACGAGGTGATTGTCGCGACGGGCGATTCTCTATACGCCATCGCCCAGCGCTACGGGCTTCCCATATCTTCGCTGATCAACGCCAATGATCTGGAGCCGCCCTATACCCTGCGCATCGGCCAGCGGCTGCGTTTGCAGCCCGCATCCCTGTTCCAGGGCTTGATGGCGGCTATCTCTCCCAGCGCGGTTTCCCTACCGCCACCGCCACCACCGTCGAAGCCGGCGATTCTGACCCCGTCGGCTCTGTTGCCGGCCTCATCCGCCCAGCCGGTTGCGCCGCCGCCGCCGCGTTCGAGCCAATCCTTCCTATGGCCGGTCAGAGGCAAAATCATCACCAAGTTTGGCCCCTTGAGCGACGGGCGGCGCAATGACGGCATCAACATCGCGGCGCCGCGCGGCACCGGGGTGGTGGCGGCGGAAAACGGCGTCGTCGCCTATATCGGCAATGAACTTCGCGGCTATGGCAACCTGATCCTGCTGCGCCACGCCGAAGGCTGGGTCACCGCCTACGCCCATAACGAGGTGGTGCTTGTTGCGCGCGGTGACATGGTCAAACGTGGCGATATTATCGGCCGGGTCGGCACTAGCGGTAGCGTGACCGAGCCGCAAATCCACTTCGAGCTCCGCCGCGGGGTGGGTTCGGTAAATCCGCTAAAGCATTTAGCGAAGAAGTGAGCTATCAGCTATCAGCTATCAGCTATCAGCTTAAGCGATCCTTTCTGGCTGACGGCTGACGGCTCCTTTAACTTCACTTCCTGGCCGCCAGCAGGCTCATGTAGAAGGCCGCCATGGAGGCGCCGTTTAGCGCCGTGATTTCGCCCACGTCATAGGCCGGGGCGACCTCGACCACATCCATGCCGATGAAATTGACGCCGTGCAGGCGGGTGATGATGGCGCGCGCCTGCCAGGCGAACAGCCCGCCGGTCTCCGGCGTGCCCGTGCCCGGCGCGCAGGACGGATCGAGCCCGTCGATATCGAAGGTCATGTAGGTCTTGCCGCCGCCATCGCCGGTACCGACCACTTCCTTGATGCGCTCAGCGACTTTTTCGGGCGTCGACATATGGACGTCTTCGGCGGTGATGATGGTGACCCCTTGGTCCAGGGTCCAGTCCCAGACTTCGCGCTCCACCCGGCAGCGGATGCCGATTTGCACCATACGCTTGGGGTCAATCAGCCCTTCGTTGATGGCGATGCGGAAGTTGGTGCCGTGGGTCACCGGGGCGAGATAGTTTTCTTCCCAGGTGTCCACATGGGCGTCGAAATGGACCATGCCCAGGGGGCCGTGTTTTTTAGAGGCGGCGCGCAGCAGGGGCAAGGTAATCAGATGATCGCCGCCGAAGGCGATGAGATGCTCATGCTCGGCGGCCTGCTCCTCGATCATCTTGAGGGATTCATGCAGCTCGCCCATGAGGAGGCCGAAATTGCCCACATCGGCAAAATCCAGATCATACATATCGGCCCAATTGTCCGGATAGGCGCCGCCGCACATGCGGCTGGCGCGGCGAATGGCGGCGGGCCCGTCGCGCGCGCCGGCGCGGTTGGTGGTGGCGATATCGAAAGGCACCCCGGCCAGGGAGATGGCGGCGTCCGTACTTCTATTGGAAGTGGCGAAGAAGGTCTCGGGCGCGGCGAAGGTCGGCAGGGGCCGGCTGTGGCGTTCGTTGCTCATAGCTTAACTCCAAGGTTGCCGGCTAAATCCTGGACGAACTGCCAGGCGACCCGGCCGGACCGCGCCCCCCTGGTGATTGACCATTCAATAGCCTGGGCGCGCATCTCGTCGGCATCGCATTGCAGCCCATAATGCTCGGCATAGCCCGCGATGATGTCGAGATAGATATCCTGATTGCAGCCGTGGAACCCGAGCCACAGACCGAAGCGATCGGACAGGGAGACCTTTTCATCGACCGCCTCGGCGGGATTGATGGCGGTTGAGCGTTCGTTCTCGATCATATCGCGCGGCATCAGATGGCGGCGGTTCGAGGTGGCGTAGAACAGTACATTGTCCGGGCGCCCTTCGAGCCCGCCTTCGAGCACCGCCTTGAGGGATTTGTAGCTGGTGTCATGGTCGTCAAACGACAGATCGTCGCAAAAGATGATAAAGCGCTGGGGCAGGGCGGCCAGCCGCGTCAACAGGGGCGGCAGGGTCGGCGTGTCCTCGCGGTGAATTTCAACCAGGGTGAGCGCCGCGTAGTCCGCCGCTAGCTCGGCGTGGACCGCCTTGACCAGAGAGCTTTTGCCCATACCGCGCGCGCCCCACAGCAGCGCATTGTTGGCCGGCAGACCGTCGGCGAAGCGCCGGCTGTTCTCGAGTAGAATGTCGCGCACCCGATCGATGCCCTTGAGCAGGTTCAAGTCGATGGCGTTGACCGTCTGCACCGGTTCCAGGCGAGTGCTCTCGGCGCGCCAGACGAAGGCGTTGGCCTCGCCGAGATCGTCCTTATCGGGCGGCGGCGGCGTTATTCGCTCAAGCCCCTCGGCGATACGCCTCAGAAGTGACTCGATGGTGGTGTCGGTCATAATGCTGTTCATGGCGACGGATTTATGCTTGCTCTCGGGTTCCTGAAGGCGCGACAATTCGCACAAGATTTATCAGAGTATCCAATTCTTACAGGTTCGACCATGGCTGAAAAACAGACACCTCGCGAGGTTACCCCTATCCTGGATACGCCATTCCGGCCTTATGATATGGAGGGCCCCATACAGCATGAAATTTCTTGGCTGCCGCTGCGCTATGAGCGGGTCGGCAACGGCAGCTATATGATGCGCATGCAGCCGGGCGCGGTGACGATCCCCCACACCCACGTCGGCTATGAGGATTTCCTGATCCTTGAAGGCACCCTGACCGATAGCGACGGCCGCGTGTTTCAAACCATGGATTTTGTCAGTTTCGAGCCCGGCACGAAGCATAATTCCTGGACCGACACGGGCTGCCTGATTGTTGTTTTCGAGCGCCCCGGCTGATGATCTTCGAGCCGCCGCTGCCGCCGTGGGACAGTATGCGGACAGCCATCGCCCAGGCCTATCGCGCCGATGAGGATGACTGTGTCGCGGCGCTTCTCAGCCAGGCCAGGCTCGGTCTCGAAGCAGATAAGCGTATTGCAAGCCGCGCGCAAAAATTGGTGGCCGCGGTGCGCGAAGGCCGCCAGGGCGCCGGTGGGATCGACGCCTTTCTCCAGGAATATGAACTCTCCAGCCAGGAAGGCGTGGTCCTCATGTGCCTCGCCGAGGCGCTGCTCCGAATTCCCGATAGCGAGACGGCGGATCGGCTGATTCGCGACAAGCTGGGCGACGCCGACTGGGAAAAACATCTCGGCCATAGCGAGTCTCTATTCGTCAACGCTTCCACCTGGGGCCTGATGCTGACCGGGCGGGTGGTGCGCCTCGATCCGGGGCTGGTCAATTCTGGTCTCCGGGGCGGGGCGGCATCGGTCGTCGGCAAGCTGTTTGCACAATCCGGTGAGCCGGTGATCCGCCGCGCCATGATCCAGGCCATGCGCATCCTGGGGCGGCAGTTTGTCATGGGCCGCACCATCGAAGAAGCCCTGGCCCGAGCCCGGCCGGCCGAAGCCGAGGGTTATCGCCATTCCTTCGACATGCTCGGCGAGGCGGCGCGCTGTGCCGCCGATGCCGACGATTATTTCGAAGCCTACCGCACCGCTATCGAGGCTATCGGCGCGGCTGCGGAGGGCGACGGTATGATGACCAGGCCGAGCATATCGGTGAAGCTCTCGGCCCTCCATCCGCGTTATGAATTTGGCCAGGGGCGGTCCATGGTGGATGCGCTGGCCGGCCGCCTGCTCGATCTTGCACAGCGCGCCAAGGCCCATGGCATCGGCCTCACCGTCGATGCCGAGGAGGCCGACCGGCTGGATCCATCCCTCGATATATTCGAGGCGGTCTATCGCGATCCCGCCCTCGATGGCTGGGACGGCTTTGGCATGGTGGTGCAGGCCTATCTCAAGCGCGCCCCCATGGTGATCGACTGGCTGGCTGTCCTGGTCAAGCAGGGCGGGCGGCGTATTCCGGTGCGTCTGGTCAAGGGCGCCTATTGGGACAGCGAAATCAAGCTGGCCCAGGAACAGGGCCTCGATGGCTATCCGGTGTTTACCCGCAAGCTGGCGAGCGATGTTTCCTATATCGCCTGTGCGCGCCGCCTGCTCGACGGCGGCGACGCCTTCTATGCGCAATTTGCCACCCATAACGCCCAGACCCTGGCGGTGGTGCTCGAACTGGCTGGCGAGCGGCGGGATTTCGAATTTCAACGCCTGCATGGCATGGGCGAAGCACTCTACGGCGAGATCGTCGGCCGGGGCCTGTCCTGTCGGGTCTACGCGCCGGTCGGCAGCCATGAATCCCTGCTGCCCTATCTGGTGCGCCGGCTGCTCGAGAACGGCGCCAACAGCTCCTTCGTCAACCGCATCACCGACGAGGACCTGCCGGTCGAGGATATCGCTGCCGATCCGGTGGCCCGCCTCGGCGAAATTGATGACAAACCCCATCCGCGTATTCCCTTGCCGTCGGCGCTCTATGGCGCGAGCCGGGTCAATTCGCAGGGCATTGATCTCAGCGACAGGGCCCGTCTGGAGCCGCTCAGCCAGGCCATGAGTAAAGCCTTGGAAAAGCCTTTGACGGCGGGCGATGCGGCCACAGGCTCGCCCCGGCCGATCCATGATCCCGCCGACCGCCGCCGCCTGGTTGGTCATGTGGTCGAGGCGAACGAGGAGGCGGTCGATCGGACGCTGGATCGGGCTTGCGCCGCCGCAGCTGGCTGGGCCGCGACCCCGGCGGGTGAGCGCGCCGACTGTCTTGAGCGCGCCGCTGATCTGATCGAGGAGACCGTTGCCGAGGCTCTGGCCATTGCCGTGCGCGAGGCCGGCAAGACGATCCCCGACGCTGTTGCAGAGGTTCGCGAGGCGGTGGATTTCTGCCGCTACTACGCGAACCGCGCGCGCGCCGATTTTTCCGGCGCGCAGACCCTCTCCGGACCGACCGGCGAGAGCAATCGCCTGTCGCTCCATGGGCGCGGCGTCTTCGTCTGCATCAGCCCGTGGAATTTCCCCCTGGCGATCTTCACGGGCCAGGTTACGGCAGCCCTGGTGGCCGGCAATGCGGTAATCGCCAAGCCCGCCGAGCAGACTCCTTTGATGGCCGCCTACGCCGTTCGCCTGCTGCATCGCGCCGGGGTGCCCGTTGACGTCTTGCGGCTTCTGCCCGGTGATGGCGCCGTTGTCGGCGCGCGGCTGGTCAATCATCCGCGTATCGCCGGCGTTGCCTTCACCGGCTCGACGGAAACCGCCTGGGCGATCAACCGCAGTCTGGCCGCGCGAGACGGACCGATCATCCCGTTGATCGCCGAGACCGGCGGCCAGAATGCCATGATCGTCGATTCGAGCGCCCTGCCCGAACAGGTCGTGGTGGATGTGCTCGCTTCGGCCTTCGGCGCTGCCGGTCAGCGCTGTTCGGCCTTGCGTGTGCTGTTCATCCAGGCCGATGTGGCGCCCCGGACCATCGCCATGATTTCCGGCGCCATGGATGAATTGCGCATCGGCGATCCGGCGTTGCTGGCGACCGATATCGGCCCGGTGATAGACGAGCAGGCCAGGGCGGTGCTCGAAGAGCATGGCAAACGCATGGCGCGCCTGGGCACTGAGATTAAACGACTCGCTCTGCCGGATGAGACGGCCGAGGGCAGTTTTGTGGCGCCCATGGCTTTCGAGATTGACCGGATCGACCAGCTGGAGCGCGAGGTCTTCGGGCCGATCCTCCATGTTATCCGCTATCGCGCCGACAGGCTGGATGGGGTGATAGAGGCTATCAATGCTACCGGCTACGGCCTGACCCTGGGCATCCACAGCCGCATCGGCGAGGTCGTCGATTACATATCTTCGCGGGTCCGCGCCGGCAATATCTACGTCAACCGTAATATGATCGGCGCCGTGGTCGGGGTGCAGCCTTTCGGCGGCGAGGGACTTTCGGGAACCGGTCCCAAGGCCGGCGGTCCACGCTATTTGAATCGTTTCGCAAACGAGCGTAGTTTCTCAACAGATACGACGGCGGCCGGCGGAAACGCCTCGCTTTTGTCACTGGAGGAAGGTGAATGACTGGCGTGAAAGCCGTCTTCGATGAGACGGCGCAACATTATGACGAGGGGCGGCGAACGCTTCTGCCCTGTTTCGATGATTTCTATGGAATGGTGATGAAGCTGCTCACCTTTCCACCCGAGGCGCATATTCGTGTGCTCGACCTTGGGGCGGGCACTGGAATTCTCAGCCATATGATCGCCGAGGCGTTTCCCAACGCTCGCATCACATTGGTCGATATCTCGCCCGAAATGCTGGCGATTGCCCGCGAGCGTCTCGGTTCGGAGACGCGCATCCGCTATATGCAGGCGGATATCACGCTGCTCGCCATGCCCGGCGAATTCGATGTGGTGGTTTCGGCGCTCGCTATCCATCACCTCAGGGATGATGAAAAACACGAACTCTATGGCGATATCTACAAGACGCTTTGCGTCGGTGGCATTTTCATTAACGCCGAACAGGTGCAGGGCCCGACGGCGGTGCTCGAAAAAAGCTATGACGATATGTGGCTGGTGGAAATTCAGGCCCTTGGGGCGAGCAAGGAAGATATTGCTCAGGCGCGCAAGCGCATGGCCGAGGACCGCCCCGCGACCCTCGAGGTCCAGCTCGCTTGGCTGCGCGAGGTCGGCTTCCGCCATGTGGATTGTTGGTATAAGAACGGCCGCTTCGCGGTTTTCTGCGGCGCGGTTAACTAGTGGACTAATCCCTTTAACGCGCGGGCGCGCAAGCGCTCGGCGGGGGCGCTTTCAGGCATGGCGGCGATTCGCTCGGCGGTCAGCGCCCGGGCCAGGGTGAAGCGACTACAGCGCAAGGCGGCCTCGATCAGTGTCTGGGCAAACAGGTCACGCTGGGCGTGGCTGCCACCGATACGGAAAATCTGATAGCGGACCGGCAGCAGGTAGTCGACCGCGGCTGCGTAATCGCCGGCGTGATAGGCGGCGAGGCCCCGGCTTGCATCGATCCCCACATCGCGCATGATCGTCGCCATGGTGCCGTGTCTGCTGCCGGCATAGGAACGCATGGAAGCGACCATCTCGCGCACCGCGCCCACGCGGCCTTCGCCGGCCAGGCACATGGTGAAATGGGCGTCGGTAAAGGCGTCGTTGTGATCACCAATATGGGCATTGGCTATATCGGCCAATTCGACCCAACGCTCTCCCACATCGACCCCGGCGAGTTCGAGCCGCCACAGCAGAGAGGCGGCGTCGTGCATGTCGTATATGATCTCGGAGAAATCGTCGCGCACCCGGTCGTCGTAGAGGGCGAGAGCCGCCTCTGGCTCGTCCCGGGTCAGGTGATAGAGCGCCTTGTGCCACCACACATGGTGGACGAAGAAAGCGCATTCGCTCCAGCCCGCCTCGGTCTCCTCGAGCCAGGCGATGCCGTCGGCGGTGCGGCCCTGCATCTCCATGACATGGGCCGCCGCATGGACCGCCCAGATATCCTTGCCATTGATCTCGACGGCGCGCCTGGCGAGGCTCTCGGCCTGCTCATAGGCGCCGCATTCCTCGAGGCCGAAGGCGTATTTGCCGAGCACATAGCCATAGCCCGCCATGTCATCGGACCAGGCCGGCAGGACGCGCGATACGCTGTCGCGCAGGTTCTGCGCATCGCCTGAGTGAAAGTAAAAGCTGGTGGTCAGGTTGAGCGCCAGAAGATCGGTCGGATGGTCGATCAGGAGTTTTTCCCAACGCCCCACGGCGCCGATCAGATCGCCGTCGCACCAGGCCTGCAGACCGAGGAAATGCGTGTGCTCGCGCGGCGTGGCGACGCCCTGTTCGGCGCGGTCCAGGCAGGCCTTGGCCTTGGCATGGACAGCGGGCACGCCGAGCATGAGGTAGAAATAGCCGCGCAGGCAATGCGCCATGGCGAAGTCCGGATCGGCCTTGAGCGCCGCCTTGGCGTGGATCGCCGGATCGGCCTTGAACCCGGCGAGCGCATCGACCGCCGCGTCATAGCCGGCCACGGCATCATCGCTCACCGTGGTGAGCTGAATTCCATGGGCGTCGGTTTTCACGGGGTGTCGGTATTCACGGGGCCAGTTCGCCGCGGATGGCGGCCAGGAACATCTGGCGCAGCTCCGGCTCGCCGACGGGGATCGGGTTGCCGCCGCAGGACGGATCGATCGCCGCCATGGGGGTGAGTTCGTCGACATGCTCCTCGCCGATGCCGAGGTCCGCCAGGGTATGTTCGATGTCCAATTGGCTGCGAAGATCGAGCACCCATTTCTTGAACGAATCGAAGGACGGGTTGGGCAGGTCGAGATAGCGCGCGAGGGCCGTCATCCGGTGTTCTATGGCGACGCGGTTGAAATCGAGCACATAGGGCATGACCACCGCGTTGGTCAGGCCGTGATGTTTGTCATGCACGGCGCCGATCGGGTGGGACAGGGCGTGGATAGCGCCGAGGCCCTTCTGAAAGGCGGTGGCGCCCATGGTGGCTGCGACCAGCATATGGGCCCGCGCCGCCAGGTTGCCGCCGTCCTCGACGGCGATCGGCAGCCAGTCCTTGACCAGGCGCATGCCTTCCAGGGCGATACCGTCGGCCATCGGGTGATAGCCCGGCGCACAGTAGGCCTCGAAGCAATGGGCGAGGGCATCCATGCCGGTGGCAGCGGTCAGCCTCGGGGGCAGTCCGTAGGTCAGTTCCGGGTCGGCGATAACCACTGTCGGCTGCATGTTCGCGTGA
>JAYGED010000263.1:0-6629 GCA_046582565.1 Alphaproteobacteria bacterium
CCTTGCCAGTGTTGCTGATCACCCGGCGCAGGCCGTCCTTGCGGATGTCGTCATGAATAAAATTCCGAAAATCCCGGCGCGCGGCGACGGCCTCAAGATAGATTTTCCAGTTTTGTGGGAATTTTTTCACCGAGCGGGGATAGGTCTCATCCATCCGTTTGCCGTAGAAATGATCTGCGCGTATCCTCGCGACTTCCTCATAACGGTCCGAGATGTAGGTAAAGCGGAGATCCGCATCCATCTCCCAGAACCAGTCGGAAGCAGCGTCGGTTATATCCTCAAGCCTCTGTGTACTTTGCAGGCGATCTTTTTCGGCCCGCTTACGCTCGGTGATGTCGGTTAAGGCCCCGACATATCCGATAATGTCCCCGGCCTGGTCATATTCCGGCTGACATTGCACCAAGCACCAGGTGGTTGCGCCGTCGGATTTCACATATCGATATTCGCCTTCAAACATCCTTATCGCGTTAGAGGCACCATACCAATCGGTGCCGACTCTTTCACGGTCATCGGGATGAATCGCTTCGAGCCAGCCCTTCCCCATGGCGGCTTCAGGCGTCATTCCACCCAATTGACACCATCTTTCATTCACAAAGGTGACGTCTCCAGCGGTGTCGGTACGGAAGATCCCCACGGGAGCTATGTCGGCAATCGCCCGGTACCGCTTATCACTCTCGCTTAATGCCCGATCCTGGCCCTGGCGTTCGTCGGCAGTTAAATGACGATCAGTAACCGGCACCAGGAGAGCAACCGGTTTGCCGCGGCGCTAAATGGCTATGCGTTCTTTTCCATAGGAAACCCGACCCAAAATATCAGCGAATTTAGCTCGTGCAGCAGATGCAGTGATTGTCTCCATGGCCCCGGCTCCTGAATGGTACGAATTGTACGTTTTGACCTTAATGACCTATTCGTTAAGGCTTCGTTAACCGGGCGGGCTAGGCGATTCGGGGGTTCAGGAGTGCAGCTTATGGGTTTGGGGTCCAGTTCGCGGATCAATTTGCGCAGGAAGGCGCGGGCAAAATCGTCGTAATCGGCGGCGACCTCGACGAAGGCTCCCGGCCCGCGAATTACCTTTTCGCGGTAGTATGTTTCCAAATCGTAGAAATCGAGTGTGGCGCCGATCGGTTCGCCTTCGAAATAGTTAACGATATGCGAGAGGATAGGCAAACCGTTAATCACGACCCCCAGAGTCTCTGCCGCTTGACGTGGGATGGACAGGGGGACGCCGATATTGTTATAGCCATCGCCCGATACATCGATCGTCAACTGATGGCCTGCAAAGGCGTTGTCGGCTATCAGACGAACGCCGAAGTCGATCGCCCGGCCGATGCCGGTGAAGGCGCGGATGGGATTACGCTCGGTGTTTTCCACCTCGACGGCGAATGACAAGACAGAGGCCGGATCCTTCAACAGGCGCCAAGGGACCATATAGTGCGTATCGACCACCGAGCTCCATTGGAAGAGCGTCACGGCCACACCGTTTTGCTGTCCAATCAGCTTGATGACTTCGGGCGTTCGAAAGGCCTGAGCTATGCCTGTCATCAAAAGATGGAATTCGAAACCGTCGATGCTTATCGAGCTGTCGACGGCGAGAACCAGTTCGACCGAGACTGGTATCTGAGCCCGTGCATCCGCGAGAGGCATCAAGCATGCCCACACAATCAGCACCGGTTTCAACAAATGCCGCATGGGAGACGATAGCCCACGCCCCCCGCTATTGTCACGGCTTGCCTATAGCTCCGGACAGCGGCACAATAGCTCAACGGGCGTGGCCCGGTCTGTGATCTTGGGAGGTAGAGCCATGAACAAAGCCACGGCACTTCAGGCGGAGACGTCAGAATCCGCACCTGACATCGGCACCCTGCCCTTTGAACTCGGCGAGGATATCGGCCAGCGCGGCGCCATCGGCCTGGTGGTGCTCGATGTGGATTCGACTCTCGAACAGGAATACCGCGCCATCCTGCCGCTCGACGGGGTATCGCTCTATGTCAGCCGCATCGCCATGGGCAACAAGGTGACCAAGGAAACCTTGCGCGCCATGGAAGGCGACATCACCACCTCGGCGGCGCAGATCCATCCCGGCAGGAAGCTCGACGTTCTAGCCTTCGCCTGCACCTCGGGCACCGTGGCAATCGGCGAGGCCCGGGTATTCGAACGGCTGCGCAAGGCCCGGCCCGGTATCTCCTGCACCTCGCCGATGACGGCGGGGGTCGCCGGGCTCAAGCGCCTGGGCTGCGAAAGCGTTGCGCTGATCACCCCTTACACCGCCGACATAACCGCCATGATGGGCGGCTTCATCGAGGATCACGGCATCAGTGTGACCACCGCCGCCACCTTCGATAACACCAATGACGCCGAGGTGGCGCGGATCTCGCGAAGCTCCATCCGCGAAGCCATCTTGTCCCAGGGCGCCGGCGCCTGCGATGCGGTTTTCGTATCCTGCTCGTCGCTTCACGTGCTGCCGGTGATCGAGGAATGCGAGGCGGAACTCAGCAAGCCGGTGCTGGCCAGCAATCAGGCCATGGCCTGGCACAGCATGCGCCTCGCCGGAATCGACGACGCCTTGCCAGGCTTCGGCCGGCTGTTGATGCATTAGCGTCACATGAACATCGTCGTCATGGGGGGTGGCGTCATCGGCGTTACCTGCGCCTATTACCTCGCCCGTGACGGACATCAGGTTACGGTCATCGAACGCCAGGACGAATGCGGACGCGAAACCAGCTTCGCCAACGCCGGCCTGGTAGCGCCGGGTCACGCCACCACATGGGCCTCGCCGGGCGCGCCGCTCACCCTGTTGAAATCCCTGCTGCATGACGACATGTCCTTGCGCTTCAAGTTCAGCGCCGACCCCCGCTTCTGGATCTGGGGCCTGCGCTTCCTGCTCAACTGCACCGCCGCCCGCAGCCGGGAAAACACCCTGCCCAAGCTACGGCTCTGCCTCTATAGCCAGGCGGAGACGAAGGCGCTTTTGGCGGAGACCGGCATTGATTGCGATATGTTGAGCCGGGGCATCCTGTATCTCTATCGCCATGCGGAGAATCTCGAGGCCGGTATCACCAACATGGCCTTCCTCAAGGATCACGGCCATGTCCAGGAGGTCATCGACGTGGACCGGGTGGTTGAACTGGAACCCGCCCTGGCGGCGCAGCGTCACCTGCTGGCGGGCGCCATCCTCGGCCCGAACGACGAGTCCGGCGACAGTTTCAAATTCACCACCGGCCTCGCCGCCTATTGCGCCGACACGCTGGGGGTCGATTTTCGCTATGGTACAAATATCCTCGCCCTGACCACGGACGGCGGCAAAATCACCGGCGTGGTGAGCGATAAAGGCCCCATCACCGGCGATGCTTACGTCATGTGTCTGGCGTCCGAAAGCCCGGCTATCCTGCGCAGCGCCGGAATGGATGCGCCGATCTACCCGATCAAGGGTTATTCCATGACCTATCCGGTGGGTGACGCCGAGGGCGCCCCGACCATGGGCGGCATCGACGAAGAAGCCCTGATCGCCTGGTCGCGCTTAGGCGATCACGTGCGTTTCACGGCAACGGCGGAATTCTCCGGCTATGACACCTCTTTCAAACCCAGCGATTTTATCCATATGACCCGTGTCGCCCGTGAACTGTTCCCCGAGAGCGGCGACTTCGATCAGGCGACCCATTGGGCCTGCCTCCGCCCGATGACCGCGGACGGTCCGCCGATCATGGGCCGCGGCAGGCTGGACAATCTCTGGCTCAACACCGGCCAGGGCCATATGGGCTGGACCATGGCCTGCGGCTCGGGGCGCGTGGTCGCCGATCTGATCCAGGGCCGCGCCCCGGCCATCGACATTCGCCGCATGGAGGTCCGTTGATAAAAGACGATCTCACACCGAAAGACGAAAACCTTCGGTTGGTTCTCTCCGGGGAGCACACGGCATGGCTCGATGCCCAAATCTCGAAAACCAAGCGAGGCATCGCAACTCTATTCGTCATTGTTATTCTGGGCGTCGCGGGCAGTTACGCGGCTGGGAATATTTTGAGCGACTGGTATGCGCACACCCCGGAATGCAGTTACATGGCGGCGGAAAGCGTACAGCCCGGCGAAGCGGTTGACCCAACCGATCCCTGCGCATCGGCCGACGCCGGCCTGACGCCGCCCATACTGGCTGCCGGATTTGTCATACTCGCGGTGATCATCTCCCTGGTCGCCTTCATCGAGCTGTTTCGGAATATATCAAAATTGAAGGATTATCGAAGCTTCACCGGCGACCATCAGGAATTTCTCGAAAAATACCATCGCCCGTGATGGAGGGAATGGGGACAGTGCATATTAAGCGGCTGTTCCAAAGGCCGCTCAGGCCGGTGCAGCACTACCTGGACCTAGAAAATTGCGGGGACACCAAGCTCTGAGAATCCCCTCTTGTCACGACCCAGAAAGCAGTTTCCCGCCGCCCTCATTAAGCAAACAAATCGCAAAGCGAAGTCATCGTCATTCCTTACGGCACGATTGCAGCTCGAAGCACTGAACGGTCGGCGGCGCGGGCAAACGCTTCGTCCATCTGGTCGAGCGAAAACTTTGAATCGACGATCTCCGCAAACGGAAACCGTTTGCGGTTGCTCATGACGAAGTCCAGTGCCTGGATCAGATGTCGCGGATGATAGTTGTGTACACCCACGATATTGATCCCGCCGCGTAGGATATCGTTGCCGTCGAGCGTAAACGTGGAACCCGGGTTGACCAGGCCGCCAATCACGTAGTGGCCCCCAATCCGCAGCATGCGGATGCCTAACGGCACGGCGTCCGGGTGGCCACAGACCTCAATCCCGACGTCCGCGCCGTCGGGCAGGCACTCGGCGCGCACGGCGGCGACCAGATCGTCTTCGCCGATGGCACTGATGTCGAGGGTGACGTCGGCACCGAACTTGCTGGCGATGGCCAAGCGGTCCGACACCGCATCGAGACCGATAACACGGCGCGCACCACGCGCCTTGGCTATTGCGCAGCCGTACAGACCGAGCAACCCCAATCCCTGTACGACGACCGTATCACCGACATTAATGCCAGCCGCCTCGGTGACCGCGATCATGGTGGCGACCCCGCAATTGAGCGGCGTTGCCTCCTCGTCCGAGATTTCGTCAGGGAGTTTGAGGATACCCGTCCCCGGCAAGATGTAGCAGTAGTCCGCAAATCCGCCGAGGAAATGCGGATCGTCCTCGACCAGGTCGTGCCCGTACTTGCGAAGTCCCGGGGATTTCTGCGGCATGTCGTGAACG
Organism: Alphaproteobacteria bacterium; assembly: GCA_046582565.1. GTDB lineage: Bacteria > Pseudomonadota > Alphaproteobacteria > JAAXGF01 > JAAXGF01 > JAYGED01. The sequence goes on from JAYGED010000263.1 coordinate 5,253, forward strand.
TCGCGGTAATAGGACTCGCCCGCATGGAAAAACTCCGTCCACGTGACCCGGCCACCGACCGCCAGTTTGTCCCCGCGCATGTCGTGGACGATGTTCTCACCTAACTGATCGATCACGCCGACGATTTCATGTCCGAGGATTCCCGGACAGGGGTTCGGACGGTGTCCCTGATAGGAATGAATGTCGGAACGGCAGATCGTGGACATGGTAATACGAACGAGTACTTCATCGGGCTTGACGTCACGTACTGGGTATTCCCGTATTACGAATGGCGTGTTCGGTGCGTCATAAACGACGGCTCGACCTGTCTTTGTCATGTTCCCGATATTTCCCAAGTAGCCCACTAATCCACGGTGACAATACCCAGTCCACACCGTGATTGTAAGAATTTGCCCCTCTGTCGCCGTCAGACAATCCACTTTTGATGATTAGTGCATTTCTAAAGCAATTCACGTTCTATGAATATCCGTTGTTGGCTATTAGCGGACATTGCCGCACTTGGTGATTTACGTCTGCTTTACCCCCGAATGCGGACATTTTAGGCAGGCATGAAAAAGGTCTGCTTATGACCCTAAGCGGACATTTTGGCTATCGCCGATATGGTTTGTGCTTGGTGCGCCGGACAGGCGCTGACATTGAAAGGCTTGGGCAAAATGCGTTAAGATATGCATGAAACTAGGGGGAAGTGCCGCTGATGTCACATATCTCTGGAAAACAACTGCTCCTCGCCAGCGCCGCGGCTATCACGACCCTCTCGCTGGCCGCGACCTGGTACCATGCGGGTCATATGACCGAAGGTGGTGCCTACACGTTTCTGGGGACGTTCATGGCATCGTTTGCTACTGTGACACTGTTCGTATTGTTACTGATCTTTGGTTGCTATCTCGCATTCATCGCCCTGTTTGCCATTCTTCAGCAAATGAACGTCCCCACGATGGACGATTTCATAGACTGGCTGGATAATCACATCAAGTACGAACGGATGGACGGGCACACGGTGGCCTCCACGGGCCATACCTGGAACGCTCTGTTTACCACGCCTGGATTATCTCGAGTGGCACTTGCCTGCGTATTCGCCGTGCTGGCGAAAAAGCCCATTGCCGCAATACTGATTTACCTCTTCAAGTTTCTTTGACGAGCGAACTGCGTCGAGAATTTACGCGAGCGCGGACAGGTTGGAACGGCGGTGGACGTAAAAGCGCAGGTCGGCATCTGACACGTCCACACATGGCTATAAGCGGACTCTTTCCCATCCCGTGATATACGTCGGCTTCACCCCCGAAGATGCTATGAGGCTGAAGGATGCGGCCTCAAGCTCCTTCTCTATTTTCAACATAGATCTGAAGGAGCGGCCCAATGACAGAGTTTGCAGTATCG
>JAYGED010000314.1:0-2742 GCA_046582565.1 Alphaproteobacteria bacterium
CTTCCGTCGTGTCGCAACGCGCTTCGAGAAACATGCCCTCAACTACCTCGCCATGATAAAGTTGGCATCTATACGGATATGGCTACGCGTTAATGAGTCCATGACCTAACTATAGGGATGGACCAACTCATGGGGGGAAGACCAGTGTTGCCGGGTGACTCCATCGAAGTTGAGCGGCGCCTGTTCTTCATTCTCGGCCAGGTCAACAAACCCGGCAGCTATACCTATATCGAAGGCATGACGGTGCGTATGGCCGGCGGCTTCACCCGGCGCGCAAAGGAAGAGTCAATTGCCGTCATTCGTTCCAAAAACAGCGAGCAGATTATGCTTGAAGTGGATCAAGGCGCACAAGTTCTGCCCGGTGATTCAATCGAGGTTGATCGTCGGTTGTTTTGAACCGCAAATGGCATATTCAGCATTTTTATCAGGTCGAGCCGACATGGCTTATAAACGGAGGCTTAATGAGTTTGGCGCTTTATTTACGACAAGGCCGAATTTATGCTTAACGCTGAGTTGATGACCCAAGATAGCAATCTGATATGCCGGATTTTCTATTCATGATTATTACCAGTTACGTGTAGTGAATCTTAGGTGAATGGAATGACTATGTTGCACGATGTTCAGGCTCTAAGTACCACCGTGGAAGAAGAAGGATCGCTTAACATGCGCGATCTTTTGATGACCCTTTGGCGCCGTAAGCTCGTGATAATGGGGACTGCATTGATCATAACCGGTTTCGCGGTTCTGATGGTCATGCAGATCGTGCCGCTCTACATCGCAGAGGCCAGCCTGGTTATCGAACCACCGCAAACGAATGTCATCGACATTGAAAGTGTAACGCCGGGTCTTTCCACCGATTGGTTCACCCAGGAGACCCAGGCGGCGATTCTGGGTTCGAGAGTTCTTGCTGAAAAGGTTGTCGACCGTCTCGGGCTCGTGAATGATCCTGCCTTCAACCCGGCTTTGCGTACACCGGAGAAATCTTTCGTTGAGCGCCTAGAACTTTCAAGTTTGTTGCCGGAATCATGGCAAACAGCCATAAGTGATGAGGTCGTCGATCCGGCCAAGACCGTGTCTGCGTTAGAGCAGCGCCGCAAACTGCGCGAACAGGTGACGGACGCCTACCTCGGCCAGCTTTCGATCGAGCCTTCAGATAGCTCTCGGGTTATTTATGTTCGGGTTACCTCGCCTGACCCAAAAAGTGCGGCAAAACTGGCGAATACAGCGGCTCAGGTCTATATCGATGATCAGGTTGCCAGCAAGTCGGAACAAACCGAACTCGCCAACGCCTGGCTACAGGATCGCGCCGTAGAACTCAAAAATCGCGTCGAAGCGTCGGCGCGGTCCATGGAAACCCACCGTCGGAAGTCCGGCCTTGCCGACGTCAATGGCTCAAGCCTGCTGTCGCAGCAGATGTCGGAGCTCAATTCACAATTGATTTCGACCCGCGCGGTACGCGCCGAATCAGAGGCACGATATGCTCAGTTGCAAAACCTTCTCGAAATTGAAGACGGCGTAGCCTCGGCTGCGGCGGTCCTCCAATCGCCGTTGATCCAAAATCTACGGTCTCAGGAAGCCGAAGTGGTCCGTAAGATCGCCGAGTACAAAACGCAACTCCGCGACGCCCACCCAACCATGATCCTGGCGCGCAACGAACTAAAGGATTTGTCCTCCAAGATTGAATCTGAAGTACGCAAGATTGTTCTCAATCAGGGTGGCGAGCTCAAGATCGCACAGCTCCGGGTGACGAACCTGGAGGGCGAGATCGCCCGGCTTCAGACGCGCATCGATTCCCAGACTGATGCAGAGATCACCCTGGCGGCCCTTGAGACCGAGCTTGAAGCCAACGGCAAGCTGTACGACACCATCCTGTCCCGGCTCAAGGAAACAGGCGTTCAGGACGCGTCTCTCGTACAGGCGGACGCTCGGATTATTTCCTATGCGACGGTGCCGGCGGGCCCGACGTTCCCGCGCAAGAGAATGATCGTGAGCACGGCCTTCATCGCCTCGACGTTCCTCGGCATTCTGATCGTCATGCTTCTCGAACAGCTTGATTCTGGTTTCCGCAGCCGCGATCAGATTGAAGCCGCCACGGGCGTGACGGTTCTCGGTATGGTGCCACGCCTGCGCAGCGGTTGGTTTGGTTCTGCGGAGCCCCATGACGATATTCTCGATAGACCGAACACGGTGCTGGGGGAATCTTTTCGAACGTTGCGCACGGCTTTGTTGCTGTCGAATGTGGACGACCCGCCCCGTACGGTGCTGGTGACTTCCTCGGTCCCCGGTGAAGGCAAATCGACGACAGCCCTATCCTTGGCGCGGACGGCAGCGAAAGCTGACCAGAATTGCCTGATCATTGACGCCGATCTGCGTCACCCGAGTTTACACCGGGCCTTCGGAGTCGAGAATGACATCGGATTGATCGATTATTTGAGCACCGACACACCGCTTGAGGAGATCATCCAGATCGACTTCCGCTCGGGCGCCCATTACATTCTTGCCGGCCAGGCCGTTCCTCATACGACTGACCTGCTGGGCTCGGTAAAGATGCGCGCCCTGATTGCGGCACTCAGAGAAATTTACGACCTGGTGGTTATCGATACACCGCCGGTGCTGGCCCTGTCGGACACGCTTGTGCTGCTGCGCAGCGTCGACAAGACAGTGTTCCTGGTGCAGTGGGAGAAAACCAGGCGCGAAACCGTGATCGCCGGGCTCCGACAAGTGCTCGATGCCGGCGCCGAT
>JAYGED010000004.1:0-3059 GCA_046582565.1 Alphaproteobacteria bacterium
CCGCTAAGGGCGACACCGCCGGGTTTGGCGGCTTCCTGGATGTGCGCCGCCAGGTTGACCCCGTCACCGTAGATATCGCTGCCTTCGATGATGACGTCGCCCAGGTTGATGCCGATGCGGAGTTTGATGGTGTGGTCGGCCATGGCGCGCTGCACGGCGACGGCACAATCCACCGCGTTGACGATACTGGGAAACTCGACCAGCGCCCCGTCGCCCATGAGCTTGACGACACGGCCCTTGTGGGCCGCCACCTGGGGCGCGAAGATGTCCCGGCGCAGCGCCTTGAGCGCCGCCAGGGTACCGCTCTCGTCAGCCCCCATGAGCTTTGAGTAGCCGGCCACGTCGGCCGACATAATCGCCGCCAGTCTGCGTTGCTCGCTCATTTCTCCAGCCCGGCCTTCTTCAGGGCGTCGAGGTAGAAATCGGCGCCTACCCAGCGTACCCGCTGGATATAGCTAATCACGAAGTTCAGGTCGAAATCAGGCTTGATGCCTTTGACGCGTTCGAACGCCTGCCTGGCCTCCTCGATACGGTCGAGCTGCGCCAGCGCCACGACTTCGTTCGCGTAGGCCCAAACACCCGCATTGGGCTGACGTTGGGCCGCGCGCGTAGTTTCAAGCCTCACCTCGTAGCGCTCCATGGCCAAATAAGCGAAAGCCTTGGAGTGCAGGAAGGTCCACAGCATGGGGTCACGGGGGCTAAGCCGGATGGCCTCAGGGAATAATGATGCCCCCCGGTAATATGGTTTGGCTCTCATTGCGCAGGCTAGTTTTCAGCTGTGTAAAGTTTGGTGGCTGGGCGCTGGGTAGATGCCAAGTCAATGTCTGGTTCTGACCCTTAGCGGAATTCTGGTAACAGGGGATCGTTTCATCTATTGCTTAACTGTCGCCAATCCGGATCACCCCCAACCATTTTAATCATCAAAGAGGAGCAACGCCGGTGGCTGTGGTGTTTTCTCCCTGGCGCGCGTTTCGATGACGTCCGCCAGACAGGTGTTCACCTTCTCGCCGTTGGCAAGATTGACCAACACGCCCTGTTTGTTGGTTATATCGTTGGAAAAATCGTCGGGCAAATTGTCGGTGAGGTCATCCGACGCCGGGGAACTGTTCGGTAAAATCAACAGAGCCTGACCGCCATCGAAGTCGGCAGAGAGTACACGGCCGCCGCTTGTTTCCTGGCCTGTCAGATCCTTGAGTTGTTGCGGCAACAGCGTGTTCAGGGATCTCACAACCCGGCTGCCGTCCTTCGGGTTGTGCAGTCTGTCCACCAGACCATGGCACGTGCAGTAACCGCGATCTATCTCGACAAAATTATCGATGACGACCGATATATCCGGGTTTGCCCGCGCCAGCAGCGTGGCTTCAGCCACGCGGGCGAGCTCTTCATTCTCGCCAGCCACATCGTTGGGCTCCGTTGACCCGAACATATCGACGCTTGGCACATGCAGCTGGGGTTTGTAGTTCGTGCCGGAAAGGCATTGCCGTGCCGCCGTATACCCGTCAAGCGGCGACATATCGCGCCTGATCCCGAATACGAACCCATCGACGGCGTCCGCCAAGTCAGCCTGGCTTAGCACCCAGTCCACCTCGTCCGTCAAATCCACATGCATCCCGTGAGTTGTGGTCCAGCCTTGGACTTCCGGGCGGACCGCGTGCAGGTAGGTTTCAAAATCCGATCCCTGGCGCAGTTCTTTCAATGGCGCGGCGAATTCCGGCCACTGATGGAACAGACCGACAACCTCGACCGCCTTGATGCCATCCGAATGCTCGGCGAGTGCTCCAAGACGCTCTTCATTCGGCAGACCGAACATCACGACAGTGAACCGGTGTCCGAGTGTCGATAGCTCTTTTACCCGGTCCGATATGCGTGGGTTCAGAAGGTCATAAACGGGGATCCTGAAATCCTTGATTCCCATCTCCCACAGGGCGGCAAGGGGATAGTCATTCCGGATGTGCTTGCGCTCAAAAATCTCCAGCCCCCACGGCGTGGGAATATCCACTTCTTCGCACCAGGGGAGACGCAAATCCGCGGTGACCGTTGACGCGGTCGTGTTCCATGAATGGATGCGATAGGGGTGTTTGTCGTTGGTACGGATCATGTATGGCACATGCCTGTCAGCAAACACATCGATCCAGAAGAACCCGAGCTTGTCGGGGTCGAAACTACCCATTTCGCGCGTCGGAGCGGCGCGGAAAAACTCCATGTAATCAGCGCGGATGATGCCCGTCGACGGCAGCACGAATTGGTGCATGTCGTTCAGGTAGTTATAGAAGAAATTGTGAACGTGCCCGGCGTAGTAACCTTCAACCGGATATTGCGCCAGCAGCTCGATGAGTTGGGTCCGCGCCGGCTCGTCAATATTGTCGTAATAATCGGGCTCATCCCTTGCGGACAGGTAAAGCGGGTAGTGGGCGAAGATGAATATCCGCTTTTCGGCATTGTCCGATAAAGTCTGTGCCAGCCAGTCCCATTGTTCCTGCTCCTCCTCAAGCCCTGAGTTTAGCAGCATGGTGTTGATCACCAGAAACAGACAGTCTGCGTACTGAAAACTGTATCGTTGCTGACCGAAGTGTTGCTCGTACTGATCGATGGCACGCTTGGTTATGGAAACCTCGTCGTTGATTTTGGGCAGGGCCGGGTGAATTTTCTCACCGACGTCGTGATTGCCGGGCACCAGGTAGTAGGGCATGGAGAACACTTCGGATGCCTTGTGAAAAACCTTCGCCGAATCACTGAAATCCGGCGATACCGGTACAGGGTTCGTAATGTCGCCCAGATGAACGACAAACGCAGGATTCATGGCGTTCACGCGCGCAATCAGATCGTTATACAAATTGCCAAGCCTGTTACCGGATGCATCGCTACCTTCGAAGGACAGGATTTCGTTTCTGGTAAGGTGAGTATCGGCGACGTTGGCGAAGCTGAAAATCGGACATTCTGATTCCCTGGTCATTTAATCATCCTTGGTTGAGAGGTGTTTAGCGGCCTCCAAATGGTACGATGCCCCTAACAGTTATGTTACCCACATATAACCGTATCATACTGGCCAAATATTCCAT
>JAYGED010000010.1:0-5045 GCA_046582565.1 Alphaproteobacteria bacterium
ATTCCATCAGGGCCAGCGGTTAGCGCACCGTAGCGTAAAGGCCGAATTCATGACCGTTGCAACACCAGGGGAGTCCATACATGACACCGCACAGGAGAATTCATTCGGGCGGATCAGCCCGCCATCTCGTCGAGAATACGCCGCGCCGCAGCGGGCGGATCATCGGCGTGGAAGATCGGCCGGCCGACGACCAGATAGTCGGCGCCGAACCGTATGGCCTCGGCCGGCGTTACGATGCGCTTTTGATCGTCGGCCGACGACCATGCCGGACGTATGCCGGACACCACAAGCTTCAGCTCATCACCGAAACTGGCGCGCAGATCGGCGATTTCATGGACCGAACAGGCCACCCCGTCGAGGCTGTTGGCGAGCCCCAGATCGGCCAGGCGATGGACCTGATCGGCCAGGGTGGGGCGCATGCCGACGGCCTCGATATCCTCTTCATCGAAACTGGTGAGCACGGTTATGCCGATGACCATGGGGCGCTTGCCGCCATTCTGCGACGCCAGCCGATAGGACGCGGCCATGGCGGCGCGCAGCATAGCCGGACCGCCGCCAATATGAACTGTCAGCATGAAGGGATTCAGCCCAGCTGCGCCGCGTATGGCGCCGCCCACGGTGTTGGGGATGTCAAAAAATTTGAGGTCGAGAAAAACCGGCAAGCCACAGGCGGCGACCGCCTGGACCCCGGAGGGACCATGGGCGGTGAAGAATTCGAGGCCGAGCTTGATGCCGCCAACCAGATCCTTGAGCGACGCGGCGATCACCACCGCGGCCTCAAGATCGACAGTATCGATGGCGCATAGAAGCCGCTCGACGTTGACATCATTTGAGATTGTCATACCCCCCCACTTGCTCGCTATTTAAACTTCCGGATGTCGTTAAATCAAATTCGAATTCGCCTTGAGATGTATCAAATTCCTCATACGAATTTAATCACGTTTCCACTGTTGACCTGCCCCCATTTTATCTACCAGTTCATATGCTAGTCTAAGCGCGGTGACTGGTCTCCTATCACCGTGAGGGGGTATGAATGACTGCATCAAGCTCCCTGCTGTAGGTGAACGACATGCCGTCGGCATAGGTCATGAACTGGGGATTCACCTCGTCGGTGGCGAATAATCTGGCTGACATCAGAGGCCAATTCCGGTCGTTGTCGTCGCCATGAAACGTGCCCTCGATGAGCACAGCGCCGTCGGGATCGGTGATGGAAAATCGCGTTCCCTCCGCACCCGCGTCGATTTCCGCCCGCAGCCGCCGCCAGCCTTCCAAAGAGCCAGAACGGTGCTTGATCAAGTGACTAAAGTCGCTGTGATTCGGCCGATCATAATTAATAATCATGGTCATATGTCTGTCTCCCGCTTCGCTTATCCGGGCTGTCTTCCCACCCCTTTATTCCTAACAACCAACGAGGCGCATCTCTCGATGCAACTAACCATTACCCACGACTCAATACCGTCGTCGTTACGAATCCCGATAATCTCAGCCGACCGTCGTGCCGTCTCAGGCGGCGTGGTCCGGCAGGATTTCGACGAGGCAGGGATACTCACCTTGACTAAAGAGCCGGTTCAGGTGTTGGTGCGCGAAATTTTCCGGGATAAAGGCTAGCCCTGGCGGAAATTGTTTGTTCAGCCTGAGCTTTACCCTGGTTTCCCCACGAGGTGATCGAACAATGACGACATCTCCTTGCGCAAGCCCCATGGCCTGGCCTTCGGTGAAACCAATTTCCACATAGGATTCCTTAACAATACCGCTCAGGATCTTCGACTGTTCCGACGTATAGCCCGAGTGGAACCCGCAATCGCCGGTGACCAACATCAGCTTTTCGTGATCGACCAGTGACCCGTCCGATCGAGGGGGCATCGCCAACCCATCCGATTCACCGTCGCTAATCATTGCGGCGGGCGCCGTCAGCGCCCCGGCCTCACCCATATCCGCGAGGGAAAGTCCGCGAAAGGAGGGCACCAGTTGTGCAATTTCCTCAAATGCTTGTTGGGGCGTCTCCACCCCTAGATAACAGTCAAACGTTTCGGCGACCTGCCTGAGAATTTCAATATTACGGCGGGCGTTCCCCAAGGGGCGGCGTATTTCCCGAATTATCTGGATGCGGCCTTCATTGCTGATCACGGTGCCGGTTTCCTCACCGAATGCGGCCCCGGGCAGGACAATATCCGCATGCGCGGTGGTTGCCGATTGATGCGCTGCCTGAACGACAAGAAGACCAACCGACGACAGGGCTTTTTCCACCAGGTTCCGGTCCGGATAAGCCGTCAGAGGGTCACTGCCGAGAAGGTAAAGAACATCCATCTCACCCCGCGCACAGCGCTGCAGCATGGTATGAATGTCCACCCCCGTCTCGGACGGAAGCGGTTTGCCCCAGGCTTGCTCAAACTGACCCTCGCCGATGCTCCGCCAGCCGGGCAGATGGGTTGGTAAAACGCCCATTTCCCAAGCGCCCATCTGGTTGGAGCGGTCGAACAGAAATTGCAGCGCCACCTGCTTGCCCGCTCCCTGGAGGCGCCGGATGAACCGGTCCAGCCACTGTAAGGCCACTTTGGCCCGCGGCGCGCGCAGGAGGTCGACGCCAATCAGCACCGTAACGCTCGCGGCTGATTTGACGGTTGTTACGGTCTCTTGAACGAAATCCCCAAGCGGCGCGGCCCCTGCGCCCGCCGTCCCAGCAAGCTCATTATCGAGTAACGCGATCAAGTGCGCTTCGTCCCCCGGCAACAAGCGCAGATGGGCGCAAGCGTCCTTGTCCAGCCGCGACGGTCTCGCCGATGCCAGGAACAGCTTGCTGCCCCCCTGCCTGAGCGTCCCCCTGAGCAGGTAATCGCTAACCGGATTGTCATCCGTGACAGTGCTCCCGATAACCAGGATACTGTCTGCTTCAAGGAGTTCCCCCAGCGGGCGTCTGGTATAAAGATCGCCGAACAGCCTCGGCAGCGCGGCGTACATTCCGGTAGCCCAGCGGTTCGAGCTGTCGATATTGTTGGTCCCAAACACCATCCGCATCATTTTCTGGAAAAGATATAGCGTCTCACAGCTCTGTTGCGGCGATGCCAAGCCACCGACACGGCTGCCGTTCACAGTAGCCGGATCGCCGATATGCTCGCGCAAGGCGGCGTAGGCTTCCTTCCAGGTCGCCGGTGACAAGGTCCCGTTCCGGCGCAGCATAGGGGCGCCGATCCGATCCCCGCCGTCGATGAAATCGATGCCGTAGCGCCCCTTGACGCAGAGGGTTTCGCCATTGATGCCGGTTTCGTATTTGGACGTCACCCGAGCCAATTGACCGTCTCGCGCTCCCACCGTCAACTGGCAGCCGGTGCCGCAGAACGGGCAGGTGGTATTGGTTTCAACGAGATCCCAAGGGCGCGCCTTGTAACGGTAGGGCTGGCTCATCAGCGCGCCGACCGGGCAAACTTCGATGCAATTGCCGCAGTGGTCGCAGCTGGCCAGGCTGTTCTCGAAGCCCGTAATTGCGGTATCCATGCCTTTCTCCGCGGTTCCCAGCGCTACCGCGCCCACCACTTCCTCACAAATGCGCACGCAGCGCTGACACTGGATGCAGCGATTGGAGTTGAAGATAATCACCTGGTTAAGCGGCAGATCCTGGCTATGAAACACGCGTTTTTCGTCGTGGAAGCGGCTGACCCCGGCGCCGTATTCGAAAACCATGTCCTGCAGCTCGCATTCGCCGGATTTGTCACAGATCGGGCAGTCGAGCGGGTGGTTGGCCAGCAGTAGTTCAAGCATGCTCTGGCGGACTTCGGCGACCTGATCGGTCGCGGTATGCACGACCATGCCGTCCATGACCGGAGTCACACAGGCCGGCTGCAGTTTTGGCGCGCCTTCGATCGCCACCAGGCACATGCGGCAGGAGGCCAGCGGCGACAGCCGTTTCTGGTAACAGAATGTCGGCACGTCGATGCCTTGGGCGATCGCCGCCTCGAGGACCAGCGTGCCATCGGGAACATCAAGAACAATACCGTCGATCGTTAACTGGGCCATGCGGATTCAGCCTTCCTTTCCCGGTTGCGCACTCAGTGAAATGGGCATTTTCCATCATCGATGTGACGCTCGAACTCCTCGCGGAAATGCTTGAGGGCGGCTCCCAGCGACCAGGCCGCAGCATCGCCCAGAGCGCAAAAAGAAGTACCGAAAATGCTGTCGCAGAGGAATTCGAGCTGGTCCAGGTCTTCCCGTCGTCCGCCGCCGGCTTCCAGGCGGCGTAAGACTTTTGCCGCCCAGTCGTTGCCTTCCCGACACGGGGTGCACTTGCCGCAAGACTCGAGATTGAAGAATTCCATGATCCGGGTCGCGACCCGCACCACACAGGCGGTGTCGTCGAGGACGATGACACCGGCCGATCCCAGCATGGTGCCGGCGGCGGCCAGGGAATCGAAATCCATGCCCACATCGAGGCCGCTTTCCGGGATCAACGGCGCTGAAACACCCCCGGGAATGACCGCCTTCACCTTGCCGGAACGGGTTCCGCCGGCGTGGTCTTCCACCATTTCCCGCAGCGATATGCCCATGGGCAATTCATAGAGGCCGGGTTTGTTGACTTGCCCGCTCAGGCAATAGAGCTTCGGGCCCGGGCTGCCTTCGGGGCCGATGTTGCGGAACCACTCCGCCCCCCGCTCGACGATATGCGGCAAATATGCGAAGGTTTCCGTATTGTTGATTATGGTCGGGCATTCATAAAGCCCCGCCACCGCCGGGAAGGGCGGCTTCAACTTGGGCTGGGCCCGGCGCCCTTCAATTGATTCCAGAAGCGCTGTCTCTTCGCCGCAGATATAGGCTCCCGCGCCCCGGTGCACGTACATGTCATGGCTGAAATCGGAACCGAGGATATTCTTGCCGAGGAATCCCCTTTCATAAGCCTGATGCAGCGCCGTCTCCACCCGCTCGATGCTCAGGGTATATTCGCCGCGGATGTAGTTATAGGAGATTTCGGAGCCGATGGCATAGGCAGCGATCAGCATGCCCTCGATCATCACGTGGGGGTCTTTTTCCATCAGCGCCCGGTCCTTGAAGGTGCC
>JAYGED010000065.1:0-11254 GCA_046582565.1 Alphaproteobacteria bacterium
TGCCTTTCCTTTTTAGTGGTTGCAACAACAAACGTTGTTACATTGCGATGCCGGCGGCGGGAGCCGTCCACAGCATCAGAAGCGGACATTTTGCGACTATCCCCAGAATGTCCGCTTTCGGGAGTAAAGCAGACGTAAATCAAGGGATGTCAAAGAGTCCGCTAATAGCCAGGAACGAACATCGTCGGCGCCTTGGAGGCGTAAATTGAGATCGTCGTATCCCTACCAATTCAAGCTCAACCGAAGAGGCTGGTGGTCAGATGCGTTTGTCGTCAGATCGACCCGAATATCAACTATGCAATCGCTCACATCATTCGATACGAAAAAAAAATCACGGCAATGAGGACCTTCAGGCCATGTCTTGTGGTCATAAATTCCGCAGGTTGGCGCATGGGGTTTCTGCTCATGATGGCACGTCCAGGCATCGATCAATGGGGGCGTATTCTCATCGATAGGGCTGAGCATTTGATTGTATTCAGGGCTGGTTGCTGAAAAGTTGAAATCACCACATACGATAAGCGATTTTGGCCGGGCTGAAATGGCATAAAGGCCCGTACCGGGATCGATACCGGGATTTCTGGCGTTGGCGCAGATTTGCCGGTGGAGATGGCGAATCGCGGCTACCTGCTCACAGCGTTGCGCCTTGGAATGATATTCCAGATGGGTGGTCAAGATGCGCAGGCTGCGGTCACCATGGCGAATAACCACTTCCGTCATCTGCCGCGGCATATGCCTGGCTGCCGGGTCGGCGAGTTGCGGAAGCGGGTAGGCGAAAGATTGAATGACCGGCAAGCGCGACAGGATCAAATTGCCAAATTGCCTGCGCTGCCCTGCTCCCTGGCCGTCAAGATTCATCGCAGGCCCAAAAATGGGTTCATGGTCGGGAAACAGCCGCGCCAAGACCATGACCTGATCATCCGCGGCGCCTTGATCCAGATCAGGCATGAATCGAGCGACTTCCTGAAGGCAAATAACATCCGCATCACCGAGATTTCGCAACACGGCCGCGATGCGTTCAAGATCGACCCTGCCGTCGCACCCCAAACCACATTGGATGTTCCAGGTGCTGATGGAGATCACTTGATACCCGCATGCATGAACGATTGCACAAACTGACGCTGAAACAACAGGAAGGCGATCAGCAGCGGCGCCACCGAGAGCAGGGTTGCCGCCGATATCAAAGACCAGTCAACACCCGACTCAGGGGCGCCAAATATAGCCAGCCCGACGGTGAGAGGACGGGTCTCCACCGAATTGGTGATCACCAGCGGCCACAGGAAATTGTTCCAGTGATAGCTCACCGAGACCAATCCGTAGGCCAGATAGGTGGAGCGGGAAAGCGGTATATAGACCTTCCATAAAATCTGCATCAGGGAGCAGCCTTCGATCCGCGCCGCGTCATCCAGCTCCTTGGGGATAATTTTGAACGATTGGCGGAGCAGGAAAATCCCGAATGCACTCGCCATATACGGTAACCCGATGCCGGCGATCGTATCCACATAACCGAGTTTGCTCATGATGGTGTAATTCTCGACGATCAACACTTCCGGCATGATCATCAACTGCACCAGAACCAACGCGAAGGCCACATCCTTGCCCCAAAATTCGAACCGGGCAAAGGCATAGGCGGCGAGGGTGCAGAGGACAAACTGCACCGCCAGAATGGAGGTCACCAGAGTGAAGGTGTTGATAAAATACTGAACGAACGGCGCCTGATCCCAGACCACGGCGAAATTGGCAAATGTGAGCGGTGCGAAGAGCTCGAACCGGGTGGCGAACTGGGGCGGATGAAAGCCGGCCCAAAACGCATACAGCAGGGGTGAAATCCACAGAACCGCCAGCATCCAGGCAGCGGATACCTCGAGACAGCCGCCCAGGGAAAATTGTCTTCGAGCGCTCATCTGTAGTGAATCCTTTTTTCAAGGAACAGAAACTGCCCGACCGCGGCCAAGGCCAGCAAGGCCAGCAGAACCACCGTCAGGGTGGCGGCATAGGATTCATCGAAGAAACTGAAGGCGACTTCAAAGATGTAATAGAGCAGCAGTGAGCTCGCGTTGTTGGGCCCGCCCTTGGTCAGGATGAACAGATGATCGACCATCTTGAAGGAATTGATAACCGCGTTGATGCTCACGAACAGCGTCGTCGGCATGAGCAACGGCCAGGTGATGCGGCGAAAGACATACCAGCGCCCGGCGCCCTCCAGATAGGCGGCCTCGTTCAGTTCCTCGGGCAGGGACTGGAGAGCGGCGAGATAGAAAATCATGAAAAATCCGGCTTCTTTCCAGATCGTCATGACAATCAAACAACTGAGCACAAGGTCGGGGTCGCCAAGCCAGTTCTGACTGGGCAGGCCGACGGCGGCGCCAATCTGATCGAACAGGCCAATCTGAGGCGTATAGAAAAACAGCCAGATATTCGCCACCGCGATCATCGGCAGGATGGTCGGGGTGAAATAGGCCATGCGTACCAGGCCCCGCGCCGGCAGGCGGCGATTTACCCACACGGCCATCAGCACGGCAAGGCCGATACTGGTCGGTATGGTGCCCAGCGCATACCACATGTTATTGCCAAGCACCTTCCAGAAAATGTCGTCCTCGGCCAACATTTGATAGTTTTCCAGGCCCACGAAAACTGAGGGCCGGATAGCCGTGCCTTCGGAAAACAGACTCTGCACCAGGGTGGCGACTGTCGGGTAATGGGTGAACGCCAGCAGGAACACCGCCGCCGGTAGCAGCAATAGCCAACCATAAACATGGTTCATGAAATTGGCGTTGGTCTTCATCAATATGTCATTTCAGAATGAAGGCCCCGGGCCACCCATGGGATGACCCGGGAAGTTCAAGGATCGTATTTATTGATAATTTTTGAGCAAACGATCCGCCTGTTTCTGAGCCGCCCCCAAGGCCTCTGCCGGCGAGCTTGAGCCGGTCAGCGCGGCCTGGATGGCGTCATCAAGCAATTTGCGGACGCGGCCGGTCTGATATGTGCTCAGTTCCGCGGTGGCAAATTCCAACTGGTCGCGGGCAACCGCGGCAGGCGGGAATGTGACCACGTATTTTTTCAGAGCATCGGTCTCATAGGCATCCGGACGGGTGCCGATGTAACCGGTCTTGATGCTCCATTCAGCGGCGCGTTCCGGCGACGTCATATACTGGATCAGTTTCAGGGACGCCGAGCGCTCTTCCGCCGTGGTGTCCTTGAAGATGTAGAAGTTTCCACCACCGGTCGGCGTGCCGCGAGACTTCATGGCCGGTAGCATTGCGACGCCGAAATCGAAGGAGGCCGTGTCTTTGACCTTCGTCAGGTTGCCGGTGGAATGCCACATGATGGCGGTTTTCTGATCCAGGAAGTTCTGGCGCAGGGTGCCCCACTCAATGGTGCCGCTCGGCATGACGGCGTGTTTGGAACCGAGGTCTTTCCAGAACTGCAGGGCTTCAATGGTCGCTGGGGCATCGAAATAAGTCTCGTTGCCGGCGCCGTTCATCAGGGTCTGGCCGTTCTGTTTGGTCAAGGCGCCAAACATCCAGTACGGATAACCGGTCGACGGGATCATCATGCCCCACTGCGAGCCGTCGGCTTTGGTCAGTTTCTTACTCGTCGAGACGAGCTCATCCCAGGTTGCCGGGGGATTTTCCGGGTCCAGGCCGGCTTCCCTAAAAGCGTCTTTGTTGTAGTACATGACGATGGTCGAACGCTGGAAAGGAATGCCCCAGGTCTTGCCCTGGGTGATGCCGTTTTCCATCAGCGCCGGATAAAACTTTTTCAGCCAGGCCTTATCATCGGCGGTCTCCGCGATATCATCGAAGGCTATGATCGCGCCCTGTTCGATCAGTTCATAGATATCGATCGAGAACATGACCGAAAGCTGTGCCGGTTTTCCGCTCTTCAACGCGGCAAGCGCCTTGATGCGGGCATCATTATAATTACCGGCGTAGATGGCATTGACCTTGATTTCCGGGTTATCGGCTTCGAAGCCGGCCACCAACCCATCGACGATTTGGGTCAGCGCACCGCCCACCGCGACCGGGTAATACATGGTCAACTCGACGGCGGCGGCGCTGCTCGCCTGCCCCAAGGTCAGGCCCGCGGCGATAACGGTCGCTCCCGCGGTTTTCGATAGATATTTCAGCATAATCGCTCTCCTCTTTGCTTCGTTGTTGCGGCAGCTCCCCCATGAAGCCGTCCGTAAGTTTGCACTGCATTTCAATTTCACAGCACGATGATTGCCCAGCGCCTACGTCGAGGCCTGTGGCGCCCCGCCGTTGGCGGCGGGGAAATTCCTCCGTTTTCCCGATTTCCGATCGAAGATATGGACCGCTTCATCCGACCAGGTCAGCCGCGCCTGATGAGAGCGGCCAATGATGTAGCGGCCGGGCACCGTAATGCGCACGGTCTGCTCGCCAATCCTGGCATTCATGATCGTGTCGGCGCCCAGGTAGTCGGCGGCGATCAATTCCGCCGGCACGCCCCGGTCGTCCGAGACGGTGATGTGTTCCGGCCGAATCCCGAACACCAATCCATCGCCGGGGCCGGCCAAAATTCCGTCATGGTCGCTGCCTTCGATGACGGCCCCATTCGGTCCGTCGGTCAGGGTCAGCAAATTCATCGGCGGGGTGCCAATAAAACCGGCGGCAAACGATGTTGCCGGCCGTTCATACAACTCTTCGGGCGGGCCTTCCTGTTCCATGTGACCGTCGCGCAGCAGGATGATCTTGTCGGCCATGCTCATGGCTTCCGTTTGATCGTGGGTGACGTAAATAACGGTGATTCCAAGCCGCTGTTGCAGCGACCTGATCTCGACCCGCATGTCATGGCGTAGTTTGGCGTCCAGATTTGAGAGCGGCTCATCCATCAGGCAGATGCTGTTTTCAGAGATGATCGCCCGGGCCAGGGCAACCCGCTGGCGTTGGCCGCCGGACAATTGCCCGGGCCGTCTCTCGAGCAGTTCCGACAGGCCGACGATTTCCGCGACTTTGTTAAGTCTTATCGTCCGTTCGGGGGCCGGCACCCGGCGCACCTTGAGGCCGAAAATAATGTTCTCGGCAACATTCAGATGGGGGAACAGGGCGTAAGACTGGAAGACCATGGAGAGTTGGCGTTTGGCGGGCGCCAGGTGGGTGACATCCACGCCGCCAATCTCAATCGTCCCGTTGGTCACCGTATCGAGCCCGGCTATCATCCGTAAGGTGGTTGATTTGCCACAGCCGGATGGCCCCAGTAGGACCAGAAACTGACCCTCGTCAACGGTGACGGATAGATCGTCAACGGCGACCACGTCGCCCCATTTTTTGGTAATGTTTGTGAGCCGGATTGCGGACACCTTGAGCGAGACCTCTTACAAAACTTCGGGGAGAAACAACGCAACGGAACTGGTCTTGAGGGCGTTGGTAATAGAGTCCGGTGGCTGGGTATCGGTGAAAAAGGCGTCGATCTCGGATACATGGCCAAGGCGAACCATGGCTTCGGCATCGAATTTACTGTGATCGGCAACGGCGAAACGCTTTTTGGAAATTGCCATGGCTGTTTTCGATATCTGCACATCGCGGTAATCGTAATCGAGCATGCTGCCGTCGCCATCGATGGAGCCGATACTGAAGACGGCGAAATGAACCTTGAATCTTTTTAGAAATTCGCTGGTATCTTCGCCGGTGATCGCCTGATCGCGATTGCGGACCATGCCGCCCGCCAGGATGATCTCGAAATCCGTCCGTTCGCTGAGCACCGACACAACACGAATATGATTGGTGATAATACGCAATTCCCGATGTCCGGTGAGCGCTTCGGCGACCACTTCCATGGTTGTGCCTATATCGATAAAGAGGGACGAGCCGTCGGGTATTTGCGCCGCAACCAAAGCGGCGACAATGCGCTTTTGCTCGAGATTTCGTGATTTACGGTTGGCATAGGCAAGGGAATCGGATCCATGAGCGAGTCCGGCACCGCCATGATATCGCGCCACCTTGTTTTCCAGGGAAAGCTGTTCCACGTCACGCCGGATTGTCTGGGTGGAAACGTCGAAGTGCTCCGCCATGGCCTCAATGGAAATGAAACCATGCTGACGAACCATTTGCACCAGATGCCCCCGACGCGTGTCAACAACGTATCGGCGGCCACTTGATAGCGCCTTATCGTCCCCTGCGTGGCGTTTTTCCGCTTTCACGGTTTCTCCATTCCCTCTTCGAGGATGCCCCAGAACATCCCTGTTTTTACTTATGTCATTCCCATGGAACAAAAATACCAATTTTCTGTTAGATAATCCACATAAAAGCGTTAGATAAACAACATAAAAAAGAAATTTTTGAAATCAAGAGCCAATTACTGAAAACCCTACCAATTTCAGCCGTAGGCGGAAAAGTGCGTGCAATACTCGACGGTAAAGACGGTTTAACGCTAAAAAGGAGGGCAACCACTCCCGTTTAACGCTTTTACTGTACCGAATGAAGTTACCCGCCAAACTTCCGCTTTGGGTCATAAGCAGACATCCCACGACTACCCTCAGAATGTCCGCTTTCGGGGGTAAAGCGGACCTAATTCACTCAGGGCCATAATGTCCGCTAATAGCCACAAGCGGACATTTGCTGACAAGAAACATGACCGTCATTTTTTTGTTAAGGTCCGCCGCCTATGCCTAGTCGCGACGGTGTTGATGTTCGACGGCTAACTCTGGCCCCGTAAAACCGCCTCTAGAGCTACGCCGAAGCGGTCGATATCGTCAGCGGTCATTGCCGTTGACATGAAGGCCGTGAGTTTCGGCGACATGATAAAGCCTGCCTCGAGTAAGGATAGGTGCAGGGCCTTGCCTCGGGCCGCTTCGTCGCCAACCGGATAGGCGCTACGGTAGTCAGTGATTGGGCGCTCGTGCAGGTGGATGGCGAACATACCGCCGACCCCGGTGACCTGACCCTCCGTGCCCGCGGCTTGGAAAGCCTGAGCGGCAACCGCCCGAGCGTGTTCACCGAGAGCGTCGAGCGCAGCGTATGTCTCGGGCGTCAACAGTTTCATGGTCGCCAGGCCGGCGCTCATGGTCACCGGGTTGGCGGTGAATGTACCACTCGACGGGTTGAGCGGCTTGCCCTCAGAGTGGCTGAACACTGCCATGGCGGAATCAGTGCCCGCCACCGCTCCGACGGGGAAGCCGCCACCGATAATCTTAGCGAAGGTGGTGTAGTCGGGTTTGATGCCGAACTTGGCCTGGGCGCCGTGATAATCGAGCCGCAAGGCGATGACCTCGTCAATGACGATAGAGGCACCGATATCATGTGCGACTTGTTGGATCATGGCAACAAATTCTGGGGTCATGGGGATCATGCCGAAGACCCCGGGTGCAGGGTCGATGAGGATGGCGGCGAGGCTCTCGCCGGCGTCGCGTAGGATGCGCTCGGCCACCGCAGTGTCGTTGTGAGGGAATACCACGGTATCGTCGAGAACCGCCTGGGGCGAGCCCGCCGCGAAGCGCACGGATTTCGGGTCGTTGCCCCAGTTATGGGGGGCTGAATCGAGGCTCACCTCGGCGTGGTCGTACATGCCGTGGTAAGCGCCCTCGATTTTGGCTATGCGCACCCGGCCGGTGTAGGCCCGGGCCGCCTTGAGGGCGAGCATCACGGCCTCGGTGCCGCTGTTGCAGAAGCGCACCCTCTCGACTGAGTCGACGCGGGCGCAAAGCAGTTCGGCCAGGGCGATCTCGGCCTCGGTGGGCATGGCGAAGCAACTGCCGTTGCGGGCCGCCTGGGTGGCTGCGTCGATGACCTCGGGCCGGGCGTGGCCATGGATCAGCGAGGCGAAGTTGTTCATCATGTCGAGCCGACGGGTGCCGTCGACATCGACGATGGTGGCGCCTTCGCCTTGACCGGCATAGATCGGGTACGGATCGACCCAGGTCTGAAGGCGTGAGATGCCGCCGGGCAACACCGCCTTGGCGCGTTCATAGAGTTCGGAAGACCGCGAATTACGGTCGGGCCATGATGCGCTAGAACTCATGTGAGACCCCTTGGGAAGCAGAAACGACGGCCTGCATAGTAGCTGATCGTCGCGTCTATTTCGATGATTGGAAGGAATCTGGCTCTGTTCACCACTCAACTCGCCATGGTCATGGACACGGTGAACGGCGATAGACTGTGCAGCTTGCGAATTGGCTCAACTCCGGACCTCAACGTCAGCCTTGAAATATATCCGCTGTGCTCCGTATAGCGGACTCTTTTTTGTACCCTATGGAATGTCCGCTAATAGCCATAAGCGGACATTCGTCGGCAGCTTGGATGCCCCTAATCGGGCCATCGGATGGCTGCGGAACCTGCGCCGCAATCCGCCCCGACCGTTCTCGAACTTTGACTGTGGCGAGCATGAAATGGGGTTACACTGAGCGTGTTCCGGTTGCCGAATAGAGCTTACATCCTGCGAACGGCGAGGACGGTGATATGCGCGAACCGACCGCGATGGAGATCGAGACCGGTGCCGGCCGGCGAAGCCTGCTACCAAGCCTTGCGGTCATCGTGGCGCTCTTGGTTTGCAAGGGCCTGCTCTATGGAACGGCATTGCTCGCGGTTATCGGCGTTGCGGTCGATATTCCGCCCGGCCCTTGGGCTATCGCGGTAGATCTCGCTGTCGCACTTGCGGTCATTGCCTTCTGGTTCAGCCGGCAGCGACACGGCGTGATCTGGCCGACACTCCTTGCGACTTTGGGTGCCATTCTAGTGATCGGCTACATGCACGGTCCCATACCGGTGGAGCTTGAATGGGCCGGACTCATTCTGCTTCTCATCGCTGCATTTCTCGATTGGAAAGCCGCCCGAAGGCGGATCGGGTAAGCAGACGTTTCAGCGGCATGGCTCAGACTTCCGTTCCTAGCCAATAGCGGACCTAAGGTTCATCTTGGTATTAGTCGAGCAAACCGGCTTCGTGCAAGACGGCGGCGAGACGCTCCATGAAGGGACGAGATAGATTTAGGCGCCTTCAAGCGTTGAACAGTCGCTTGACCTTCTCTGAGGTTCCTCCCATAAACGTCCCATGTCAGAAATAAAATCTCCCCCCGGCTGGTTGCGCTCGATTGTTGAATACGGACCCATCGCCACCTTCTTTGTCGCCTATAACATGGCAGATTTGTTTATCGCGACGGCCTCAATTATGGTCGCTACCGCATTGGCGCTCACGCTTTCATATGCGGTGGAACGTCGTATTCCGATGATGCCGCTAATCACAGCCGGGATCGTCGGGATTTTCGGGGGTCTAACTCTCTGGCTTAACGACGAGACCTTTATCAAAATGAAGCCGACCATCATTCAAGCTATTTTCGGCTCGGTCCTGATTGGTGGCCTGCTGGCGAACCGCCTGTTTCTGAAATCCCTGATGGGGTCTGCTTGGCACATGACAGATAAAGGTTGGCGAATTCTGACCCTGCGCTTTTCATTGTTCTTTTTTCTTTCGGCCACTTTAAACGAAGCGATCTGGCGGACACAAAGCACTGATTTCTGGGTTAACTTCAAGGTATTCGGCCTGATGGGCTTGACCTTTGTATTTATCGTTTCTCAATTCCCGTTGTTGAAGCGGTTTTCTTTGAAGGGCAGCGTCGAAACTGACGCTCACTGACCTTTAAGACGTGGCAGAACGAGAGCGCCAGAGGCCTGATACAGATTGTCGCAAGACAAAAGTTGAAATGCTGATGACCACCACCATACCAGAGATAGGCCGCAGGAGCCGCTGTAACGCGTGTTGGGCGAAGCGTGGCAGCATGACGATTATGACATTGCTAATCAATGCGGCAATAGCGTCCGCACTATTGAAAAGCATTATGCGCCGAATGTCCGCTTTGGGTCAAAAGCAGACATTTAGCGACTACCCTCAGAATGTCCGCTTTCGGGGGTAAAGCGGACGTAAATCACCCATGGCCATGATGTCCGCTAATAGCCATAAGCGGACATATAGGCCGTCTCGGTAGCGGCACCCGCCCGATAGAAGGCCTGAACGGCTAGTGCAGGCCGGGCGATTTCAATAACGCGTTGCGATCCTCAGACTCCACCTGGACGGTCAGCTCGCCGCCGTCGCGCGAGACGGTCAGCGGGATGACAGTTCCCGCTGGCCCTTGCGCCCAGATACGGCGGAACAGCTCGACCAGGTCGGTCACCGACGTGTCCGCGACCTTCACCACGACGTCGCCAGCCCGCAGGCCAGCCCGCTCGGCTGGCGCCCCTTTGGTCAGTCCGGCTACGACCAGGTCGCCCTCAGCTTCTGTGGCGAAGACGCCGAGCCAGGGGCGCGGCAGCTGGTCGACCCTGCCGAACTTTAGCAAGTCGTTGAGGATCGGCTCGAGCAGGTCTATGGGTACGAACATGTTGCTCTCGCCCGCCGTTCTGCCTTCGGACTGATCCCGAACCAGCAGCGAACCGACGCCCTGCAGTCGGCCGTCCGATCCAATGAGGGCTGCACCGCCCCATAACGGGTGTGCCGGCGCTGTGAAGATCGCCTCGTCGAGGACGTATTCCCAGTACCCGGCAAACTCGCGCTTGGAGACGATCTCGGCTTTCAGTGCGTGCCGGCGGCCGCCGTGTCCGGCGACGACGACTCCGTCACCGACATTTGCGTCTCGGGCGCTGCCGCGCTCCATGGTCGGCACGTCGAGCCGCCCCAGCGCCTGCGCCAGGCCGAACCCCGTTACCTGGTCGTAGCCAACCACGTGGGCCGGCGTCGCCGCGCCTTTGTTGGAGACCAGCCAGATGGTCTCCGCCTCGTTGATCAGATAGCCGATGGTCAGGACCAGGCCATCGTCGCCGATCACGACGCCGTTGCCGGTGCGCTCGGTGCCCAGGATAGAGGCGGTAAAAGCATCGTCGGGAATCTCCGCCCGCAGCGATAGGACGGACGACAGGGTTTCGTCCAGCGCGAAGCCGACCTCCTCGGCCCTGGGCTGCATGCCCGCAGGAAATTCCCAGTCCTTTGACTCTCTCATCGGCAACCGCCTTCCGCCAGCCAGAAAGAAACGAAACCACGGAATGCCGCAGAATAGCGCAAAATGGGCCAAGCCTGGCGACCAATCAGAGAAGTCTCCCGGAGGCGCGGTGCACCAACAAGAAACGGCCCAGCCGGAACCTAACTTAGACATGAGGACTTGCTGGGCAGATCTGACTGAATGTCCGCTTCGGGGCTAAAGCGGACGTACTTGGGCGCCCCCATCCACCAGTTTTATTTTTGGGGCTGACATAGATAAGGAATTTTCCATATGAATGTCAGATGGTTAGCCAGAGACGCAAAAGCAGGCTTTCGG
>JAYGED010000172.1:0-12520 GCA_046582565.1 Alphaproteobacteria bacterium
TTCGCGAAAGATGATGGCGGCCTTTATCAGGGTCAGAAAGGCGGCGACGATGAGCGCCCCCAGAAGCGGCGAGATCACCCAGCTGGCGGCGATTTTGCCCATCACCGCCCAGTCCACGACGCCGAAGCCGGCGGCGGCAACGCCGGCGCCGAGCACGCCGCCGACGATGGAATGGGTGGTTGATACCGGTGCTGCGATCAGGGTGGCCAGGTTGATCCACAGGGCGGCCGCGAACAGCGCCGCCAGCATGAGTCGCACGAAGGTCGCCGCGTCGGCGACGCCCTGGGGATCGATGATGCCCTTCTTGATGGTGCCGACCACATCGCCGCCGGCGAGGATCGCTCCCGCCGCCTAGAACACCGTGGCAATGGCCAGCGCCCCGATCATGGTCAGCGCGCCCGAGCCGACCGCGGGGCCGACATTGTTGGCGCCGTCGTTGGCGCCGATATTCATCGCCATATACATGCCGATCACGCCGGCAATGACGATGATCAGAATCTGATCCGATCCCGACGCCTCCGTGCCGACATAGGCGGCGGCCCCCACCAGCATGGCAAGGCCGGCGGAGAGTCGCAGCCAGGCGCCCTTGTCACCCTGGCTCAAGCTGCGGAATATGGAGTCGGAGTGATGTGTGCTGGAGTCGGGATCAGTCACTAAAATCTTGCTCCGGATCTTTCCAGGGAACCATTTCAATGCGCCGCTCTTATAACAAGAGCGGCGCGTCCCCGAAACATCTAAGCTATATTGGCGCCATGAATAAGATGGGCTCCAAGATTGCCGCGCCGGCAGTTGCGAAAATTTCGGACAAGGCGGGCAAGGTCACGCCGATGATGGTGCAGTATCTCGCCATCAAGGCTGAGCATGCCGATTGCCTGCTGTTCTATCGCATGGGCGATTTTTACGAGCTGTTTTTCGACGACGCCGAGGTCGCCGCGCGGGCGCTCGACATCGCCCTGACCCATCGTGGCAAGCATGACGGTGCCGACATTCCCATGTGCGGGGTGCCGGTGCGGGCCAGCGACAACTATCTCCACAGATTAATCGCCAAAGGCTTCAAGGTGGCGATCTGCGAACAGACCGAAGATCCGGCCGAAGCCAGGAAGCGCGGTGCGAAATCTCTGGTCAATCGCGCCGCCGTTCGGATCGTCACCCCCGGTACGATTACCGAGGACAGCCTGCTCGATGCCCGCAGCCATAACTATCTGGCGGCCATCGGCCGGGCAGGAGGGGATATGGCGCTCGCCTGGCTCGATGTCTCGACCGGCGAGTTCGCCGTTCAGCCGGTCACCGCCCCCGGCCTTGCCGCCGATCTCGCGCGCCTGCAACCCGGCGAGCTGTTGCTGCCCGACGCCCTGTTGGAGCGCCCTGATCTGTTTGAGACCTTCGCGGAGTGGAAGGCGGCGATCACCCCCCTGCCGGGGCCGCGCTTCGACAGCAGCGGGGCCGAGCGCCGGCTCAAGAGTCTGTTTCGGGTGGCGACGCTCGATGCATACGGTGCTTTCGGCCGTGCCGAGCTGAGTGCTTGCGGCGCCCTGATCGATTACGTGGAGGCCACCCAGAAGGGACGCCTGCCGCATCTCGCGCCGCCGCGTGTCCATGAACAGGGCGCCATGATGGCGATCGACGCCGCCACCCGGCGCAATCTGGAGCTCCATGGCGCTCTCTCCGGCGGGCGCGAGGGAAGTCTGCTTGCCGTCATCGACTGTACGGTGACCGGCGCCGGCGCCCGGCTGCTGGCGGCGCGCCTGGCGGCGCCGCTTACCGATCCTGTCGAAATCGGCCGCCGTCTCGACGGCGTCGCCTATATGGTCGACGGCGAGCCGTTGCGCCGATCCCTGCGCGAGGCGCTGCGCACGTGCCCGGATATGGAGCGCGCCTGCTCGCGGCTCACCGTGGGGCGCGGCGGGCCGCGCGATCTCGGCGCGGTGCGCGACGCCCTGGCGCAGAGTTCGAAAATTCGCGGCCTTCTCTCGGGGCCCAGTCTGGCAGCCCTGCCCGAGGCCGTAGAAGGTCTCGATCAGGGGCTCGGCGATCATGCCCTGCTGATCGACCGGCTGGCCCGCGCCCTCAAGCCCAATGCGCCCTTGATGACCCGTGACGGCGGCTTCATCGCCCCCGGCTATGCGCCCGAACTGGACGAGCAGATCGCGCTCCGCGACGAGAGCCGCCGGCTGACCGCGGCGCTCCAGACGCGCTATCAGGAGGAGACCGGCGTTGCCTCGCTCAAGGTCACCCACAACAATGTCCTGGGCTTCTTCGTCGAGGTCACGCCGCTTCATGCGGACAAGCTCACAGAGCTTTTCATCCACCGCCAGACCATGGCCAACAAAGTGCGCTTCAGCACCGTGGAGCTCGGCGAGCTGGAGAGCAAAATTGCCCGCGCCGCCGACCGCGCCCTGGCCATCGAGCTTGCCCTGTTCGATGATCTGGTCGGCGAGCTGGTCGCCCGGATCGACGATATTTCCCGCGCCGCCCGCGCCCTGGCCGGGCTCGATCTGGTCACCGCCTTGGCAGAACTCGCGGCGAACCGTGGCTATCGCCGCCCCCTGGTCGACGACAGCCTGGCTTTCGACATCGTTGGCGGCCGCCATCCGGTGGTCGAGGCCCTGGCGCCGGCCGGCGAGGCCAGGCGTTTCATTCCCAATGACTGCGACCTGGGCGAAGATCAGCGCCTGTGGCTGGTGACCGGCCCCAATATGGCGGGCAAGAGCACCTATCTGCGGCAAAACGCCCTGATCGCCATCCTCGCCCAAATGGGCTCCTACGTGCCCGCCCAGTCGGCTCATCTCGGCGTCGTCGATCGTCTGTTCAGCCGGGTCGGCGCCGCCGATGATCTGGCGCGCGGGCGCTCGACCTTCATGGTGGAAATGGTCGAGACCGCGGCGATCCTCAATCAATCGGGACCGCGCGCCCTGGTCATCCTCGATGAGATCGGCCGCGGCACGGCGACCTATGACGGCCTGTCCATCGCCTGGGCGGCGGTCGAGCATCTGCATGGGGTGAATCGCTGCCGCGCTCTGTTCGCCACCCATTTCCACGAGCTGACGGCGCTGGCCGGCAAGCTTGAGGCGCTGTCCTGCCACACCATGCGGGTCAAGGAATGGCAGGACGACGTGGTGTTTCTCTACGAGGTCGGCCCGGGCGCCGCCGACCGCTCCTACGGCATCCATGTGGCGCGCCTCGCTGGATTGCCGGATGCTGTGGTGGCGCGTGCCGAGGTGGTGCTCGGCCTGCTCGAGCGCGACGAGCAATCGGGCAACCTGACACGTCTCGCCGACGATCTGCCGCTGTTCACGTCGGCGCCGGCGCGCCCCCTGCCCGAGGCCGGACCGTCGCCCATTGAGGCCGCCCTCGCCGAGGTCAATCCCGACGAGCTGACCCCCAAGACGGCCCTGGAGCTGATCTATCGTTTGAAGACATTAAGCGAAGAGGACGCCTGATGGCCAAGCGCCCGATCCTGGAGCGCGACGCTCTGGCCGCCGAACTTGCCCGCATCGGCGAGGGGCCGGGTGATACGCGCGCCGCCCTGCTCGACCATCTCAAGCAGGAACTCGGCCGGGGCCGGGAAGAGGTCGAGCGCCGCTTCATGGCCGCCGCCAACGGCGCCCATGCCGCCGCCGACAATTGCGCCGTGATGGATGCGGTTATAGCGGCGCTGCATGATTATTGCGGCGTGAAGTCTATAACCATCGTCGCCGTCGGCGGCTATGGCCGGGGCGAACTGGCGCCCTTCTCCGACATCGATCTGCTGTTCCTGCTGGGCGGCAAGCCAACACCGCGCATCAAAAAGCATGTGGAGTTCATGCTCTATATGCTGTGGGACCTGGGCCTTAAACTGGGCCAGGCGACGCGCTCCATCGAGCAATGCCTGGCCGATGCGCGCAGCGATATGACCATCCGCACCGGCTTGCTGGAGGCCCGATGGGTGGCCGGGGACGGCGAGAAGTTCGAGACCCTGCGCCGCCGCTTCACCCAGGAACTGGTCATGGAGACGGGCGACGCCTTTGTTCGCGCCAAGCTCGACGAGCGCAATGTGCGTCATCGGAAGCTCGGCGATTCGCGCTATGTGCTGGAGCCCAATATCAAGGACGGCAAGGGCGGCCTGCGCGATCTGCACACGCTTTTCTGGATCGCCAAATATGTCTATCGCGTCAGCGAAATCGCCGATCTCGTGGGCCGCGACGTGCTGGCGCCCGAAGAGCTTCGCAAGTTCGTCAAGGCCAACAGCTTCCTGTGGACCCTGCGCTTTCATCTTCATTACATAGCGAACCGTCCCGAAGAGCGCCTGACCTTCGATGTCCAGCCCGAGATGGCGGCGCGCATGCGCTATAGCGAGCGGGCGGGGCTGAACGCGGTCGAGCGCTTCATGAAGCATTATTTCCTGGTCGCCAAGGACGTCGGCGATCTGACCCGTATCTTCTGCGCCGCCATCGAGGCCGAGCATCAGGCCAGTCCGTTGTTCAGCATTCCGCGTTGGGCGGCGCTCAGGCGCGAGGTCGATGGCTTCGCGGTCGAGCGCGGCCGCCTCATGGTGAGGGCGGACGACGCCTTTGCCGCCGACCCCATCGATATGCTTCGGATTTTCCAAGTCGCCGATACGCGCGGCCTCGACATTCACCCCAAGGCCCTGCGCCTGATCACCCAGAATCTGAAGCGCATCAACGGTCCCTTTCGCAAGACAGAAGAGGCCAACCGCCTGTTTATGGAGATTCTGACTTCGCGCCGCGACCCCGAGACCGCCCTCAAGCGCATGAACGAGGCCGGCGTTCTGGGCCGCTTCATCCCCGATTTCGGGCGCATCGTCGCCCAGGTTCAGCACGACATGTATCACGTCTATACGGTCGACGAGCACACCATCCGAGCGGTCGGTGTGCTGGCCGGCATCGAGCGCGGCGATTATGCCGAGACCCTGCCGCTGGCCACCGGGATCATCCATGAGGTTCTGTCTCGCCGGGTGTTGTATCTCGCGGTTTTTTTGCACGATGTGGCCAAGGGGCGCGACGGCGATCATTCGGAGCTCGGCGCCGTGGTCGCCGGCAAGCTCGGCCAGCGTCTCGGTTTTTCCGCCGAAGAAGTGGAGCAGGCCGCCTGGCTGGTGCACCATCATCTGCTGTTCAGCTATACCGCCTTCCGCCGCGATCTGGACGATGTGAAGACGGTCGAGGATTTCGTCGCCGAGGTGCAATCTCAGGAGCGGTTGCGCCTGCTGCTTGTGTTGACCGCCGCCGACATCCGCGCGGTCGGTCCCAATGTGTGGACCGGCTGGAAGGGGGCGTTGCTGCGCCAGCTCTATAATCAGGCCGCCGAGGTGATGTCGTGTGCTCATGCGGCCGAGGGCAAGGCGATGCGCGTTGCCGACGCCAAAGATGCCCTCGCTGCCCGGCTCAAGGATTGGTCGCCCGCGGCGCGCGCCGATCACCTGGAGCGGCTCTATCCGCCCTATTGGTTGGGCTTCGATGGTGAGACCCATGCGCGCCATGCGGCGGCGCTGAAGGAATTAGACCAGGCCGGCGCTCCCCTGGTGTTGGATAGCCGCGTCAACCGCTTTCACGGAGTCACCGAGATTACCT
This sequence comes from Alphaproteobacteria bacterium, assembly GCA_046582565.1. Lineage (GTDB taxonomy): Bacteria > Pseudomonadota > Alphaproteobacteria > JAAXGF01 > JAAXGF01 > JAYGED01. Next base: position 5,571 of record JAYGED010000172.1, read on the forward strand.
TCGTCACCAGGGATCAGCCGGCCCTGTTCTCCAAGCTGGCCGGCGCCCTGGCCCTGTCCGGCGCGAGCATCGTCAATGCCAAGATCTTCACCACCGTCGATGGCACGGCGCTCGATGTCTTCTGGGTCCAGGACATCGGCGGCGGCCCTTTCGAGCGGCCTGACCGGCTCGCCCGGCTATCGGTGCTGGCTGCCCAGGTGGTCGATCAGGAACTTGATCCCGGTGAGGCTTTGGCGACGCGCCGCCGCACGGCGTCCCGGGCCTCGGCGGTGTTCACCTACGCGCCCCGGGTGCTCATCGACAACAATGTCAGCACGCGCCATACGGTGATCGAAGTCAACGGCCGCGACCGGCCGGGATTGCTGCATGACGTGACCAGAGCGCTCAGCGATCTCGGCATCTCGATCGTCACCGCCCATGTCTCGACCTTTGGTGAGCGCGCGGTCGATGTGTTCTATGCCAAGGACGCCTTTGGTCTGAAGATCGAGCATGACGGCAAACTGGCGAAGATCCGCGCCTGCCTGCTCGAAGTCCTCGCCGATCCCAAAAAACGCCCCGGCAAGGCGGCGACGGCGGCGTGAGCGCCTTTTTTCCGCCACGAGTTTCGACTATGACCCTTCCATGACTTTGGCCCTCCCATGATCAGTTTGGCCCGCCCATGGCACTGATCCGCTCGGCCGCGACTGTCGGCGGCTACACCATGCTCAGCCGGGTGCTGGGGTTTCTGCGCGATATTTTGATCGCCGCGGCGCTCGGCGCCGGGCCGGTGGCCGATGCCTTCTTTGTGGCCTTTCGCATTCCCAACATGTTTCGTCGTCTGGTTGCCGAGGGTGCTTTTTCCGCCGCCTTCGTGCCGATGTTCTCGCGCCGCCTCGAGGCCGACGGCCAAGGGGCGGCGCAGAGCTTTGCCGAGGCGGCCCTGGCGGTGCTGCTGAGCGCATTGCTGGTTTTGACCCTGCTGGCCGAGATCAGTATGCCCTGGCTCATGCGCGTTTTCGCGCCCGGCTTTCTGGATGATCCTGAGAAGTTCGACCTGGCGGTGCTGTTCACCCGCATCACCTTTCCCTATCTCCTGTTCATGGCCCTGGTGGCGCTGTTCGGCGGGGTGCTGAATGCGCTTTACCGCTTTGCCGCCGCCGCCGCCGCACCCCTGCTGCTCAATCTGGTGCTGATCGCCGCCGTGCTCGGGTTTGCCGATGCCGGGCCGACGCCGGGTCACGCCCTGGCCTGGGGGGTGGCGCTGGCCGGGGCCGGGCAATTCGTCTGGATGGCCGCCGCCTGCCGCCGCGCCGGCATCGCCCTGCGCCTGCCCCGGCCGCTCCTGACAGCGGATGTGCGCAAGCTCCTGAAGTTGATGGTTCCGGCCGGGCTGACTGCCGGCGTCCATCAGATCAATCTTTTGATCGGCACCATCGTTGCGACCCTCGAAGGCGGCGCCGTGTCATATTTGTACTACGCTGACCGGGTCAGCCAGCTGCCCCTCGGCGTCGTCGGCGTGGCCGTCGGCACCGCCCTGTTGCCCATGCTGTCACGAGCCTTGCGAGCCGGTGACGAGGCCCAGGCCATGGACCATCAATGCCGCGCCATCGAGGTCGCCCTGCTGCTGACCCTGCCTGCCGCGGCGGCGTTGATTGTCTTACATGAGCCGATTGTCGCCGTGCTGTTTGAACGGGGCGCCTTCGGGGCCGAGGCGGTGGCAGCCACCGGGATCAGCCTTGCCGCCTTCGCTCTGGGCCTCCCGGCCTATGTGCTGGTCAAGGTGCTGGCCCCCGGTTTCTTCGCCCGCGAGGATATGGTCACTCCCTTGAAGGTCTCAATTGCTGCCGTGGCCACCAATTTAGTGCTTATCGCCGCCTTGTTTCCGACTATCGGTTTTGTCGGCATCGCCCTGGCGACGGCGGGATCGTCGGCGCTCCAGGCGGCGCTGCTCTGGTGGTGGCTGGCGCGACGCGATCTGCTGGTCATGGACGACAGGCTGCGGCGACGGCTGCCGCGCATGATACTCGCCAGCGCCGTCATGGCCGCTGCGTTGTGGCTGGCGGCGGGGGCGCTTGAAGCGCCTCTCGCCGGCGCCTTGCCATGGCGCATCGCCGCCCTGGCCGCCCTGGTGGCTGGCGGCATGGCGGTTTTCGCCCTCAGCGCCCTGGCCTTCGGCGCGGCGCGCTTCGGTGAACTCCGCCAAAAGCTGGGGCGTTGAAGTGACACGCGGCCGCCACCAGATACCCTTAAGCCCGGCCCTGGACGGCTTGGTCAGCTTGACCCTGCTGGACAGGCGGGCGATAACGGCGCCGCATTAACGGCGGCCCATCGATTACAGAGACGAGCAAAAACCATGAAGCGGATATTTTCGGGGATACAGCCAACCGGCAATCTCCATCTCGGCAATTTTCTCGGCGCCATCCGCAACTGGGTCGGCTTGCAGGATGAGTTCGAATCGATCTATTGCATCGTCGATCTGCATGCGGTGACCCTGCCGCAGGATCCCGACGAACTGCGCCGCAACGTGCGTGAAGTCACCGCCGGGATCGTTGCCGCCGGGATCGACCCTGCGCGCTGTATTCTGTTTGCCCAGAGCGCGGTTGCCGCCCATAGCGAACTCGCCTGGCTGCTCGCTTGCCAGACCCCGCTCGGCTGGCTCAACCGCATGACCCAGTTCAAGGAGAAGGCCGGTAAGCACCGCGATAATGCCGGGCTCGGGCTGTACTCCTATCCGGTGCTCATGGCCGCCGATATTCTGGTCTACCGGGCCACCCATGTGCCCGTGGGCGAAGACCAGAAGCAGCATCTGGAATTGTGCCGCGACATCGCCGGGGCCTTCAACCGGCAGTTCGATGAGGAATTCTTCCCCCTGCCCGAGCCGCAGATTTTCGGCTCGGCGACGCGGGTGATGTCCTTGCGCGACGGCTCGAACAAGATGTCGAAATCTGATGTTTCCGAGTATTCGCGCATCAACATGACCGACGACGCCGACACCATCGCCCTCAAGCTGCGCAAGGCGCGCACCGACGCCGACCCTCTGCCCGGCGCGCCGGACGGTCTCGCCGAACGCCCCGAGGCGGCCAATCTGGTGGGTATCTATGCGGCCCTCGAAGGCAGCACTGTGGCGGCGGTCTGCGCCGAATATGAGGGCCGTATGTTCTCCGAATTCAAGCCGGCGCTCACCGAGCTTGCGGTCTCGACCCTGGCCCCCATCGCCGATGAAATGCGCCGCCTGATGGACGATCCCGGCCATATCGACGGCCTGCTTGCGGACGGCGCCGAACGGGCCGGCGCCATCGCCCGCGAGACCCTCGCCGACGTCCACAAGATCATGGGCCTGAGCCGGTGAACGGCGAGTACGACGAGTACTAAGAACAGGAAACTCTCTTACCACCATCCAGGCTGTGGCCGAAGCTGCTCGGCGATCGTGATCGCGATCTGGACCTGGCCTGGGGGCGTATGCTCGATAGCTTCCGCGCCTCGGCCGAGCTTGGTCCCGGGGTCGTCGCCAACGGGCCGCCGGATGCAGCCCTGCTTCCCAGCACCTGGCCGGCCCGGGATTCTATCTCTTAAGCGCCCGCACCCAGCTTCGTGAAATTTCAAATACCTCATTGAAATAGATCACTTATTTCCTGAACGGGCGAGTCTGGGCCAAGCCCATTGCTCAGGTTGCAGTTGCAGTTCATGGACCTGCGATGGCAGGATACCCATATTGGGTTGGCGCCGCGTAGATCCGCAAGGAGTGGAGGCTGAACAGAATGACCGAAGCCATTCAGCATATAGCCGGTCATGTTAACTATCTGGTTTGCGTCGACGGCAGCGCCCATTCCCGGGTTGCCGTGCGCTTCGCCTGTCTTCGCGCCAAGAACGCCGAAGGCAATGTCACCCTGCTGACGGCAATCGAGCCCGCCGAGTTTCAGCATTGGATGGCGGTCGAAGACGTGATGCTCGAAGAGCGCCGCGAGGATGCCGAACGCCTGTTGAACGATCTCGCCGCCGAGGTCAATGAATGGGCCGGGGTGATGCCTTCGCTGACCGTGCGCGACGGCCATATCGGCGAGGAAATTCTCGCCGCGGTGGCGGAAGACCCGACGATCAATTTCCTGGTGGTCGGCGCCGCCCCGCCGCCCCACAAGCACGGCAAATTGATTTCCTGGCTTGCCGGTCACACCGCCGAGTCGCTCAATATTCCGCTGGTCATCGTTCCAGGCAACCTGACCGACGAGCAACTCATCAATATCACGTGAGCCGGAAGCGTCTCATGAGTGCCTGATCACCATTGTTCGCCGGCGTCCCGGTCTTGGCCGCCTGGCTCCTGTTGTCGGCGACCGCCTTGGCCGACTTCAAGGACGGCGAGCGTGCTTTCGATGCCGGCGATTATGCGGCTGCCATCGTGGAGTGGCGCCCTCTGGCGGCGGATGGCGACGCCCGGGCGCAGACCAATCTCGGCCATCTTTATCGTCTCGGCCAGGGTGTCGAGCGCGATTATGGCGAGGCGCTGAAATGGTATCGTCTCGCCGCCGACCAGGGCAGCACCCGCGCCCAGGCCAATCACGGCAATATGTATATCGAAGGCCTTGGCGTCGAAGCCGACCCGATAGCCGGGGTTGCGCTGTTCCGCCAGGCCGCCGAGTCCGGCTTTTCCGTCGCCCAGCTTTACCTGGGTGATTTCTATCGGTTGGGGGAGGTTGTCGTGCTTGACCCCGAACAGGCCGCTTTATGGTATCGCCGTGCCGCCAAGCAGGGCCACCCCGAGGCGTCGCTCCGGTTGGGACGGTTATACCTTTCCGGGTCCGGCGTGGAAATCGACGAGGCCAAGGCTGCGCTCGCGCTGCGCGAAGCGGCGGCTTTTGGTCTGGCGGCCGCCCAATATGAGTTGGCCGAGCTGTATCGCCGGGGGCGCGGGGTCGAGGTCGACCTCAAGGAAGCCATGCGTTGGTATCATGCTGCCGCGGGGCAGGGCCATGTGAGTGCGGTCGAGCGATTGGCGGCGGGCGGGGGCAAGGCGGCAGACGACCCCCATCACCAGCTTCGGGTCTCCGCCGCGGTCGGCGATGCGGCGGCGCAAATGCGGCTCGCTACCCTGTTGCGCGAGGGCGACGAGATGCCAAGGGACCCTGCCGCCGCCCTCGAATGGTATCGTCGGGCGGCTGCCCAGGGCCATGCTCGCGCAAGCTACAATCTCGGCCTGATGTATCACGACGGCGACGGTGTCGAGACCGACGACATCATGGCGGCGGCCTGGTTCCGCCGCGCCGCGGGGCTGGGTGAGTCGGATGCGCAGTACACACTTGGGGTATTTCTGAGTAAAGGCATTGGTGGTGAGGCCGACCCGTCGGCGGCGCGTAATTGGTTTTCCCGCGCCGCGAACCAGGGTGATTCACGGGCGCAATATTCCCTCGGCCTGATGCATGAAAAAGGCGCCGGCGGCGCGGTCGACCGGGTGGCGGCCTTGAAGTGGTATAGCGCCGCGGCGGCGCAGGGAGACCTACGCGCCCACGAACGATTTGCCGCCCTGACAGTCGAGACTACAGTGACAGCCGCGCCGCCGGCCGACGTCGTTCCAATTGATGCGCAGACCGAAGAAGCGCTGGCGGCGTCCGCCGCCGCCGGCCTCGACGATCTCGATCGGGTTGACGAGGCGGCCGATACGCCGAGCGACGAACTGGCTACGGTCGAGCCGGAGCCGGAAATGGAATCAGTGCCGGTGAGCGAAGCGGAAGAAGTTGAAACGGTCGAGGAAGCGATGCCCGAGCCGGAAGATTCCGAGCCGGAAGACTCCGAAACCGTCGATTCCGCTCCAGCGGAGACCGAAACTGTCACTGTCGTCGTCACAACGGGAACCGGTGTTGCCAAGCGGGTGGAGAGTTTGAACCATAGTGAAGCCGTGGATTCCGAGGCGCCGGCCATCGAATTTAGTTTGTTCGGCGGGGATGATGAAATTGAAGCGGACGAGACGCCCGAGGAGCCTGAGGAGCCCGAGGAGAACATCGCCGTTGAGGAAGTCGAGGCGGTCTCCGATCCCGTTGTGGAAACGCCGCCCGAAGCAGCCGAACCCGAAGCCGTGGCGACCAGTTCAGCTTTCGCCTCGACTCGCCGTGAATCCGTGCAATCCGAAGCGCCGGTCATCAGCTCTAATTGGCTTATCGATGACGAGCAAACAGAAGGCGGCGAAACTCTGCCTGAGGAGAATGTCGCCGTCCAAGAGGTTGAGGAGACGAACTTTGAAAGCGCCATGACGCCGGAACCGGCAGCCGATGCCGGCGACGATGCGTTGGTTGAGGCCACGCCGGAAATGGCGCCCGAGACGCCGCAAGAAGACACCGCCCTGGTTAGAAGGGCGATCACCATCTACAGCGACGAAGCGGTCGAAAGCGAAGCGCCGGTCATCGATACGGGCTGGTTTAATACCACCAGCGAGCCTGAAGAACCGGTCGAGCAGGCCGCACCCCAGCCCGCCGCGGCCGACACGGCATTATTGGACGAATCGGATGATGAAGCCCTGGCGAAAACAGACAATGAGCAGGCCGTCCCGGTGTTGGAAGCTGAGATTACAGCCAAACCCTCGGACGATCCGGTGTTCGCTTATGCCGATGCGCCCGCATCGTTTTTGATCGGCAGCGAGGTCGATTCTCTGATTCCTGCGGTCAAATATGATCTGTTTGACCCTAAGATGGGAAGAATTCCGCCGAGTGACGGCGATTTAGTCATCACGCCGTAACGGCGCAACCCCTTATCATTAAAAGAAGTTAACCAGGGGGTCGCGGCGAGACGAGACTTTTACTGAATCTGGGTCTTGAAATTTACCTCTTATTCACCCATTCTTCTCTACGCAAATCAAAATCTGGTCTCCTGGGGAGCGCGCTTATTGCAGCGTCGTGGGAGGTTGGGGTGATTTGTCCGCACCGGGCGGGTGCGTACCTAGTAGAGTATTTGGGGCCTGCTTGGAGTGTGGCGGGAAGGTAAATGGC
>JAYGED010000209.1:0-2062 GCA_046582565.1 Alphaproteobacteria bacterium
ATATTGAAGGCGGGAGCCTGTGCGGATTACGAGTTTTGGCATCAAATCAACCGATCAGGAGCGGTCGGATGCTAAAATCCCGAGACCGGGCAACATCTGCTACCCAGGTTCGAGCTCGTCAGGGCATTATTCGAGGTGCCCATTTGGAAACAACCGTTTTCTGCTCCTTGCTGCGCCAGCGTGCGGGGGATTCGTCATTCGCTTAACCATCGGCAATAAAATCTTTGCGATCGCCGCCGGCATGGTTTTGATGATGGCAATCGCTGCTGTCATTTCGTCAAATTTCATGGGCAACGTGAACGACGAAATTCGCCGTGCCAGTGAGACCTACATTCCCTTAGCCAAAGCCATCGAAGAACTTCAGGATCATGTCAAGGAACAGGATATTCTGTACGAATGGGTCCTGCCGCCTCTGCTTGCCAGCGATTCAACGACGCCCATCGATCCCGTACTGCAGGAATACAAGACAAGATACCAAACTGATCATGTGGAATTTAAAAGCGACTTGGAATTGTTGCTCAAGGCGCAACAGGAAGAAAAATTCGTCCATTTCAAGGTTAAATTATCGCGCCTGACAACCCTGATGAAACTGGTGATCAGCGAGCATAAAGCGCTACAGAAAGAAACCACGGCAATATTGGCTCAGTTAATCAAGGATGAAGCTGCGGATATCGATGTCCTAACGGACATCCGCCTCCAGCTCGACAAGCAAATCGAAATCGTCAGGAAAGAAGCCGACACCTTGACGAGCCATGCACACATCAAGGCCACGGCGGAAGGAATTTGGGCCCTTCGCGCCAACATTGTGGCGATGATCTCGACGGCGCTGTTCGGCTTGATCCTGGCCGGATTAATTTCACGCGGTTTGGTGCGGCCCATACATAATCTTGAATCTGCAGTCAGAGAGATAAAGAGCGGCAATCTGACGCCGCAGATCGAAGTTCGATCAAACGACGAAATCGGTACCTTAACGCGCGCTTTCAAGGAAATGTCCGCCGAACTTCTCCTTAAGGAACAGCTCAAGGAGACCTTTGGCAAGTATGTCGATCCGCGGATCGTCGAGCAGCTGACCAGCGGTGAAAATGCTGGTCTGGGCGATGGCGAACGGCGGATCTATTCCGTGTTTTTTTCCGATATCGCCGGCTTTACCGGTATTTCAGAAATGCTGACGCCGAAATCACTGGTAAACCTGATCAATGCCTATTTGAGCGAAATGTCGATCCCGATCGAGGAAGGCAATGGCGTCATCGATAAATTCATCGGCGATGCGATCATGGCCTATTGGGGGCCTCCCTTCACATCGGCAGAGGAACATGCTCACGCCGCCTGCCGGGCAGCGTTGGAACAACAGGTCCGTCTGGTCGAGTTCCGCAAACGAGTCGGAGAGCTTACCGGCCTTCGCCGGGGTTACCCCGATATTTCCATGCGCATTGGCATCTCCACGGGCGAGGTCCTTGTCGGCAGCGTCGGATCAGAACAGTCCCGTAACTATACGGTCATCGGCGATACCGTAAATCTTGCCGCGCGTCTGGAAAGTTTGGGCAAGCTTTACGGCGTCGACATCCTGGTCAGCGAGGAAACCAGGGATACTGTCCGGGACGATTTTGAATTGTGCGAAATCGACACCATAGCCGTCTCCGGCAAGACGGAATCCGTGCGTATATTCCAGCTTTTGGCGGCTAAGGGCGATCTGACGCCTGAACAGACGGCGCGGCGGGATGGCTTCGCGGTAGCGCTGGAGGCCTACCGGGCGGGCGACTGGCCTGTCGCGCGCCGAGAGCTGGAAAACTGTCTCGCTCAAGACGCCTCTGACGGCCCTGCCCAGGTCATGCTGGATCGCCTGGAGAGTTTGCAAGCCACGGCGCCCGGCGACTGGGACGGTGTATGGCGGTTCACCCAGAAATAAACGATATAGGGCCGTATGCGGTTGCGGCGGTTGTCATTCGTCGAAATTTTACCGTAAGCTGGCGGCCTTAAAATTGTGGGGCACGCGGGAGCGAGGAGCGACACATGAAAGAGCCTCCGGATAGTTGGAAATTACGCCTCATTCTAATTTGGTGCG
>JAYGED010000216.1:0-17466 GCA_046582565.1 Alphaproteobacteria bacterium
ATATTGAAGGCGGGAGCCTGTGCGGATTACGAGTTTTGGCATCAAATCAACCGATCAGGAGCGGGCGGATGCTAAAATCCCGAGACCGGGCAACATCTGCTACCCAGGTTCGAGCTCGTCAGGGCATTATTCGAGGTGCCCTTAATGCTCAAGCGTCGCCAGGTTCGATACGACCACGGAGGTCATCTTGCGGCCCTCGGAGTGAGTCTATTCCTATTAGCCGGCCTTTTCATTCTCGGCGCATTGCCCGCGACCGCCGCCGAAGCCATTATCGTGACGGTTCACAAGCTAGAAGTCGTGAAACTGGATCGTGATGCGAGCGTTGTGCTGATCGCCAATCCCACCATTGCCGATGTGGCAGTGGAATCCGAGCGTCTGATCTTCCTGTTCGGCTTGGAACAGGGAGAAACCAGCATTCATATTCTCGATGCCGACGGCGAAGAAATCCTGATCGCGCCGGTCGTGGTTGTGCCGCTTGTTGAGCGCCAGGTCACGGTCAACCGAGCCAGCAACAACGAAGAGGCGACCTATAGCTGTGCGCCGCGCTGCGCTGCCGTATCAACTCCGGCCGGTACCGGCTCGGATGCCCAGGATACCAGCTCGGACGCGGGACAGGGCTCCTCCGAGCAGGCAGGGGCTACTGCCGCCGCCGGTGGGGAGGTTACCGATGCGGTAGAAGGTCTGGGAGCAGCCGTTCCAGAAGGAACGGAAGCCCCCGTTAACCCTCTTCATTTGCCGCTCTTGAGCAGCGGCCTGACAACCGCGCCATCAACCATCATTGATTCCCAGCAGCAATAATTCCTGGCGTGGATAAACAATTCAAATCACTCGTGCGGGATATTCTCGGCTTCTGGTTCGGCTCTCCCGGAGAGGCCGGCCAAGATGAGTCACGCGAGGCGTGGTGGCTGAAAGACCCGGCATTTGATGCGGAAATAAGGGCGCTCTTCCTCGAAGCCTACCAAAGCGCCGTCGCCGGCGAGCTTGACGCCCTGGCGCATACTGCCGAAGGCGCCCTGGCTTTGATCCTGCTCTTCGATCAATTCTCCAGAAACATGTTCCGGGGCGAGCGTGCGTGCTATGCCAGCGACGAGGCGGCGCGAAAGATAGCGCGCCAGGCTCTCGATCAGGGCTTCGATCAAGCGGTCAGTCCTTTGCGTCGATGGTTCTTCTATATGCCGTTCGAACACAGCGAAAGCCTCGCCGATCAGGATTTATCCGTATCGCTGTTCGAGGCCCTGCCCGTGTCGACCAGGCGGGATGAAGTCGTAACCTCCGCCTTGCGGCATCGGGAAATCGTCGCCCAGTTCGGCCGCTTTCCCCATCGCAATGAAATACTTGGCCGCACAACAACGCCCGATGAAGCGGCGTTCCTCCAGCAACCGAACTCGTCGTTCTAGCTGGCGTCGACGAGGGCCTTCAGCCGACCGGGATCGAGGATGTGGAGCGTCTTGAAGCGGCGCATGGCGATTTCGGCCTCAAGCAGGCGGCCCACGGCGCGCGCGACCGTCTCGGGCGTGGTGCCGGTCCAGATGGCAATATCCTTGTGCTTCGGCATTTTCTCAATAACCAGCCGTTTCGGCATAACCGGATCTTCATCGGCTAATTCGAGCAGTTTTTCATAGACCCGCTGGACGACTGTCGTCGAACTCAAGCCCACAACCCGGGTATTGAGTATTCGGATGATGGTCACGAAATGCACCATCAGCCCCACCATAACGTCCGGATAATCATGGGCGTAGGAGAGGAACACATCCTTCGGCACCATGGCGACGATGCAATCTTCCAGGGCGTAGATGGTCACCGAGCGCGGCCCGTTATCGATCGCCGACAGCTCGCCAATGATATCGCCGGCGCCTAGATTGACGAAGGCAACCTCGGTTTCGGAATCGACATTGTCAGAAGCCCGAACACTGCCCGAAACAATGAAAAACACGTCACCGCTATCGTCGTCACTGTCGAAGACGAAGCCGTCTTTGGCGCAAAACAACCAAGTGCATATTTCCTCCAGCCGGCTCACCGCCGCCGCATCGACATGCTTCAACAGTTTGATGTCGGCGAGGCTCTTTTCGGTTCCGGGCGGCAGTTGCTCCGTCAGTCCTGTGATGCCTGTATCACTCATGCTGGACGCCGATCACTCGTTGATCATTTTCAAGAGGCGTTGACGGTCGAATATATGCAGGGTCTTGTATTCCCGCTTGGCGACTTCGGTCTCAAGCAATCGGCCTATGGCCTTTGCCACCGTCTCAGGCACGGTGCCGGCCCAGACCGCTAGCTCCCTATGATTCGGCATATGGCGCACAACCCAGTGGCTCGGGTTCGAAGGATCGGGTTCGGCCAACTGAAGAATTTCGTTATAAACTCGTTGTATCTCCGTCGTGTTGCTAAGCCCGACCACCCGCGAATTGAGGGTGCGAATGGTGCCGACGACATGCTCCAGCAAGCGAAAGGCAACGGTCGGATATTTGCGGGAAAACTCGATGAAGGCATCGCCCGGAGCGATGGCGAGCAAGGTATCTTCCAACGTATAAAGCGTCGCCGAACGCGGCGCATTGTCGAATGCAGATAATTCGCCGAAATGGATACCTTCGCCAAGATCAACGAAAGCGACCTCCTGGCCTGATTTGGCGTGGCCGACGACGCGCACCCGGCCCTTGGCGATGAAATAGACTTCATTGCTGGTGTCCGAGAGCGGTCAAAAATCAGATCGCCGTCGCCATAGGTCTCCCAGCGACAGATATTCTCAAGATCCGCGACCGCCTCAGCAGGCATATCTTTAAGTAGATTCAACCCTTTGAGTGAGCCTGTTAAGGGTTCAGATATCGAACCCCTCGATACTTCCGAACCCTTGGGGTCCGCCATATCCTTCTCCATCACCGCAATTCCCGAGACAATCTCTATCTTCCAGAGTAATCCCCAATAAATAATATCACATAGTTTGGTTAATTATTCCCTGCATCATAGTCGAAATAGCGCTTGGGTACAGCGCCACGAATACTGGTTTTCCGGTTATATCAGCCTTCCAATAGGCCATCGAGCAGGCGCGCCGCCTTACGCCGGCCGTCGGCGGCTTTCATATGGGCGCTGGTCGCCGCCAGCTTGGTCGCCATGGCCGCATCGCCAAGCAGATGAGCGATGGCGTCGGCCAACTCCGCGTCATGCCACTCATAGCGTGGCAGTTTGACACCATGGCCGGTCTCGGCTACTCGCGTGGCGTTGTCGTGGCCGTCCCAGCAATAGGGCATGATGATCGCCGGTTTGCCGAAATACAGGCATTCAGTGAAGCTGTTGTTGCCGCCGTGATGGATGACCACATCGACCTTCTCGATCACCGACGGTTGCGGATACCATGCCTCTAAATGAACATTGGAGGGAATATCGCCGGGCGCATATGCCTCCCTATAGTCGCCGACATTGACCAGCGCCCTGTACGGCAGCTCCGCAAGGGCGGCAATCACCCGTTTCAGCAACTCAATATCGCCAGCACCCAGGCTGCCATAGCTCACATAGATCAGCGGTTTGTCGTTATGGCGCGCGAAATCCGGCACGTCATAGGGCTCTGTGCTGCGTACGCACCCATCGAGATATTGAAATCGCGCCTCATCCAGGGGATAGCAGCGCTTAAAGCGCACCGGTTCCGGATAGAGCAGCAGGTTCATATAGGGTGATGCTTCAAAGAATTCGCCTGGCTGATACGCTTCGTGGCCGACCGATGCGAGGAACGCATTGAAGCTGTCGTGGATCGGCTTGATAACCTCGGCATAGCGGGCGCGATATCGTTCATAACAGTCGTGATCGCCTTCGGCGCAGCCCGACAGATGGGGCGCGATATCCGGATCTTCTATCTCGTTTTCGCTGCATGAAATAATACGCGCCCAGGGCACGCCATAGCGTTTGGCGGCTGGAAACAGGATCACGTTGTCGATGCAGATGAGGTCGGGCTTGATTTCGTCGAGAACGGCGGGGAGCTCTTTCTCGGCCCAAACCGAGGTGTCGACAATGGCCTCCCAACATTCTTTCACATAGCTGTCGATCTGATCGAGCGGGCTCTTGGCAAAATTTGGGATGTGGCCATTGATGAAATCGGACCAGTATTTCGCCATCTCTTCGGCAGGCATGGGCTCGGACATATTGATCGGATGTTCCGCAAAGCCGTATTCGGCGAAGACCCCGGTCATGCCGACATCGGTCACGAATACCGCACGATGTCCAAGCTCCTCGCAAGCCTGGGCAATGCCGACTGAATTCAGCGCCGGCCCAAAGGCGGCCTCGGGGAAAAACACGATCGTCTTTTGCCCTGTCATAAATTCACTCCCTTACTGAAGTTCGTAAGTGATCGTCGAGCCGTCGCTGCCGATGAGCCGCATATGCAGCAGAATACCATCATCGCCGTACCATAGCTCGCGCTCCAGATCACCGCTCACCACCAGCTTCGCGGCGCTCACCTCGGCGCCTCCGGCAGTCACGGTCTCTCGGCCCGCTTCATGGAAAACAACAGCGAGGGCCTCGCCCTGTTCGACGCCGAGCAGCAGCGAGCCTTGCGCCATCTCGCGGCGCCACAGGCTCGTCGGCATGATCATCGCGGGCGCAGTCCAGGTTTCCTGAGCCCCATCGACCCTCAGCCCATCATCTTCGGCGACGGCATGAACTGCATAGAGATCATCGTCATCGTCGGTACTCGACTCAAGGGCAACAAGCCTATCACCGCGCCAGGTCTCGATTGAGTCCAGGCGGTAGGTATAGAGGGTTATGAAAAACAGCTTCACGGTGATGCGGATCTCGGTCTCGACGGTCATCATCTCCGCCTCATCGCCATGGCGGAACCAGGTCTTGTGGCGGCCAATCTCAAAACCGTCGCGCAGCACCCGGTATTCGAGCCGCAACCCATCGGGCACCGTCGCCTGGGCTCCATCGAGGCCTGGCGCGGAAAACCAGATAACGGCGGCCACCACGGCACCCCATCGCACGAGGCTCAAAACAGAGGGACGATTCGATAGCGCGCAAGCGCATTGTCGACCGCCTGGAAGCTGGCGCTCTGCCATGCTTCGTAGGCTTCCTCATAGGATTGAAAAATGCCGCGAATATCCAGCTTGGCCGGGTCGGCATAAGCATTTCCCATGGGGTCGATAAGCTCGCCGCCATAGACCAGAAACAGTTGTTGTGTTGGAGCCGACATGGCGCCCCGTCAATGAATGATTCGATTAGCCCATAGCATACCGGTGATGCGGCAGAAAGCCATCGTTGCGCCCGTTACGGCAGGCGAATATCCTCCGACACTCTCCCCCTATAGCGAAAAGGCCGAATTTTGATACCGCCCTACTCCCCACAACCCGGCCCGGACTCGCCAATCGCTGCCGCAACCCAACGCGTCAAGCTGAGCCATGACGGGGAGGTCTACGATCTTTTAGGCATCTATTTTGTCAACATGCTGCTGACCATCGTGACCCTGGGAATATACCGCTTCTGGGCAAAAACCCGCATCCGGCGCTATTTGTGGAGTCATACAGAATTTCTCGAAGACCGCTTCGAATATACCGGCACCGGCAAGGAGCTGTTGATCGGCTTTCTGATTGTGCTCGCAATTCTGGCCGTAACCGTCGGCGCCTATACGCTTATCTTTACCTCGATCTGGCCCGGATGGGCGTCGGATATAGAGCTCGGCATCCTCTATCAGTTGCCGCTGTTCATCGCCTCCTTCCCCCTGGTCGCAATAGCCCGTTTTCGCGCCCGGCGCTACCGGCTCAGCCGCACCCTGTGGCGCGGCATACGGGGGTCGCAGAGCGGATCATCGAGCCATTACGGCGTCTTGTCGGCGGGCTGCTGGCTGCTCACCTTCTTCACCCTGGGTTTTTACTGGCCCTATATGCAGACACGGCTGGTCAGCTACCGGCTCAACCACACCTGGTTCGGCGACCGGGCCGTGACGTTCGACGGCAACGGTGACGACTTGATCGGCTATTACGCCGTCTGCTGGTTATTGACCTTGCCGACCCTGGGGATGTGCTGGTTCTGGTATCGCGCCCGGTCGTTGCAATATTATGCCTCGCGCACCGCTTACGCGACGCTCGGCTTTAAGGTCACGATCACCGGCGGCACGCTGATAAACCTGATCAGCACCAATTTGATTCTCATTTGGTTCAGCTTCGGTTTGGCTTATCCCTTTGTCCTGCGTCGCAATGCCAGCTATCTATGCACATATCTTAGTTTGGTCGGCGATCAGGATTTCGCTTTGATCGTCCAGAGTCTCAAATTGAGACCGACAACCGGAGAGGGCATGGCCGAGGCCTTCGATATTGGTGATTTTTGATTGGTGATTATTGAATGGCGTTTTTGAATGAATGGCGGCTTTGAATGACTGGCGGCTTTGAAGCCCACTACAGCGACGGCCTCACGGCGGCACGGGTTAAGGTCTCCGTGTGCTTCGGCAACGGCGCTCTGATTATCGAGCCGGACGAGGGCGAAGACGAAAGCCGCATCATGGTCTGGGAGTTCCTTGATCTGCGCCTGGCCGATGAATTGCGCTCGGGCCAGGCCGTGCGCCTGATCAATATCGCCCAATCCGACGCCCGGCTCAGTTTCATCGACGGCCGCATCCTTGATCCTCTGCTGGAGAAAGCCCCCCAGCTGCGCGATCCCGGTGTGCTCGGCCGTCGGCCGGGGCTGCGCCTGGCGCAGTGGGTAGGCGGGATCGCCGCGGTGATCGCCATTCTGTTCGTCGGCCTGCCGCGGGTTGCCGAACCGGTGGCAGCACTCATGCCTCTGGCCTGGGAAGAGGCCATCGGCGAACAGGTTTTCTCCGGGTTCCAGGGCAGCAATAAATTTTGCGAGGCTAGCGCTGGTGTCGACGCCTTGGGGCGGCTCTCAGACCGTCTATTGACGGGTTTCGACAACCGTTACAACTTCCGATTTGCCGTGGTCGACGCAAAAGCGATCAATGCCTTCGCCGCGCCGGGCGGCTATATCGTCATCTATCGGGGATTGATCGACGACGCCCGATCGTCCGACGACGTAGCCGGCGTTCTGGCCCATGAGATTGGCCATGTGATTGAACGCCACGCTACCGAGGGGATCGTCCGCGCCACCGGCCTCGCCCTGATCGTACAGCTACTTCTCGGCGATCCCTCGGGCATCCTGGGTATGAGCGCCGCATCAGGCGAGTTGCTGCTGTCCCTGGCCTATAGCCGGGGCGACGAAGCCGAGGCGGATGCCATCGCCGTCGAGATGCTTGCCGCGGCAGGCATCGATTCGGGTGGATTTGTAAAATTCCTCCAGCGCACGGCCCGGCGTGAAGAAGCCGCCTCAACCACATCTGATGAAATTATCTCCGATGCAAAACTGAACGAGCTTGAGCTCAGTATTCCCTTTCTCTCGACCCATCCGCGCAGCGCCGAACGCGCCGCTACCGTGCAAGCCACAGGCAGCCCCGGCGACCCGGCCATGAGCGATGCGGATTGGCTGGAACTCCAATCTATCTGCGGGTAATGGGGTCAAAATTGCTATTCTCCTTGCAATTTGTTGAACGTTCATTCAAATTCTTAATTCCTGTGGAAATCTGACAGACTGAGGTCCAAATGGATTTCTCGGCCAGCGAGGAACAGCGGCTCATAAGCGACGCCCTCAGCGCCTTCGTCGAGCGTGAGATGTATCCTCACGAAGCCGAAGTCGAGCGTCTCGGCACGGTGCCGGACGAGATTGCCCGCGACATCGTCAGCAAAGCGGTGGCCGCTGGTTTCTATGCCCTCAATATGCCCGAAGCGATCGGCGGCGGCGGCCTCGACAACGTCACCCTGGCCTATGTGGAGCGCGAACTCGGCAAGCCCAGCCTGGCCCTGTCCACCTTCTGCAGCCGCCCGGCGCCCAATCTGCTGGCCTGCCAGGGCGACCAGATCGAGACTTACCTCAAGCCCACCGTGCGCGGTGAGCGCCGGGAATGTTTCGCGCTCACCGAACCGGGCGCCGGCTCCGATGTCATGGCCATCACCACCAGCGCCAGGCAAGACGGTGATGACTATGTGATAAACGGCACAAAGCAGTTTATCACCCATGCCGACCACGCCGACTTCATCATCCTGTTTGCCGTCACCGGAACCGACGACGGCCCACGGGGGCCGCGCAAGCGCATCACCAGCTTCCTCATCGACAAGGACACGCCCGGTGTCTCGGTGGCGCTGCTCGATTGCGTCTCCGTACGCGGCTACCACCCCACCATCATCACCCTGGAAGACGTGCGCGTCTCCTCGGGCCAGGTGCTCGGCGTCGAAGGCGGCGGCTTCGACGTCGCCAACGAATGGCTCTATGCCGGGCGCGTGATGCTGGGGGCGAGCTGCACCGGCCGGGCCGAGCGGGCGCTCGACATGTGCCTCGATTGGGCCGCTTCGCGCAAACAGTTCGGCCAGACCATCGGTAAGTTCCAGGGGGTTTCCTTCAAGCTCGCCGATATGGCCATGGAAACCAGGGCGGCCTGGCTGCTGACCCTGGAATGCGCCTGGAAACTCGACCAGGGAACCATGAGCCGGATGGATGCCTCCATGGTCAATCTATTCGCCTCCGAGATGATCGGGCGGGTGACCGACAACGCGGTGCAGATATTCGGCGGCATGGGGTTGATGACCGAGCTACCCATCGAGCGCTTCTGGCGCGACGCGCGGGTCGAGCGCATCTGGGAGGGCACCTCCGAGATCCATCGTCATGTCATCTCCCGCGACCTGCTGCGTGACCGCGAAGCATGACCGCCCAGGCGCAGCCCATCGACCGACGCAGCGAACTCATCGACGCGACCTTGAGCATCATCGCCGAACACGGCATCGCGGAAACGACCGTAGGCCGCATCTGCGACGCCGCCGGCGTGTCGCGCGGCCTGATCAGCCATTATTTTGCCGGCAAGGACGCACTTCTGCTTGAATCCTACCGTCGGCTTTCCGAGGAACTGGCGAGCGAAACAGCCAGGGCCATGAGCAGCCAAGGCGACGATCCGGTCGGCCGCCTCTATGCCCTGGTCGAAGTCTCGTTCCGGCCGCCGGTGTTCAATCAGCACAAGATGTCGGCCTGGCTGGCCTTCTGGAGCGCGGCACGCGGCTCGGCAACACTCAACGCGCTCAACCGCGAGATTTATCGCGCCTATCGCGCCTCGGTCACCCGGCTCATGGCCGAGGCGGCGCGAGCCCGCGGCGCAGCGCTTGACGCCCATCGCGCGGCAACCGCCCTAACCGCGCTGATCGACGGCCTGTGGCTCGAACTCGCCCTCGATCCGGAAGCCTTCGGAGCCGATCAGGCCGAAGCCGCCTGTACCGATTACCTCGATCATCTGTTTCCCAAGGAGACACCCGACAATGTTCCGTGAAGATCTTCTCGCCGGCAAGCGTGTCCTGGTCACCGGAGGCGGCACGGGCCTCGGCCGCGCCATGGGCGAACGGTTCCTCGAACTCGGCGCCTCCCTGGTCATCTGCGGCCGGCGCGGCGATGTGCTTGAGGCAACCGCCGCGGAATTGACCAAATCCACAGGCGGCCCGGTCGAGACTCAAATCTGCGATATCCGCGATCCGGATGCGGTCGAAGCCATGGTGGCGGCAATCTGGCAAAACGGCCCGCTCGACCATCTCGTCAACAACGCCGCCGGCAATTTCATCGCGCGTACGGAATCCCTGTCGCACCGCGCCATGGACGCGGTGATCGGCATCGTGCTGCACGGCAGCGCTTACGCCACCCTGGCCTGCGGCAAGCGCTGGCTCGAAGAAGGCCACACCGCCAGTGTGCTCAGCATTCTCACCACCTACGCCTGGACCGGCTCGGGCTACGTGGTGCCGTCGGCCATGGCAAAGGCCGGCGTGCTCGCCATGACCCGGAGCCTCGCCGTCGAGTGGGGTGGCCGGGGAATTCGGCTCAACGCCATCGCGCCCGGCCCCTTCCCGACCCCCGGCGCCTGGGAACGCCTGGTGCCGCGCGACGATCTGGCCTGCGATTTCGAGGACAGCGTTCCCCTGGGCCGCGTCGGCGAGCATATCGAGCTGGCCAATCTGGCCTGCTTTCTGCTCGCCGATGAGGTTGGCTACATCAACGGCGAGATCGTCACCATCGATGGCGGTCAGTGGCTCAAGGGCGCCGGTCAGTTCAATTTTCTGGGCCGCCTGACCGACCAGGACTGGGACGATCTGAAACCCAAGAAGAGCAACAAGAAGGGCGCCTGATGAGATGAGACTGATGAGATGAGGTGGCTGGATGGATGAATTCATGGCAGCGGCATTCGCCGAAGCAAAAGCGAGCTTCGACGAGGGCGGCCAGCCAATCGGCGCCGTGCTGGTCATGGACGGCATCATCTTGGGACGCGGCCGCAATACCCTGGCGCAATCCGGCGACGCCACCAGCCATGCCGAGATGGAAGCCTATAGGGACGCCTCGCGCCGGGCAGCCAAGACGAATGAGCCCGACAAGATTGACGGCTTGCTCCGGGGTGGAACCGTCTATACGACCATGATGCCCTGCATCATGTGCAGCGGTGCGATCATCCGTTTCGGCGCGGCCCGCGTAGTCGTCGCCGAGACCACCAGCTATGGCAAGGCCGACACCCTCGCCCTGATGGAAGGCCACGGCATCGAGGTGGAACTGCGCCATGAGTCCGAATGTGTCGATCTGGTCGAGGCTTATTATCGGCTTCATCCCGAGATGCGGGCAGCCTGGTCGGCGGACCGGACCTGAACAACAAAGCCGTGAGAAACGCCGTGCATTTCCTGAAAATGACCCTGCTGGCTCTCTGCCTGCTCGCGGCTCAAGGCGGACAACCGGCACAGGCTCAGACCACCGCTCAGACCGCCGTCGATGTGGAACTGGTCATCGCCATCGATTCCTCAGCCAGCATCGACAGCCGTGAATTCGCCTTGCAGATGGCGGGAATAGCCGCCGCCTTCCGCGATCCAGAGGTGGTCGCCGCCATCACCTCGGGCCCGGAGTCTCGGGTCGCGGTGGCGGCAATATTTTGGGCCGAATCGGGCTATCCCGTCGATGTCTCGCCCTGGCATGTGCTGGCCGACGCCGCCGACGCCGAGCGCTTCGCATGGGAGATGGAGCGCTGGCCACGCCGGGTTGAGGGCGGCACCGGCATCGGCACCGCGGTTTTCCACGGCGTCAAAGCGCTTGAGCACAATGCCATCGAGGGCAAGCGCCGGATTATCGATATCTCGGGCGACGGCCGTGAAACGACCATGCGGGAATTTTACATAACCTCGCCCCAGGCGCGCGCCATGGCCCTGTCGCGGGGCATCACCATCAATGGCCTGGCCATCCTCAACGACGAGCCCGACCTCGACCGCTATTACCGCGACCATGTCGCCGGCGGCCCCGGTTCCTTCGTCATGGTGGCCCGTGAGATCGAGGATTTCGCCGAGGCCATGCGCCGCAAGCTGATCCGCGAGTTCGAATTTCTCCCGCTGATCGGTCTGCTCTAAGGCCATGAAACGGGAAAACCTCCAGCGCCTGCTCAGGCCCCGCTACATCGCCTTCATTGGCGGCGATTCCAGCGCGCCCGGCATCAAGGGCACCATCACCGGCGGCTTCGACGGCCCGGTTTGGAGCGTCAATCCGAAACGGGAGAAAAGAATCGCCGGGCTGGCCTGCTATCCGTCCGTGGCGAATTTGCCCCAGCCGCCCGACGCCAGTTTCATCTGGGCGCCGCGCGAAGCCACCATCGAGATTGTACGCGAACTTGCCGAAATCGGCGCCGGGGGCGCGGTGTGCTATGCCGCCGGCTTCGCCGAGACCGAGGACGGGGCGGATTTCCAGGATCAGTTGATCGCGGCCGCCGGTGATTTCGCCGTTTTGGGACCGAACTGCTACGGCTTCGTCAATTTTGTCGACCGCGCCGGGGTCTGGCCGTCCGAATTTTTGAACGCCACGCCCGAGCGGGGCCCTGCCCTGGTGGCGCAGAGCGGCAATATCACCATCAATATGATGTACAACCAGCGCTCGGTGCCGTTCAGCTATGTCATCAGCAGCGGCAATGAGGCGGTGATCGACAGCAGCGATATCATGCAGGTTTTACTCGACGACGAACGGGTGACCGCCATCGGGCTCTATATCGAGGGCATCCGGAATATCGCCGAATTCAGTAAGGCAGCGGAGCGCGCTCTACGGCAAGGAATTCCCATTGTCGTCCTCAAGGCCGGCCGGTCCGAGGCCGCCCGCCGCTCCGCCATGACTCATACCGGGTCCCTTTCGGGCGCCGACGACGCCTATGAGGCGCTGTTCGAGCGCTTCGCCATCACCCGCGCCCGCAGCCCGGAAATGCTCATGGAACAGCTCAAGGCGCTCAGCGTCACCGGTCCCCTGGCCGGCAACCGCTTCGCGGTGATGACCTGCTCGGGTGGCGAGGCGGCGATGGTTTCCGATTATGCCGAGGCTTGCGGGATCGCGCTTCCGCAACCCACGCCGAAACAGCATGAGACGCTACGCGCGGTGCTGCCGGATTTCGCCCAAATCGTCAATCCGTTGGATTACAACACGTCGATCTGGGGTGATCGCGAGGCCCTGGAGCGCGCCTTCACGGCGATGATGTCCGAGAATTGCGATTGCGCCATGCTGGTTCTCGATTTTCACCAGGGCAGCGACTACTACGATGCGCCTAACCTCGCCATCGATGCCTTGATCGCCGCATCCGAGGCAACCGGCGTGCCGGCCATGCATGCCTGCTCCTTGTCGGAATCGGTGACCGCCGCCGCGCAAGGCAGGATGATCGCTGCCGGGGTCTCGCCCCTGCAGGGCCTCGAACACGCCATCATGGCGGCCGGCGCCTGCGTGCGCTATGGCGCGCATAAGTCGGCAAACCAGGAGGTCGACATCAGCCTGCCGCCGCTCGTCACCGCGCCGGAAGACGCGCCCATGCTCGATGAACATGCCAGCAAGCAACTGATGGCGGCCTACGGCCTTACCATCCCCGAGGGCCGGGTGGCCGACGCCGACGGCGCGTCATCGGCGGCCGATGAGGTCGGTTTCCCGGTCGTCATCAAGGCCCTCGACGCCGCCCTCGTCCATAAGAGCGAATTCGGCGGGGTGCGTCTCGGACTGACTGACGCGGAGGCGGTCTCCAGGGCGGCCTCGGAGATGACCATCGGCATTGGGGTCGAACGATTCCTCGTCGAATCCATGGTCGATGACGTCGTCTGCGAGCTTATCATCGGCGTCAAGCACGACCCGACCCTCGGCCTGGTTCTGGTGATCGGCAGCGGCGGTGTGCTGGTCGAAATTCTAGACGACAGCCACATCATCCTGCTACCCACCGACCACGCCACGGTGGCGCAAACCCTCGACCGTCTCAGAGCGGCGGCGCAGATAGCCGGATTTCGCGGCAAACGAGCCGGCGATCGGGAGGCCGTCATCAGCGCGGTGCTCGCCGTCGCACAATTCGCCGCCGACCATCGCGGCCGCCTGGTCGAGCTCGACATCAACCCGTTGGTAGTGCTGCCGCAAGGACAAGGCGCCGTGGCGGTCGACGCAGCAATCCGCATAGCGGAAGAGTGAGGATCCAGACATGAGTGACATTGTCAAAACGACACGCCGTGGCAAGGTGCTCGAAATCATCTTCGACAGACCGCCGGTCAACGCCATCAACCGCGCCGCCAGCCAGGCGCTGTATGACGCTTTCGCGACCCTGCGCGACGACGACGATCTATCGGTCGGCATCGTCACCGGCGTCGGCGACCGTATCTTCTCGGCGGGCTGGGACCTCAAGGAGGTGGCCGGCGGCGGGGAAGGCCTCGACGGCGAACAGGAACCGCAGCCCGGCGGCTTTGCCGGCAATACCGAGCTTTGGGACCTGCACAAGCCGCTGATCGCCGCGGTCAACGGGCTCGCCATCGGCGGCGGCTTCGAGCTGGCCCTGGGCTGTGATTTGATCATCGCCGCCGAGCATGCCGCCTTCTCCCTGCCTGAGATGCAGCGCGGTTTCCTGGCCGACGCCGGGGCCATGCAGCGGGTGCCGCGCCGCATCCCCTATCACATCGCCGTCGAGTTGTTCCTCACCGGGCGCTCCATGGACGCCGCGGAAGCGGCGCACTGGGGGCTGGTCAACAAGGTCGTGCCGCGCGATTCGTTGATGGACGAGGCCCGCAACCTGGCCGACCAAATCGCCGAGGGCGCGCCGCTCGCCATCCAGGCCTGCCTCGAGGTTCTGCAGGCTATTGAGGTGTTGCCCCTCGAAGGCGCCATGAATTTGACCAAGAAGGGCAAGAGCGGCCTGCCGATGTATGAGAAAATGATGGCCTCGGAAGACGCCATCGAAGGCCCCATCGCCTTCGCCGAGAAGCGCAAACCAGACTGGAAGGGGCGATAACGATGAAACCCAGGCAGTTGGGCGACATCACCATCAATCGTATTCTTGAGCTTGAGGCGCCCCTGGCCCCACTGCTT
Source organism: Alphaproteobacteria bacterium (assembly GCA_046582565.1). Taxonomy (GTDB): domain Bacteria; phylum Pseudomonadota; class Alphaproteobacteria; order JAAXGF01; family JAAXGF01; genus JAYGED01. The sequence goes on from JAYGED010000216.1 coordinate 14,392, forward strand.
GAATTTTTTGACGACGCGGTGCCCGAGGCCGTCGAGCCCCACCGCCACTGGCTTGAGCCCAAAGCGCTCGATCCCGAGACCGGCATGATGATTCTGCCGGTGCAGTCCTATCTAGTCCGCACCCGCCACCACACCATTCTCATCGACACCTGCATCGGCTGCCGCAAAACCTATGGCGGCATGCCCGAATGGCAGGATTTGCGCGACGAGACCTGGCTGCGCAATCTGGAAGCCGCCGGGGTCGGGCCGGGAGACATCGATTACGTCTTTTGCACCCATCTCCATGTCGATCATTGCGGCTGGAACACGCGCCTGGTGGACGGCCGCTGGACGCCGACCTTCCCGAACGCAAAATATATCCTGGCAGCAGACGAATACGCGGCCTGCGAGGCGGAAGGCACCGCCGTCTTCCGCGAGAACGTCCTGCCCATCATGGAGGCCAAACAGGCGGTTCTGGTGGATACAGACTACGCCCTTGACGACGAGGTCTGGCTCACCCCGGCGCCCGGCCACACCGCCGGCCATGTCGCCGTCAACATCGCCTCCAGGGGCCAGAACGCAATAATGATCGGCGATATGATGCACAGCCCAATCCAACTGGCGCACCCGGAATGGAGCCCCAATTTCGACTTTGACATGGCGCTTTCCACCGAGACCCGCAAACAGTTCCTCGACAGCCATTGCGAAACCGAGACCCTGGTGCTGACCGCCCATTTCCCGTCGCCCTCGGTGGGCCATGTGGTGCCTCATGCCGAGCGGGCCTTCGATTTCGATTACAGCTCACCATAATTTCCGGGCCGGCGTGACACTCTTCGCCTACGGGTTTCGGCCTTTTTTTCTGCTTGCGGGGATATTCGCCGCCGTGGCGCTGCCGCTGTCCCTCGCCTTCTATCTCGGCTTCGGCGGCGATTGGCTCGGCGACTGGCCGCCCGGCCTGTTCCACGCCCATGAAATGATCTTCGGCTATACGGTGGCAGTGATCGCCGGCTTCCTGCTGACCGCCGCGCCGGGCTGGCAGAAAACGCCCCCGCTGACCGGTGGCGGGCTTGCGCTGCTTGCCTTCATCTGGCTTGCCGGCCGCCTCGCCCTGTGGAGCGCCGGTTTGATTCCGCCCTGGATGGCGGCGCTCGTCGATCTGTCTTTCATTCCCGCCCTGATGGTCATCGGCCTGCCCCAGCTATGGGCGCTGCGCGCCAAGCGCCATGGGGTCTTCCTGGTCATCCTCGGCCTGATGTTTGCGGCGAATGGCCTGATTCACGCCGCTACAGCCGGTTATCTGGACAGCGCCCTGGGTCTCAATTTGGCGGTTGGCATCCTGGTTCTGCTGATTACCATTCTCGGCGGACGGGTGGCCCCCGGCTTCACCAAGGGCGCCTTGAAGGCCGCAGGTTTGAGCGATGCCGTCAAGACCTCGCCGCGCCTCGCCGTCCTGGCAATCGCTGTAGTAAGCCTGATGATTGTTGCCGACGGGGCCGCGACCCTATGGCCTCAGTGGCCTGGCCTGGATCTCTTCGCCGCCCTTACGGCCCTGGCAGCCGCCGCCATCAGCATCTGGCGCATGGCCGGTTGGGCGACTCGTCATGTTCTCGACAAGCCGATCGTCTGGGTGCTGCATCTCGGTTATGGCTGGCTGGCGCTGGGCCTTGCCTTGAAGGGATTTGGCGGTCTCGGCTGGCTCGATGCCGCGAGCGCCACCCACGGCTTCACCATCGGCGCTGTCGGCACCATGACCCTGGCCATTATGACGCGCGCCGCCCTGGGCCATACGGGACGGCCCCTGATCGCCACGCCGCTCACCGTGGCCGCCTATCTGCTGGTGAGTCTCGCCGCCATCGCCCGGCTGGTCGGCACGGAGGCGGCGATGATGCTCGCAGCATCTGCATGGACGGCGGCCTTTGTCGGGTTCACTATCGTCTACGCCCCGATCTTCCTCAAACCCCGGCCCGACGGCCAGCCCGGATAAAAGCAAAGGACTATCCCTATGACCAAGGAAACTTACCAGCCACTGGGCGGCAACGAGATGCCGCGCTTCGCCGGACCGGGGACGATGATGCGCCTGCCAATGAAACAGAGCGCCGAGGGGCTCGATGCCTGTTTCGTGGGCGTGCCGTTCGACATCGGAACATCGAATCGCGCCGGCGCCCGTCACGGTCCGCGATATATTCGCGCCGAATCGAGCCTCATGCGGCCCTACAACATGGCGACACGGGCGGCGCCGTTCGATTCCTTGCGCGTCGCCGATATCGGCGATGTGGCGATCAATCCATTCAACCTTATCGACAGCATGGCGATCATCGAGGCGTTCTATGATGACGTCTTCGGCCAGGGCTGCCGGCCGCTGACCATGGGCGGCGACCATACCATCGTCTATCCCATCCTGCGCGCCGCCGCCAAAGTACACGGCCCGGTCGGCATCATCCATATCGACGCGCACGCCGACGTCAACGACCTCATGTTCGGCGAGAAAATCACCCATGGCACACCGTTCCGGCGTATCGTCGAAGAAGGTTTGTGCGACCCTAAACGAGTCGCCCAGATCGGCCTGCGCGCAACCGGCTACACCGCCGAGGATTTCGATTGGCCGCGCAGACAAGGCTTTCGCGTGGTCCAGGCGGAAGACTGCTGGCATAAATCCCTGGCCCCCCTGATGGACGAGCTGCGCGAGCAATTGGGCGACGGGCCGGTCTATATCAGCTTCGACATCGACGGTCTCGATCCGGCCTATGCGCCGGGCACCGGAACGCCGGAGATCGGCGGACTGACCACGGTGCAGGGGCTCGAAATCATTCGCGGTTGCCGTGGCCTCGATGTAATTGGCGGCGATCTGGTGGAAATTTCACCGCCCTACGACTTATCGGGCAACACCTCCATGCTCGGCGCCAATCTGCTCTATGAGATGCTTTGCATATTGCCCGGCGTGTCATATCGGGATTAGGACAAAAAATAAGGGCGGCCGAAGCCGCCCTTGAGAGTTACGGGTTTTACGCCGAGCGATCAGGCCGCCCGCACCTCGGTGAGGAACTTGTCGACCTCGGCGCGCAGCTTCTCGGCCTGCTCGGAGAGTTCGCCGGCCGA
>JAYGED010000218.1:0-7101 GCA_046582565.1 Alphaproteobacteria bacterium
TTAAGCCGCCCTTAAGCGATTAAGCCTAGAACGGTACACAGTCGCACCATTCTTCGCAAACTCCAGCGGTCCCGCCGATGACTGAAAACAATGACGAAACTCGCCCCGAAGAGACCGATGACGAATCGATGCCGCACCGCAGGCTGGTCGATAAGATCAACGCGGCGGCGCTCCATGCCTTCGACCAGGGCGGCTGCGAAATTGCCGCCACACTGAAACAACTGCACAGCGCGCTGATCGAACAGGAGGTCGCGGAAGGCTACGACAAGCGTTCCGAAGATCGTTCCGACGCCAAACTCAATAAATGGCTCGACCATCGCTACAAAAACAAGTCGTAAAAACGAGTTCCCCCCGGACGCTACTGATGACGCGCCTTAGATTTAAGGCTCTAGATAATGGCGTGGCGGACTTTGGCCGACACCCATTCGCTGAGGATGACGGCGACCAGGATAACCATCAGGATTACCGAGACCTGGGTCCAGGTAACCGTGTCGATCGAAGAACTCAGCTGAAGGCCGATGCCGCCGGCGCCGACCAGCCCGAGCACGGTCGATTCACGGATGTTGATGTCCCAGCGAAATACCGAGATGCCGGCGAAGGCCGGCAGGATTTGCGGCACGATGCCGTAATTCAGGATCTGCGGGCCGCTGGCGCCGGTCGCGGTTATGGCCTCGACCTGGCTCTTGTCGATTTCCTCGATCGCTTCATACAGCAGCTTGGCGCAGAAACCGATCGAGCGGAAACCGATGGCGAGGACGCCGGCGAGAACCCCCGGACCGATGATCATGACCAGCATCAAGGCCCACAGCAGCGAGTTGATGGAGCGCGACGAGACGATGATGAACAGCGCAATGGGGCGAACGAAGGCGGCGCTCGGCGTCGTGTTGCGGGCCGCCAGGAAGGCCAGCGGAAAGGCCATGGCGACCGCCATCAGGGTGCCCAGGGTGGCGATGCTGGCGGTATCCCAGATGGGCCGCCACAGATTGTCCATATAGCTCCATTTCGGCGGCACCATGCGTTCGGCCAGATCCATGGCCTGGCGCGGCGCGTCGTTGACAAATTCCCAGATGGTTCTCTCAGAAACCAGCTCCCAGCAATAAACCACGAGCGCCACGGTGAGAAACTGGCAGGCCCAGATTGTCAGTTGCCGGCCCCGTTCACGGCGCTGCCAGACCTTGGTGTCATTAATGGTCGATACCGGCATTACTGCACCTTGCTTCTGATGTAGCCGGAGCTGTATTCGACCGCCATGACGATGCCGATGATGATCAACAGAATGGCCGCCGCCGAATCAAACTCATAGCGGTCAAACGAGGTCAGCAGGGTGGCGCCGATACCGCCGCCGCCGACGATGCCGACCACTGCGGATTCGCGGAAATTGATATCGAACCGGTACATGCCGAGGCCGATCATGCGCGGCATGACCTGGGGCTGCACCGAGTAATTGAGCCACTGGAACCATTTTGCCCCGGTCGCCTTGACGGCTTCGGCCTGGCCCGGGTCCATGGATTCGATATCCTCGGCGAGTAGCTTGCCGTAGAAGCCGATGGTGGCGATGGACAGGGCCAGGATGCCGGCAAACGGGCCGAAGCCGAACAGCTTCACGGCAAACAGCGCCAGGATGATTTCCGGAAAGGTCCGCGACAGGGCGAGAATCGCCCGGGCGCACAGATAAACCGGCCGGGGCGCCAGGTTGCGCGCGGCGCCGAGGCCGACGGGAATCGACAGGGCGATGCCGAAGGCCGTCGATACAACGGTCATCCACAGGCTCTCAAGAATCCCTTCCGCGATATCGCCGCCGCGGGATGTGAAATCGGGCGGGAAAAACGACGAAAAGAAGCGATAGGCCCGCGGCGCGCCATCCGCGACCCGCCCCCAATTGGCGTCAAGCGTACCGATCGCCAAGGCCAGATATATGGCGGCGCCGAGCGCCAGCCCCCAGCGCAGCAGCGGCCGCTTGATGAACGGCGGGCGTTTCCAGGTGCGCGTGAGTGGGCCGGACGTCATACGGCCAACGCCCCATTGGGCGTACCGTCATCGTCTTCACCGTCTTCATCGTTATCATCCACGGCGCGGATGGTTTCCGACCAATCCTCTTCACCGTAAATTTTGGTCAACACTTCGGGCGTCAGGCCGTCGGGCGGGCCGTCGTAGACGATGGACCCCTGATCCAGTCCAACGATACGCTTGGAGAACATCTGCGCCAGCAGAACGTCGTGAATATTGATGATGGCCGAGAGGTTGCGCTCGTCGCACAGCTCAACGATCAGGCGCATGATCTGGCGCGATGTCTTGGGGTCGAGGGACGCCGTGGGCTCATCCACCAGCAATAGATCCGGGTTCTGCACCAGGGCGCGGCAGATACCCACCCGTTGACGCTGGCCGCCGGACAGCTCATCGGCCCGCTTATCGACCATATGATCGAGGCCGACGCGCTCGAGCAGGCGGAACACTTCGTCGATATCGCTTTGCGGAAACTTGCGGAAATAGCTGCGCCAGAATCCGACATAGCCGAGACGGCCGGACAACACATTTTCCATCACCGTCAAACGCTCCACCAGGGCGTATTCCTGAAAGATCATACCCATGCGCCGCCGCACCTTGCGAAGCGGTCCCTGACCCAGGGCGGTCAGTTCCAGATCGTTGAGGTAAACCGTGCCCTCGGTCGGCTCCACCAGCCGGTTGATGCAGCGGATCAGCGTCGATTTACCGGCGCCGGAAGGACCGATCAGCGCCATCACCTGGCCATCAGGAACTTCAAGATCAATGCTTTTCAGGGCAAGGTCACCGGTCTTGTATCGCTTGGACAGGCCGACAAGCCGCAGCATGACGTTCCCCGCGTCGGTTTATGATGGGTTCAGAATAGACTCCGCCCGCGGGTTCAATCGAACTTAAACGCCGCGGGCGGAGGTAGGGACTTATTTACATGCGTACTCGATGCCGTTAGCCGCATCGATCTTGCGGATAACGTTCCAATCGAACTTGTGAACGATCGAGATGAACTGGCCTTCGCCCGATTTCTCGAACTCCGCCTTCAGGTCCGAGCCTTCCCATTCAAAGGTGAAGAAAGACTGCTTGATCAACGCCACCAGGGTTGGATCAAGATTGTAGGCGTGGCCGTAGCCGGTGGTCGGGAAAGTCTGCGACTTGTAGATGGTGCGGATCAAGGCAGGATCCACGACACCGCGATCGATCATGCGGCGCATGACCGAATTGGCGATCGGGGCAACCTCGTAGTCCTTGTTGGCGATACCCAGCACCGAATTGTCGTGCTTGCCCGAGAAGTTTGTCTCGAAATCCACGTCCTTGACGAGACCGAATTCCGACATCAACAGCGCCGAGGGGGCCTTGTTGCCCGAATTTGAGGTCGGCGAGGTGAAGGTCAGGGTTCTGCCCTTGATATCGGCAGGCGTCATGATGTCGCTGTCGGCGGGTACGATGATTTCCATTTCGTAGCCGTAAGATCCATCTTCAGACGCCATCATGGCAAACGGGGAGAAACCGGCGCAGCTCACAGCGATGGGGTTCGAGCCCGTATTGAACCCGGCTATGTGCAGGCGGCCCGAACGCATGGCTTCCAACTGTGCGGCGTTGGACTGAACCGAGAAGAACAGGACCTTCTTGCCCGTCACCTCAGCCATATGGTCGATAAAGCCGGCCCAGACGGATTTGTAGACGGCGGGATCTTCGACCGGCGTGTAGGCGAAGATCAGCGTATCCGGATTGATCCAATCGGACGGATCGGTCGGCAGATCGGCGATCTGATCGCCGTTGCGGTCGCAATATTGTTTATCGAGGGTGCCGCGCGGGCAATCCTCCTGCGCTATCACGGGCGTCGGCAGCCCGGCCAGCAGGCCAAGCACCGCGGCGCCCATGATGAAGCTGTAAAATCTGTCTCTTATCGACATAACGTCACTCCCTGTTCGTACAAATGCAATTAATTGTTCAAAATCTATAAAACACGAATGGGAGGCGAATGCCAACAGCCAGCGTGAAATCGCCTAGGCGGTAACGGTCTCGCCGAGATAATCGACCGCGGCCTGGGCACCGCCCTTGCCGTGGGGGATGCCCAGGGCGATCAGGCCAACCTCGATCACCGTCAGGGCGCCGAGGATCATCGGCGCATTGACATGGCCCATATGGGCGATACGGATTGCCTTGCCGGACAAATCTGAGATGCCGCCGCCGACCACCACGCCGCATTTCTCGTCACAATACTCAAGCAGCGGTTGGGGATCGCAGCTCATCAACACGTTGGTTACCGAATCGGCGCGCTGGGCGGGATCGGTTATATTGAAGGACATGACTTGGCCTTCGCTCCAGACGGCGACCGCACGGCGCGTCGCCTCGGCCAGCAGGCGATGACGCTGGAAGACGTTTTCCAGGCCCTCCTCGAAAATCATTTCCAGGGCTTTGGTCAAGCCGAACAGCATATGTTCCGGCGGGGTGCCGCAGTATTTGTTGTAATGCTCCTTGCCCTCGCGCTCGGTCCAGTCCCAATAGCGGGTGCGCAGGCCGGCGGTTTGATGGGCGGCCACCGCCTTCTCGCCGGCAGCGACAAAACTCAGACCCGGCGGGGTCATCAAGCCCTTTTGCGACCCGGCGACAGCGACGTCGACTCCCCAATCGTCCATATCAAACGGCATGGTGCCGAGGGAGGCGATGGTGTCGACCATGAGAAGCGCGCCATGACCGGCCGCGTCCATGGCGCGGCGGACGGCGGCAATATCATTGACCACGCTGGATGCGGTATCGATCTGCACCACCATGATGGCGGTAATCTCGCCCGCCGTATCTTCGCGAAGGCGCGCCTCCAGGGCCGCTAGATCGACGGCGGCTCGGTTGCTGCCCGGCAGGATCTCGACCTCGACCCCCATCATCGACGCCATCTCGCCCCAGCCGATGGCGAAGCGCCCGCTCTCCAGGGCAAGCACCTTGTCGCCGGCAGAAAACACGTTACTGACTGCCGCTTCCCAGGCGCCATGGCCGTTGGCGGCGTATATATAGGTCCGCCCCTCGGTGTTGAAGACACGGCGAAGACCATCGAGGCAGGCCGTGGTTACATCGAGCAGCGCGCCCGAATAAATCTCGATCGCCGGGCGATGCATGGCGCGGAGAACTTCGTCAGGAACATTGGTCGGACCCGGGATGGCAAGGAATTCGCGGCCGTTACGAACGGACATCAGGATGGGTTTCCACTGTGGTTATGGGATGAGAAAATAGAATTCTGCGATCCTTTCCCAACTGTCCGCGAATGTCCAGCCTCCGATCACGCCTGCCAGGGCTGCTTGGCCACTTCATGGGCGGCGGCGGCGCGGGAAATGCCGATGTCGGCGAGCAGGCGATCGGCGAGCTTGCCCAGGGCACGGCGTTGACGGGCGCGCTCGTTCCAGGCTTGCAGGATGGTGAAATGCCCCACCGCGCGGGCGACAAGGGCCTCGAGCGAGCCCCGGTTGCCGGCCAGGGGGGAGAAATCTGCATCATGGTTCATCGTGCCGTAGGTGGCGGTCTGCAATTGCGTGGTCATATCGGCTCTCCTCTTCGGTGGGACAGGCGCTCTTTGGCGTCGCTGTCCGTGTGTTTCGATAGAGGATAAATAGGCTTGAGCGCGGCCTGGTACAAACGATCAATTCTCATGATTTGGATAAGTTTTTCTCATGTTTCTCTTATAGGCCCAAAAGCCATTCAACTCTTAATAATCAGTTAAAGTATCCGGTATTGAGCTTGTTTATGGGCAAATATATGCGTAAAGTAGATTAGCTAATCTTATTCATCATACCTGACATTCCGTGATCGCATGGCTAGACGACTTCCCCCGCTCAACGCACTGCGCGCCTTCGAGGCCGCGGCGCGCCATCTGAGCTTCACCAAGGCGGCCGACGAACTCAATGTGACCCAGGCGGCGATCAGCCATCAGGTGAAAGCCCTGGAAGAGCGTCTCGGCGTGGTGCTGTTTCGCCGCCTCAATCGAGCTCTGCTGCTGACCGATGCGGGTCAGCGTTACCTGCCGCCGTTGCGCGAGGCCCTCGATCAGATTGCCGCTGCCACCGAGCGCCTGCGCAGCCATGACGTCCGCCGGGCGCTGACCGTCACCACCCTGCCTTCGATCGCCTCGAAATGGCTGGTGCCGCGTCTCGGGCGCTTTCGCGAAGCCTATCCCGATATCGACGTGCGCATCGACGCCTCGCTCCATTTGACCGATTTCGCCCGCGAAAATGTCGATGTGGCGCTGCGCTATGGGCGCGGTAGATGGGACGGCATGCGCAGCGAGCGGCTGATGACCGAGGATTTCTTCCCGGTCTGCAGCCCGGCCCTGCTCACCGGCGAGCATGCCTTGAACGAGCCCGCCGATATTCTCCACCACACCCTGCTGCATGACGACAGCCGGACCGACTGGACCATGTGGTTTCTCGCCGCCGGCATCGAGGACGGCGATCCGACGCGCGGCCCCGCCTTCACGGATTCGAGCCTGGTTCTGCAGGCCGCCGTCGACTGCCAGGGGGTCGCCCTGGGGCGCAGCGCCCTGGCCGCCGCCGATCTCGCGGCGGGCCGCCTGGTCAGGCCCTTCGGTATCAGCCTGGAGGCGGAATTCGCCTATTACCTGGTCTGCCCCCAGGCCACAGTCGATCACCCCAAGATCGCCAGCTTCCGAACCTGGCTGTTCGAAGAGGTAGAGGATTTCTCCTGAGGGTTAGGCGATAAGGAATACAGCCCCTTCCCTTGACAAGCGTACGGACATACCGTACAGTCCAACATGAACTTTCGCTCAGTAAGTCATAGAGGACTCCGGCGCTTACTTGAAAATGATGATGCCCGCGGCGTGCGCCGCGACCTCGAAGCCAGAATCCGGCGGGTGATGACAGCTCTTGTCCTGGCGCCGAACGCCCAAAGCATCCTTGGCCCCCCAGGCTGGCGTATTCACCAACTGACAGGCGACCGCGCCGGAACCTTGAGCATTATGGGCACCTCGAATAATGCCCTGACGAGCTCGAACCTGGGTAGCAGATGTTGCCCGGTCTCGGGATTTTAGCATCCGCCCGCTCCTGATCGGTTGATTTGATGCCAAAACTCGTAATCCGCACAGGCTCCCGCCTTCAATAT
>JAYGED010000008.1:0-15495 GCA_046582565.1 Alphaproteobacteria bacterium
CGTGTGCTCTTCCGATCTGTCTTGCAGCCGCTCGGCGAGGCCGGCGACCATGGCCTCCACATCGGGATTTCTATTCTGGGGCGGGGTTCTGGGTCCGGCGACGGGGCGCTCCGCGAAGGGCAGCTCGACGACGCCGGGCGATCCCAGGCCGAGATAAAGACTGCCGGCGGCAAGCGGCACCAGCATCATAATGGAGAAGCCGGCGAGCATGCCGCTCCTGCCCGCATCCGGGGCGCCCTTGTCCGGCTCGCCATTGTCAGGGTCACCTGGCGAGGCGGCCAGCATGCGGCGCTCGATTTCCGTGCGTGCCGAGGCCCGTTCATCGGCGTCGATGACGCCGCGTTCCACATCGCGCTCAATCTCGTCAAGCTGATCGCGGTAGATTTCGAGATCATAATCGGCGCGCGGCGTCATGGCGCCGTATCCACGCAGCAGAGGCAGCACAAGCATGGCCATGGCGACCACGGTCATCAAACCGAGGATGACGAACAGGGTCATGGTTCAGCCGTCGTCGAGCAGGGAGTCGAGACGGCGGCGCTCGTCGTCGTCGAGTGGCGCTTCGGCAACCGGGCTCCTCCGCGATTGGCGGCGCAGGAACACCACCACCCCCCAACCGGCGATCAGCAGCATCAAGCCGGGCCCCAGCCACAGGGCGTAGGTGATCGGCTTGAAGGGCGGCTTTAGCAGCACGTAATCGCCGTAACGGGCGACAATATAATCCTCGACCGCCTGATCGCTGTCGCCGGCCTCGAGCCGTTCGCGCACCAGGCGGCGCAGATCCTTGGCCAGGGCGGCGTTGGAATCGTCAATCGACTGGTTCTGACAGACCAGACAGCGCAACCCCTTGCCGATGTCCCGCGCGCGGGCTTCGAGCACCGGATCGTCAAGCGACTCACCGGCGACAATGGCCAGGGCGGGCCCGGATGTCAGGGCCAGAAACAGGGCAAACAGAAAGGTTCTCATTGCCTGAGCTTTACGACGATGGGCAGGATGATGTCTTCCAGAACCTCGGCGTCGATGGCGCCGATATGTTTGTAGACGATACGTCCCGACTGATCGACGATAAAGGTCTCGGGCAGGCCGTAGACCCCCCAGTCGATGCCGACGCGGCCTGGAATGTCGGCGCCCGAGCGAACATAGGGATCACCCAGCCGGTCGAGCCAGGCGCGCGCATCCTCGGGCTTGTCCTTGTAATTGACGCCGTAGACGGGGACCACCCCGTCTTCCGTCAGCCGGTTGAGCAAGGGGTGCTCGGCGCGGCAGGCGACGCACCAGGAGGCGAAGAAATTGACCAACCTAACCTCGCCCTTAAGCTCATCGCTGGCCAGGCCGCGCGGCCTTCCCATGACCGCCGGCAGGTCGAATTCCGGCACCGGCCTGTCGAGCAGGGCCGAGGGAATATCCCCGGGCTTGAGAGTCAGGCCGACAGCGAGCGTTATCGCGACGCCCATGAACAGCGCCAGCGGAATGATGAATTTAAACCTCATGCCGCCTGTGGTTTGGGTTGTTCAGGCGGACTCGGCTGCTCGGGTTCGGTGCGGCGGGTCCGGCGCGGCGCACCGATGCGCAGGCGGCGGTCGCTCAGGGAAACCAGCCCGCCGAGCATCATGATCACCGCGCCGAGCCAGATCCAGGGTATCAGCGGATTAAAGTAGAGACGCACGCTCCAGGTCCCGTCGTCTTCGCCCACGGCTGCGCGGGACTCATCGATGGCGACATAGAGATCGCCGATCCAGGTGGTGTGGATCGCCGCTTCGGTGGTCTGCGTCTGCTGCACCGGATAGAAGCGTTTCTCCGGGAACAATCGGGTGAACGGGGCGCCGTCGCGGGTGATTTCAAACTCGCCGCGATCGATGCTGTAGTTCGGTCCTTGCAGCGCGCGCACGCCCCTAAAGGTAAACTCGTAGCCCGCCAGTTCGGCAGTTTCGCCGGGCGCCATGACGCGGATAATCTCGCTCTGCCAGGCCTGGCTGCCGATAATCCCGGCGAGCACCAGGGCGACGCCGCAATGGGCCATGGTCATGCCGTAGGCGGAGCGCGGCAGATTGCGGGCGCGGCTCCAGCTTTTACCTAAGGGCAGCCTGAACAGCTTGATGCGCTCGGCCCATTCGATCAGCGAACCCATGAACAGCCAGGCGGCGAGGCCGAAGCCAAGCGGCGCCCAGGGGGCTGTGCCGGCGGCCAGATACCAGGCGCCGAAGGCCATGGCCACACCGAACACCAGGGCCAGCTTGAGCCGCCCGAGCACCCCGGCGAGATCGGCGCGCTTCCACGGCATCAGCGGTCCTATGGCGGCGACGGCAATTACCGGCACCATGATCGGCCCGAAGGTGGCGTTGAAATAGGGCGGCCCGACAGAGACCTTGCCGCCGCCCAGCGCGTCGAGGAACAGGGGGTACAGGGTGCCCAGGAACACCGTGGCGCAGGCTGTCGTCAGCAACAGATTGTTGAGCACCAGGGCGCCTTCGCGGGATATGGGGGCGAACAGGCCGCCGGCCTTGAGCAGAGGCGCGCGGATCGCATAGAGGGTCAGCGAGCCGCCGATGACCAGCACCAGGAAGCCCAGGATGAAGGCGCCGCGCGCCGGGTCGGTGGCGAAGGCATGGACCGAGGTCAGCACCCCCGAGCGCACCAGGAAGGTGCCCAGCAGGCTGAGCGAGAAGGTCACGATCGCCAGCAGGATGGTCCAGCTCTTGAGGGTGTTGCGTTTCTCGCAGACGATCGCCGAATGGAGCAGGGCGGTGCCCGCCAGCCAGGGCATGAAGGATGAATTCTCGACCGGGTCCCAGAACCAGAACCCGCCCCAGCCCAGCTCGTAATAGGCCCACCAGCTTCCCATGCCGATACCCAGGGTGAGGAACGACCAGGCCGCCAGGGTCCAGGGCCGCACCCAGCGCGCCCAGGCGGCGTCGACCCGGCCCTCGATCAGCGCCGCCACGGCAAAGGAAAAGGCCATGGAAAAGCCGACATAGCCGACATAGAGGAACGGCGGGTGATAAGCCATGCCGGGGTCTTGCAGCAGCGGGTTGAGCGAGTTTCCGTCCAGGGGCGCCGGGTCGAGGCGCAGGAAGGGGTTCGAGGTGAACAGGGAGAAGGCTAAGAAACCGACGGCGATCCAGGCCTGCACGCCGAGCACGCGGGTGCGAAGCGTCGGCGGAAGGTTTCCCCCCGATAGAGCCACGGTGGCGCCGAACAGGGCGAGGATAAGCACCCACAGGACGAGCGAGCCTTCGTGACTGCCCCAGGTCGAGGAGACCTTATACAGCATCGGCATGGCCGAATTCGAATTGCGCGCGACATTCTCGATGGTGAAATCCGAGACTATGAAGCCGTACATCAGGGTGAAAAACGCAATGGCGATGAACAGCAGTTGGGCGACACTGGCGGGGCGCGCCAGGGCCATCCATGCGGCGTTGCCGCGATGGGCGCCGATCATTGGTAAGGTCCCCTGGATGATGGCGGTGAGGAACGCCAGGATCAGGGCGAAATGTCCGACTTCAGCGATCATTAATTGCTCTCGTCCCCTTGCCATTGGCCCGACGCCTTGAGCGCCTCGGCGACTTCGGGCGGCATATAGTTTTCGTCATGCTTGGCGAGCACGCTGTCGGCGATGAAGATGCCGTCCGCCGCCATCTTACCTTCGGTTACCACGCCCTGTCCCTCGCGAAACAGATCGGGCAGCGGCCCACGATAGCTCACCGGCACAATGGCGGCGAGATCGGTGACGGTGAATTCGACGGTCAGTCCGTCGGCAAGACGGTTCACACTGCCCTCTTCGACCAGCCCGCCGAGGCGGAACCGGCGGCCCTCGGGAATGGATTTCTCAGCCAGGTCGCTGGGGCTGTAGAAGAACACCAGATTGTCTTCGAAGGCGTTCAGCACCAGGCCCGCCGCGATGAGCAGGGAAACCATGCCGGCGACCACGAAGCCAAGCCGGCGATGTTTACGCTTGAGTTTCATCGGTCTTTTCGCCTTGCAGGGCCTCAAGTTCGGCCTCGCGTGCGCGCAAAGTCCAGAGGCTTTGAATATAGAGCGCCGCCATGACTAGCGCCGACAGGCCGAGAGCCGGCCAGACGAATGCGGCATAGCCGCCCATGGAGAAGAACTCGTTCATGGCCATGGATATAAGGTTCGTCCAGACCAGCGTCTAGTCACGATTGGCGTTCATTTGTAGGCTGCGCAGCTTGGCGGTGACGATCTCGGTTCGCATGCGCATGATCAGCACCGCCACGTAGAATGTGGTGAAGCCCACCACCATGATGAGCAGTGGCGCCAGCATGGAGAGATGGATCGACGGCCCGCCAATCTTGACCACGCTCGCCGGCTGGTGAAGCGTGTTCCACCAATCCACCGAAAACTTGATGATCGGCACGTTGACGAAGCCGACCAGGACGAGGATCGCCGCCGCCTTGGCGCCGCGCGCCGGATCGTCGAAGGCATCGACCAGGGCCATGTAGCCGAGATAGAGAAACAGCAGCACCAGCATGGAGGTCAGCCGCGCGTCCCACACCCACCAGGCGCCCCACATGGGCTTGCCCCAGAGCGACCCGGTGGCCAGGGCCATGAAGGTGAAGCAGGCGCCGATGGGGGCCGAGGCGCGCGCCGCGATGTCGGAAAGCGGGTGCTTCCAGATCAGCGCCATGGCGCTGGCCACGGCCATGCTCGTATAGACGAACAGCGCCATCCAGGCGGACGGCACATGGACAAACATGATGCGCACGCTTTCGCCCTGTTGGTAATCGGGGGGTGCAACGAACAGGGCGAGATAGAGCCCGATGGCGATCAGCGCGGCGGTCGACCAGGCGGCCCAGGGCAGAATGACGGCGGAATAACGCATGAAGCGCGTCGGATTGGCAAAGCGGTGCATGGGTCTATTTCATCCTATACCAAGGATCATTCCGTAGAGAGGCGCAACGCGGCGGCACTGGCCCAGCTGCACAAGGGAAGGGCGGCGATCAACATGGCGGCCATTATGAGAATATGGGGACGCGCGGCCAGTCCGTAAACCGCTGCATCGACCGCGCCGACCCCGAAAATCAGAACCGGGATGTAGAGCGGCAGCACCAACAGGCTGATCAGCACGCCGCCGCCGCGCAAGGAAACCGTGAGGCCCGCCCCTATCGCGCCGATCAGGCTGAGTAGAGGAGTGCCGAGCAGCATGGTCCCGATCAGGGTGGCGAAGCCCTCGCCGTCCATGGCCAGCAACACGGCGAGCAGGGGTGAGACGATGACCAGCGGCAGGCCGGTGGTCAGCCAATGAGCGAGGCATTTAGCGAGCACCGTGATCTCCAGCGGCAGGGGGCCGAGGATCATCAGATCGAGGCTACCGTCTTCAAAGTCGTCGCGAAACAACCGATCCAGCGACAGCATGGCGGCGAGTAGGGCGGCGACCCAGATGACGCCCGGCGCGATGCGCATGAGGATCGCCTGCTCGGGGCCGACGCCGAAGGGGAACAGGGTGACGGTGAGCAGGAAGAAGATCATCACATTGACGCTGTCGCCGCCGCGTCGGAAAGCGAGGAGCAGATCGCGCCGGACCAGGCACCAGAAGGCGGTCATGATGGCCCGCCGAGGGTTAATATCCCGGCCTCGGGTATCGACATGCCGGCATGGGTGGCGACCATCACCATGCCGCCGTCGGCGCGGTGTTCGGCGATCAGGGCTTCGACGATGGCGATCGATTCCTCATCCAGGGTCACCGTCGGCTCATCGAGCAGCCACAGGGACGCCGGCGCCGCCAGCAGGCGGGCCAGCCCGAGGCGGCGGCGCTGCCCGGCCGACAGGAACCGCGCCGGGACCGGGGCAAGATGGCCGATGCCGAGACGGTCGAGCGCCTCGGCCACACTATTCTCGCTGTCGCCCTGGCCAGCGCCGTAGTAATCGGCCCAGAAGGAAAGATTCTCGGCCACCGACAGGGCCCGCTTGACCGCGTCGAGATGGCCGACATAGGCGATCCGTGCAGGCTCATGGTCTTCGTCATCGAAGGGGTGGCCGTTCCAGGTGAGCTGGCCTTCCGCCGGGGCAAGGAACCCCGCGATTATGCGAAGCAGGCTGGTCTTGCCGCTGCCGTTGGCGCCGTGCAGAAGCAGAGCGCCGCCGGGGGCGACGGCAAAATCGACGGAATCGAACACCCAGCGCCCGCCGCGCACGCAAGCCAGGCCCATAGCTTCTATTCCCAGAGAATCGCTCGTTGGTCGGTCGTTCACGCCAGTTCGCGGCGGTCGTCGATAACCTTGCCGTCGTTGGCCAGGCTGCCGGCCGGCACCAGGGCGGCGCGGCCCTTGAGCCGGCAATGTTTGCTCAACGCCTTGGCTACGGCGTCGGCCAGCCCTTCGCTTTCGGTATCGACTTCGCAATTGAGGGTCATTACATCGACACCCTCGATTTGCTCAACAATCAGGCGGCCCTTTTGCACGGCTTTAAACGACGCTACCACATGAGCGACCTGCTCGGGGTGGATGAACATGCCCTTGACCTTGGTCGATTGATCGGCGCGGCCCATCCAGCCCTTGATCCGGGCGTTGCTGCGCCCACAGGGGCTGATCCCCACAAGATGGGCCGATAGATCGCCGGTGGCGAAGCGGATCAGCGGATATTCGACTGTCGGCACGGTGACCACCACTTCGCCGACCTCGCCTTCGGCCACCGGATCGCCGGTTCCGGGGGTGACGATTTCGACGATGATGTCTTCGGCGATGACCATGCCCTCGCAGACGCCTTGTGGCCCCTGGGTCTCATAGGCGATCAGCCCAAGCTCGGCGGTGGCGTAGCATTGCAGCACATCCACCCCATAAGCGGTGATATCATCGCGCAGGGCTTGCGGCAGCGCCTCGCCCGAGACCAGCGCCTTTTTCACGCCTGACAGATCGAGGCCTTCTTCGCGAGCCTTGTCGAGAATGATCTTGAGGAAAGACGGCGTTCCGACATACCCCGCCGGTTGCAGATCGGCCATGGCGCGGGCCTGGCCTTCCGTGTTGCCGACGCCGCCCGGAAAGGTTGGGCAGCCCAGGGCCTGGGCCGCTGATTCGATCATCGCGCCGGCTGGAGTGAAATGAAAGGAGAAGCAGATATGGATAAGATCGTTCTTGCGGAAACCCGCCGCATGGAGCGCGCGAGCGACTCGCCAGTGATCGACATTATGCCCCTGAGGCTCATAGATCGGTCCCGGCGAGGAATAAATACTTTTCAGCTCACTGGATTGAACAGCGGTCAGACCGGCGAACGGCTTCATGGTTTTCTGAAGATCGCCGAGCGCCGATTTCCGGGTCACCGGCAAGCGCGCCAGGGCCGCCCGGTCGGTCACGGTCTCGGGGTCAATATCGGCGAGGCGTTCGGTGAAATAGGGCGCCTTGGCCTTGGCGTGGGCGATGTGGCGCGGCAGGGCGGCAAATAACGCTGCTTCGCGCGCCGCGGGTTCGTAGGTTTCCAGATCGTCGTAATAGTCACTCATGACGAAATACTATGTCTGATTTGGGCCTCTACAGCCAACGCTTGCGCCGCTTGTAGTGTTTGACGTCACGATAGCTTCTACGCCCGCTCGACGACAGGCCAAGGTAGAATTCCTTGACGTCCTCGTTCTCGCGCAGGGCCTTCGCGTCGCCGTCGAGCACAACCCGGCCATTCTCCAGAACATAGCCGTAATGGGCGTATTTGAGGGCCACGTTCGTATTCTGCTCGGCCAGCAGGAAGGTGACTCCTTCAGTTTCGTTGAGCTGTTTGACGATCTCGAAAATCTCTTCCACAAGCTGGGGAGCGAGCCCCATGGAAGGCTCGTCGAGCAGGATCGTCGAAGGCCGCGACATCAACGCGCGGCCGATGGCGCACATCTGCTGTTCGCCGCCCGAGGTATAACCGGCCTGGGCTCGCAAGCGAAGTTTCAGGCGGGGGAAATAATTCAGCACCATATCGAGGTCGTCGCGGATCGCGGCCTTGCCGTCGCGCCGGGTATAGGCCCCGGTCATGAGGTTTTCCTCGATGGTCAGATGCTCGAAGCAATGGCGTCCTTCCATCACCTGGATGACGCCGCGCTTGACCAGCTCGTTAGCGGTGAGCTTATCGATACGCTCGCCTTTAAGCTCAATGGTGCCTTTGGTAACGTCGCCGCGCTCGGCGCGCAGCAAATTTGAAATCGCCTTGAGCGTGGTGGTCTTGCCGGCGCCGTTAGCGCCGAGCAAAGCAACAATGCCGCCCTCGGGAACATTAAGAGACACACCCTTGAGCACCAGGATGACATGGTCGTAGATGACTTCGATATTGTTGACCCGCAACACCAGCTGCCGGTTCTCACCGGCAGCTGGGTTGGGATCGGACTCTACGAGAGCCTCGCTCGTCATGATGCGGGACTCTTCGTCTACGCGCCGCTTAGCAGGTGCGCGGCGTGATGTTGTTTTCGGCTGCGTAAGCCGCGGCGGCTTTCTCAACCATGGGCCGAACCACGTCACGGATCGGGCTGATCCAGTCACTGGCGAACGACCATTTCGTGCCGTCCCATTGCTGGATGCGGATCGGTCCGCCGGTCTCGTGGTCCATGCAACTCACCTTGACCGGCAGGGTGAAGTCTTCCATGCCGAGTTCCGCAAGGCGCGACACGGTGATGTCGAGGTTCTCAAGGCCCCAGCGCACTTCCTTGCCGGTCATGGTGCGGTTGCCGAACTTGGCTTGCGCCGTGCTCACGGCCTCGGAGCCGAACATGGCGTTGACCACGGCGCGGTTATAGAGAACCTCGCCGAAGCTGTTGGCCTTGGCTTTTTCCATATCGCCGCCATAGACGTATTTCAGAATGTCCTTGTGGACCCCGAAATTCGATTCCGGCGAATGGAAGGTGGCTGATTTATAGCCAATCGAACCTTTACCGGCGGGGGTCACATCGGCGTCTGAGCCGGACCACCAGTTGCCGACGAAATGATCCATCGGATACTTGATGATGGCGGCTTCCTTGATCGCCACTGAATTCATCACGCCCCAGCCGGACATGAACACCCAATCGGGCTTGAGCCTGCGGACCTGCAACCAGGTCGCTTTCTGCTCCTGACCGGGATGGTCGACCGCGAGCAGGGTCAGCTTATAGCCATACTTATCGGCCAGGACCTCAAGCGTCGGGTTGGCTTCCTTGCCATAGGCCGAGTTGTGGTAGACATGGGCGATCTTCAAGTCCTTGAGGTTGCCCTCGCCGCCTTCTTGCTGGGCGACATATTTGATGAAGGCTGAAGCCTGGCTCCAGTAGGTGGTCGGGAAATTGAACACCCAGGGGAAGACCCGGCCGTCGGCGGCTGCCGTGCGGCCATAACCCATGGACAGGATGGGCACCTCGTCAACCGCAGACTTCGGGATCAACTGATAGGTGATGCCCGTCGAGAACGGGTTGATCAGGGTGGCGTTCTTCTTGAGCTTCTCATAGCACTCGACGCCGATCTTGGTGTTGTACTGGGTCTCGCACTCTTCGAAGGTGACGGTGACGCCGTTGATGCCGCCGTCGCGCTTATTGAGCATGGTGTAGTAATCGCGGAACCCGTTGGCTACGGGAATGCCGCTCGGTGCATAGGCGCCCGTGCGATAGACCAGCATGGGGAAGAACTGCTCATCCGCTGCGGCCGGCGTCGGCGTGAGCGTGAGCATTCCGGTCACCCCGATAGCGGCGCCCAGAAAAGCGAGTGTTAAATTGCGTAAATTCATAGTCGTCTCCCTGTGGATAGTTAAGACGGGCGTTTAAACAATTGGCTGTAAGGCTAGCACGCGACGGTTTGCAAAGGAAATGGGACTTAATCGTTGCTCCTTGGAATTAGTAAGGGAACGGCCATAATCTTAGCTTTTCCTTGGTAATTTGCCAAAGCCTGGCGAGCCCGTGGGGCTCGACGATAAGAAAGAAGATGATCAGCGAGCCGAACACCATGACCTCGATATGCTTCTGGGTGTCGATGGCCATGGCCAGCCCGAATGACTGGGGCACATTGGACAGCAGGATCGGCAGGCCGACGATGAAGGTGGCGCCGAGGAACGAACCCATGATGCTGCCCAGGCCGCCGATGATGATCATGAACAGCACGTTGAAGGACTCGGTGATGCTGAAGGCTTCGGTCTCGGCGCTGCCGAGCCATAGGAACACCATCATGGCGCCGGCCATGCCGCAATAGAACGAGCTGACGGCGAAGGCGACCAGCTTGGTCTTGAACGGTTGGATGCCGATAATCTCGGCGGCGATGTCCATGTCGCGCACCGCCATCCAGGACCGCCCGATGGCGCCGCGAACGAGATTCTTTGCGACCACGGCGAAGATCAGGACGAGCACCAGGGCGACTATGTAGCGCGCCTCGGCGGCGGCGGTCGGGCCGGTGATCATGACCCCGAAAATTTCCCTCGGCGGCGCGGTGATCGAGCCCGATGGCTCGTAGTTGTAGAACCACTCGACCTTGTTGAACATCCAGACCAGGAAAAACTGTGCGGCCAGGGTCGATACCGCGAGATAGAAGCCTTTGATGCGCAGGCTGGGTATGCCGAAGAGCAGGCCGACGCCGCCCGCGCACAGGCCTGAGGCGAGGAACACCAGAATGATGTTGATCTCGGGAAAGGCGGTGGTGATCTTGTAAGTCATGAACGCGCCGACCGCCATGAAGCCGCCGGTGCCAAGCGATAGCTGCCCAGCGTAGCCGACCAGCAGGTTGAGCCCGATGGCGGCCATGGTGAACACCAGGATGGGGATCAGCACCGCCTGCAGCCAGTATTCGCTGGCGGTCATGGGAATCACCACAAAGGCGATCACCAGGGCTGCGGCGATGAACCAGCGGTCGAGATTGATCGGAAAGACCGACTGATCGGTGGCGTATGTGGTTTTGAACTGGCCGGCTTCGCGATAGAACACGGCTTTTATACCCTCTCGATTATGCGTTCGCCGAACAGGCCCTGGGGTCTGAACAGCAGAAACGCCAAGGCCAGCATATAGGCAAACCAATTTTCGATGGCGCCGCCGATTAGCGGGCCCCAATAGATTTCCGCGATCTTCTCGCCGACGCCGATGATCAGGCCGCCGACGATGGCGCCGGGTATCGAGGTGAAGCCGCCGAGGATGAGCACGGGAAGCGCCTTGAGCGCGATCAGCGACAGGGAGAACTGTACGCCGCTTTTGCTGCCCCACATGATGCCCGCGACCAGCCCGACGAAACCCGCCACCGACCACACGATGATCCAGATGGTCTTGAGGGGGATGCCCACGGAGAGCGCCGCCTGATGGTCGTCGGCCACGGCGCGCAAGGCCATGCCGATACGGGTGTAATGGAAAAATACCGCCAGCACGGCGACCAGCGCCGAGCCCGATGCGGCGGCATAGAGGTCGAACTCGTTCAACAACACGCCGCCGATTTCAAAAGATTCAGAGGGAATGCCCACATCAAGCGGTTTGACGTTGCTGCCCCAGACCATTTCCCCGAAGCCTTCCAGCAGGAAGGCCAGGCCGATGGTCGCCATGAACAGGATGATGCCTTCCTGATTGACCAGATGGCGTAACATGAAACGCTCGACGACGACGGCAAGCACCACCATGACCACGACGGCGAGTCCGAGCGCCGCCCATACGGGAACCCCGCGCTCCATCAGACCGACCAGGGTGAGGGCGGCGAACAGCACCATGGCGCCTTGCGCGAAGTTGAACACGCCCGACGCCTTGAAGATGAGCACGAAGCCGAGCGCCACCAGGGAATACATGACGCCGGTCAGCAAACCGCTGACCACCACCTCGGTGAAGAATATCGGATAGCTCACCATATCGACGAAGGGGGCGATGAATAAGGCGTTCAAAATTTCCATCAACCTGCCTTGTCCGTATCATGGACGACGCCGAGATAGGCGTCGATCACATCCTGGTTGTTGCGCACCTCATCGGGTGTGCCGTCGGCGATCTTGCGGCCATAGTCGAGCACGGCGACGTGATCGGAGATATCCATCACCACCCTCATGTCGTGTTCGATCAGGGCGATGGTGGTGCCGAACTCCTCGTTGACGTCGAGAATGAAGCGGCACATATCTTCTTTCTCTTCCACATTCATACCGGCCATGGGCTCGTCGAGCAGCAGAAGATCAGGCTCGGCGGCCAGCGCCCGACCGAGTTCGACACGCTTCTGCAGGCCATAGGAGAGGGTTCCCACCGGCGTTTTACGGATCGCCTGGATTTCGAGAAAATCGATGACATGCTCGACAAATTCGCGGTGTTCAAGCTCCTCAGTTCGGGCCGGCCCCCAATGGATCGCCTGCCACAGCAGGCCGCGGCGCATCTTGAGCAACCGCCCGGTCATGATGTTGTCGAGCGTCGTCATGCCGCGGAACAGGGCGATGTTCTGGAAAGTCCGTGCGATACCCTGGGCGGCGGACACATAGGGCCGCATCCGGCTCCGGGTCACCCCCTTGTAGGTGATTGAGCCCGACTGCGGCTGATAGAAGCCGTTGATGACATTGAGCATGGAGCTCTTGCCGGCGCCGTTGGGTCCGATGATGGCCCTGATCTCATGCTCGTGGATATCGAAGCTGACGTTGTCCAAGGCTGTCACCCCGCCGAACGTCAAGCTGACTTCCTTGACCTCAAGGATCGGTTTGGCCAATGCCTTGTCAAGCGGCGCTGGTGTATCAGCGACTGCGGTCACGGCACTCAACTAGCCAGTTTCATCGGCGCTGTCGCCGGCGCCGTGACTGTCGCCGCCGAGGCAATTGCAAGATCGGCCTTCATGGTGCCCTTGCGACCGTCTTCATAGGTTACCTCGGTCTCGATCTCTGCATGGTCCGCGCCTGAATAAAGCGCCACGACGAGGCTTTCGTATTTCTCGGCGACGAAGCTGCGACGCACCTTGCGGGTACGCGTCAATTCGCCGTCGTCGGCGTCAAGTTCCTTGTGCAGGATAAGGAACCGGTGGATTTGCGAGCCGACGAGATGGGCATCCTTGGCAAGATCGCGGTTGACCTCGGCGATCTCGCCCTTGATCAAGTCATAGACTCGGGGCTCGGCGGCAAGTTCGCGGTAGCTGCCGTAGGTGATGCCGAGCCGTTCGGCCCAACTGCCGACCGCTTCGAGGTCGATATTGATGAAGGCCACGGCCTCGTCGCGCTGGTCTCCGAAGACCACCGCCTCGCTGATATGAGGAAAAAATTTGAGCTTGTTCTCAAGATATTTGGGCGCGAACAGCGTGCCGTCGTTGAGCTTGCCTACGTCCTTGGCGCGGTCGATGATCTTGAGATGGCCGTCGGCATCGAAGAAGCCGGCGTCGCCGGTGTGATACCAGCCGTCCGCCGTCTTGACCCCGGCAGTGGCTTGTGGATTTTTGTAATACTCAAGAAATACGCCCGGGCTGCGGAAAATGACCTCGCCCGACTCGTCGATCTTGATGTCGACGCCGGGCGACGGTTTGCCCACGGTGTCTGTCTTGACCTCGCCATCGGGCTGGGCGGTGACAAACACGGCGCCTTCGGTCATGCCGTAGAGCTGTTTCAAGTTCATGCCGAGTGAGCGGTAGAAATCGAAAATATCGGGGCCGATCGCCTCGCCCGCCGTATAGGCCAGGCGGATGCGGCTGAACCCCAGGGTGTTCATCAACGGCCCATAGATCAGCACCCGCCCGAGAGCGTAGCCCGCACGGTCGAGCGCGCTCACCGGCCTGCCGTCGAGGATGGACGGGCCGACACGCCGCGCCAAGTCCATGAAAAATTTAAACATCCAGCGTTTTATATAACTCGCATCCTCCATTCGAATCATCACCTGGGTCAGGATGTTCTCGAAGATTCGCGGCGGTGCGAAGAAGAAAGTCGGGCCGATTTCGCGGATGTCGAACATCACCGTGGCGGTGCTTTCCGGGCAGCTCACGCAGAAGCCGGTGGTATAGCTTTGGCCGAGGGAGAACACGTTATCGCCGACCCAGGCCATGGGTAGATAGGCGACCGTCTCATCGCTGTCGCACAAGCCGTCCAACTCGGCCGTGTTGCGCGCCGTGATGATGATGTTGTCGTTGCTCAGCATCACCCCCTTGGGGTTCCCCGTGGTGCCCGAGGTATACAGCATGATGGCCAGATCGCTACCGTTGCCCTTGGCGACCTCGGCATCGAAGAACTCCGGGTGCTCGGCGTCATAAGCACGCCCAGCCGCCTGCAAATCGGCAAGGCTTTCCATGAAGGATTCGCCGTAGTTGCGCATGCCGCGCTGGTCTTTATAGATGATTTTCTCGAAGCTGGACTCGCCGGCTTTCTCCTGGATTTCGCGGATTTCAAGCAGCTTGTCGACCTGCTCCTGATCCTCGACCATGGCAAAGCGCGCCTCGGCATGGGTCAGCACGAAGGCCAGCTCCTTGGCTATGGAATCCTGATACATGGGCACCGGCACCGCGCCGATAGCCTGGGCGGCGACCATCGACCAATAGAGCTGCGGGCGGTTGTCGCCGATGATCGCCAGCTTGTCGCCGCGCTTGAGCCCGGCGGCGGCAAGCCCGCAGGCCAGGGCGCGCACTTCGTCGAGCGCTTCGGCCCAGGTCCAACTCTGCCAGATACCGAATTCCTTTTCCCGCATGGCCGGCCGCGCACCCCTAAGGGCCGCGTTGCTGATCAGTAGCTTGGGAAAGCTATCGCCCTCGGCGAGGGTCGTCCCGCGTCCGCTCATCGTCCAATCAAGGCGTTATATAAATACAAAATGGCGCCTCCCAGCCCAAAAATCGCGGCGCACGCACTGATGGCTGCTTCACCGCCGCCACAACACAACAACTCAGGCCTGTTTTGTCAAGCAAGGGCGAGATGAAGCTATCGCCCAGGATTGAAATTCTAACTAAAAACGGCCCGTAACGTCGACTTTTGAGCAGTTCAAATTTAATTGAGGCTAGCCGCCATGTCGCTCAGCAAGGCCACATAGATACCTTCGCAGAATTCCATAGCCGAATCATCTTTTGCATCCCACGACGCAGTCCACCTGACCACTGTGTCATCGCCTTGCGCAGTCAAGGTGACAATCGCTTTATAGTTCGAGACTTCCTCAGACGAAATCGGCGAGGGGCCTTCGTCAATCGAATAACGGATAATGTGATCCGCATCATTAAGCTCGATCAGCGTTTCATGGAACACCCCGTTGAGCAGACGTTTCGCGCCGGCCTCGGTGCCCGATACGTCGCCAACGACTTCGCAGCTGGCGACGACATTCTGTGACCAGGACAGATCATGGAAATTACGGATCGATTTCCAGACTGACTCCAGTGGCTTTTTGATGACAATGGATTGATCGGTACTCGGCATATCCTGCTTCCTTAATTGATTATTCCCCCACATGCACCCGGATGAATTTGAGTACAGGGAAACCATACCCAGATTGTGGCAAATATCAAATGGTGGTGCAATTGTCGGCGAATTTGCAGCTTTATGACTGCCGCCTTGGGGGTTAATATGTTGTCAAGGTTCGGCGTCTTAAGATCACGCTGAATTTCAGTACAAACCGCAACCGGATCGGGAGAGTGGCTCCGTGTCTTCTGGCATCGATACCCTTAA
>JAYGED010000207.1:0-44152 GCA_046582565.1 Alphaproteobacteria bacterium
AACCGGGAAACCGTTCTCTGGCCCAAACTTCCGTCACCATTTTGGAAAAGCCATGAAGGCCGCTGGCCTCATCGGCATGACCTACCATGGGCTTCGTTACACGGCGGCTGCAAGACTTGCCGAGGCCGGGTGTACCCTGAAAGAAATTGCCTCGATTACCGGCCATCGCAGCCTGGGCATGATAGCGAAATACAGCCGCGATGCGGATCAAAAGAAGCTATCCGGGGCCGCAATCGTGGCATTGGAGGGCTACACATCGAGAACAAAAAATGGAAAACTTTCCTAAAAAGTGGAAAACGATCCTCTTATCGCATTGAAATAGTAGAAAAAATGTTAAAACTTCTCTCCCCTGTCAGCAGGGCCGCCGCGACATCTCCCGCCTCGCCGTCCAGCCCGTTCCGGATGCGCCCGGTAACCGCCTGGCGCAAGCGGCCCAGAGCGAAGGCCCACTCGCCACCGTTGACGTCCTCCGCAGGCTCGATGAAGCGGGCCCCGCCATAGGCAAAGCCGATCCCGCCAAGGCGTTTGAAATAGGTCTGGCGGGCGAAATCGAAAGCGCCCGGCGCCACCGGCGGCGACGGCGGCGACAGGGCGGCGCGCAGGGACACCCACTCGCCCGGAAGGGCGCGTCTGTCAGCGTTGCCGCGCACGGTGATGCGCACTCGTTCAGGGGTAGCGTCCCGCTCAAGACCGGTGATCCGCAGATGATCGAGTGTCAGCCGCTGGCCCGCGACGCGTATTTCATTCGTCACCACCCGGCCGGAAACAGTCACCGCCCGGATCTCCTTGGTGAGAACCGGCGCATCGACGAGGGCGCTGCGAAGCTGTGCCGCGGTGAAACCGGTACTCACCATAAGCAGGGAGAGCGCCGCCAAAACCCAAGTCAAATGGCGACGCCCCACAAGGGCGACCAAGGTCGAAATCACTATGGCAAGGGCGCCCGAGTAAGGCGCCGGCTCGATGGGCAGGGAAAAATAAAACGCGATACCGACGCCGAGTCCCACGGGTATCCAGAGCGGCCACCGTTCGCGTTCGGCAAGAAAGATCCCCGCCAGAGACGCCGGTTTTTCCCGGCGATCGACTTCGGCGTTATCGAACGAAATCTCGACCATGGGCGATGCTATACCACTCTGCGGCGATATGCTAAAAATCGCGCCCTAGCACGCTCCTCACGAAAGCTCATCTCATGACCGAGGTTGTCACCCGTTTCGCGCCATCGCCGACCGGGTTCCTGCATATCGGCGGCGCACGGACGGCGCTGTTCAATTGGTTGTTTGCCCGCCACCACGGCGGGCGCTTCCTGCTGCGTATCGAGGACACCGACCGGAAACGCTCGACCGACGAGGCGGTAGCCGCCATCTTCGACGGGCTCGAATGGCTCGGCCTTGAGCATGACGGCGAGGCGCTCTACCAATCGAGCCGCCGGGAACGCCACAAGGAAGTCGTCGCCGAACTGCTCGATCGGGGCCTCGCCTACCGCTGTTACTGCTCGCCCGAGGAGCTCACCGAAATGCGTGAGGCCCGCATGGCGGCCGGCGAGAAGACGCGCTATGACCGCCGCTGGCGCGATAGTACGGCGACCCCGCCCGCAGGCGTCGAGCCGTCGATCCGTTTCAAGGCGCCCCTGGACGGTGAGACGGTCATTGACGATACGGTGCAGGGGGCGGTGCGCTTCGGCAATGAGGAATTTGACGATATTGTCATCGCCCGCTCGGACGGCACGCCGACTTATAATCTCGCCGTGGTGGTCGACGATCACGATATGGCGGTCAACCATGTGATCCGAGGCGTGGATCACATGACCAACGCCTTTCAGCAGAACTTCATCTATCAGGCGCTCGGCTGGCCGGTTCCGGTGTTTGCCCATGTGCCGCTGATCCACGGGCCCGACGGCGCCAAGATGTCGAAGCGTCACGGCGCCCTGGGCGCGGCTGAGTACCGAAAGATGGGGTTTCTCCCCGAAGCCATGCGCAATTACCTGCTGCGCCTTGGGTGGAGCCATGGCGATGATGAGATCATCTCGACCGAACAGGCTATCGAATGGTTCGGCCTCGACGCCATCGGCCGTTCGGCGGCGCGCTTCGACATGGACCGCCTGACAACCCTCAACGGTCACTATCTTCGCCACGCGCCCGACGGGCGGTTGGTCGATCTGGTCGCCGCGACATTTGATCGGGTCCCCGGCGATGCCGCCAAGGCGCGCCTCGCTCGAGGCATGGCCGGCCTCAAGGAACGGGCGAAAACGATCGTGGAGCTGGCTGACAGTGCGGCGTTTTATGTCGACGAAAGACCGCTGGAAATCAGCCCCAAAGCGGCCAAGCTGCTGTCTGGCGACGGCCTCGCCCTGCTCGGCCGTTTGCGCGCGGCCCTGGTGGCGGTCGAGACCTGGGAGAGCGAGGCTCTCGACCAGGCAGCGCGCGACTTCGCCGATACTGAAGGGGTCAAGCTGGGCGCCATCGCCCAGCCCTTGCGGGCGGCGCTTACCGGGTCACATGCCTCCCCCGGCATCTTCGACGTGATGGCGGTTCTGGGGCGCGAAGAAGCCCTGGCGCGCATGGCCGACGCGGTGGATGCAACCGGTCTCTGAATTGCACATTGGCCGTTTAGGCCTTATCTTATTGGTTAACAAAGTAGCGGTGCGAAACGCCATCGCGGGAATCAAGGGAATGCACTATGGCAGAAACCATCAAGCCGAAATCCCATCGCCGCAGCGCGCCGAGCGGAGCAATATCGATCACCGACGTCAATAAATCGAGTAAAGATCAGGAAGCCGTCTCTTTCGACCGTTTCTCGGGCACCCTTGGTCCGGAGGTCATCGATATCGGCAAGCTTTACGCCAAGACCGGGTATTTCACCTACGATCCCGGCTTCATGGCGACGGCGAGTTGCAAATCGAAGATCACCTATATCGACGGCGATCAGGGCATCCTGCTTTACCGCGGCTACCCTATAGAAGAGCTTGCCGAGCACAGCAATTTCGTCGAGGTCTGCAATTTACTGCTCTATGGCGAATTGCCGACCAGGAAGCAGAAGGCAAAATTCGAGCATGACGTGACCATGCACACCATGGTCCATGAGCAGATCAACTTCTTTTTCAGGGGCTTTCGTCGCGATGCCCACCCCATGGCGATCATGGTCGGCGTGGTCGGCGCCATGTCGGCGTTTTATCACGACTCTCTTGATATCGACGACCCCTATCAGCGGATGGTCGCGTCCTACCGGCTGATCGCCAAGATGCCGACCATCGCCGCCATGGCCTACAAGTTCTCCATTGGCCAGCCCTTCGTCTATCCGCGTAACGATTTGAATTACGCGGAAAATTTCCTGCACATGATGTTTGCTGTCCCGAGCGAGGATTATGAGGTAAATCCAGTCCTGGCCAAGGCGCTCGACCGCATCCTCATTCTGCATGCCGATCACGAGCAGAACGCCTCAACCTCGACGGTGCGCCTTGCCGGATCGTCCGGCGCCAACCCATACGCCTGTATCGCCGCGGGTATCGCTTGCCTGTGGGGGCCGGCTCATGGCGGCGCCAACGAGGCTGTGCTCAACATGCTCAGTGAAATTGGCACAATCGACCGTATTCCTGAATTCATCGCCCGCGCCAAGGACAAAGAAGATCCCTTCCGGCTGATGGGTTTCGGCCATCGGGTCTATAAAAATTTCGATCCGCGCGCCAAGGTGCTGCGTGAATCCTGCCACGAGGTGCTCGAAGACCTCGGCGTCAAGGATGAACCGATGCTGGAGATTGCCCTGGAGCTAGAGAGAATTGCCCTGGAAGACCCGTACTTCATCAAGCGCAAGCTCTATCCCAACGTCGATTTCTATTCCGGCATCATTCTGCGCGCCATGGGCTTTCCGCCGCATCTGTTCACGGTGATTTTCGCGGTGGCCCGCACCGTGGGCTGGGTTGCCCAATGGAAGGAAATGATGGACGACCCGTCTCAGAAGATCGGCCGCCCGCGCCAGCTCTACACCGGCTATGGGCCACGCAAATACATTCCGCTCAACAGGCGGCGGCGCAAAGACTAGGGTTATGCGCCCTTAGCGATCACCTCCAGCACGACCGAAGCGGCGCGCTGGCTTGGCGAAGCGCCGCCCAAGCCGAGCATTTCGACCGCACGGCAGGCCGCCTCTAGCTGATGAGACCGGACCTCGGGGTCGTCAAGAAGTTCGGCGACCGCTTGGCTCAGCAAATCGGCGCGGCAGCGTTCCTGGATGAACTCGGGCACCGCCGCTTCATCCAGAACCAGGTTAACCAGGCAAATGTAATCCACCAGAATCATGCGCCGCGCCGCCCAGGCGGTCAGAGCATTGGTCTTGTAGGCTATCACCATGGGCAGGCCGGCAATGGCGAGCTCGAGGGCGACCGTGCCCGAAGCCGCAAGGCCGGCGTCGGCGGCGGCAAGAGCGTGATATTTCTCTTCCACCCCTCTAACAACCAAAGTTTCAACCGGCCAGTCGGCGGTTCCCCGGGCAACTTCATCGGCAACCGCGGCGACCGTTGGGACGACGGCGCGGAGCCCGGGTTTGTCGGCCGACAGCCTGCCCAACGCCGCACCGAAGATCGGCAAATGGCGCGCCACTTCGCCGTGTCGGCTACCCGGCAGGACGGCGATTAGGGGCGAATCGCTGGCTATGCCATGACGCAGGCGGAAAGCCGGGCCG
This sequence comes from Alphaproteobacteria bacterium, assembly GCA_046582565.1. Lineage (GTDB taxonomy): Bacteria > Pseudomonadota > Alphaproteobacteria > JAAXGF01 > JAAXGF01 > JAYGED01. Next base: position 4,669 of record JAYGED010000207.1, read on the forward strand.
TCCCCTTTATCCGCGCCCTCTTCGACAATCGGATGGCCAACATAGGTGCAAGGCAGGCCGTGGGCCTCGAACAGCGGCGGCTCGAAAGGCAGCAAGGCGAGGATATGATCGAGGTAGTTGCCGACCTTGGCGGCGCGTCCCGGCCGGTGCGCCCAAACCTGGGGAGCGACATAATGGATTATTGGTATGCTGAGGCCCTTGAGCTTGCGGGCAACACGGAAATTGAAATCCGGAGAATCGATGGTGACGACCACATCCGGGCGCAATTTACGCACCGCATTGCTGGTCTCGCTTATGCGGGCGAGCAGGCCGGGAATCTTGGGGACCACCTCAAGATAACCCATCACGCTGAGCTCCTGCATATCGAACAGGCTATCGAGTCCTTCGGCGATCATGCGATCACCGCCGATACCGGAAAAATTCAACGGCTCACCGCTCGCTGCCTTCAGGGCGGCCATCAACCGCCCGCCCAGCACATCGCCGGAGGGTTCGCCGGCGATCATGAAGATGGTGGTCACGGGTCGCCGGGCGAGACGCCAATAATGAACAGGCCAGCGTCATCCGCCGCTGTGATAAGCCCGGGCATGTCGATCACCAGAGCCCCGCCGGCCTCTATGGCGATACCCACAAGGCCGGCCGCGTGAGCGCCTCGCACGGTGGTGGCGCCAATGGTTGGTAAATCGATACGCGCCTCCTGGCCCGGCTTCTTGAGTTTCACCAGCACCCCGCCCGGCCCCTCGCGCCGCAGATCGCGGCAGCGGGCAAGCAGGGCGTCGGTGCCTTCGATGGCCTCGACGCCGAGCACCATGCCCTGCTGCACGACGACTGCCTGGCCGATGTCAAGCGATCCCAGGGTTCGTGCCGCCCGGCACCCGACATCGATGTCGGCCCGAGCCTCGTCGTTCGGGCTCAAGGCGCCGAAGGTTCCCATCGGGGCCAGAATATCGGGCAGAATACTGTCGATGCCGACGACACGAAAACCTTCGCTCTCCAACTCGCCGATGATCATCGAGAGCAGCTTGTCGTCGCCGCCGGCATGGTTGTTCTTGCGCCAGTTGGCCATCAGCTTGAGCGCCCGGCCATCGAGGCGCAGACTGGTCAGGGACGGCCGCTTGACCGGTCCGGCGAAAACGACTTCTTCCGTGCGGCATTCGTGTAGCAGGGCGATGGTGCGATCGATAGCACCGAGGTGCACCCATTCATGGGGCGTCGCGCCGAGAAACTCGGGACTGGTGATGCCTTTGAGGGCGATGACGAAAACCTCACGGCCGGTCTTCTCGCAGGCGGCGATGATATCGCCCGGTAGCGGCCCCGCACCGGCAAGTACGGTAAGTCGAGCTTGGGGTTCCCCTGCCCTATTTTGCGTCACGGTTATGCGCAGCAGCCGATTTCGGTTGGCAGACAGGTCGGCTGTTATCGGCTTGAATGAAATTCACCAGGTCCATCACCACCGAATTTTCAGCAAACTGCCGGGCTACTTCCGTCAGGCGCTCGGCCATGGTGCCGTCCTGGCCGAAGACCATGCGATAAGCCGTGCGCAAGCCATGGATGTCTTCGCGGCTGAAATTGCGGCGCTTGAGGCCGACGATATTCAGACCGGAAAGTGCGGCTCGATCACCCATGACCAAGCCAAAAGGTATGACGTCCTGTTCGACGCCCGACATGCCGCCGACCATGGCATGGCGGCCGATGCGCACAAACTGATGGACCGCGGACAAGCCGCCGAGGATGGCGTAATCGCCAAGCGTGACGTGGCCACCGAGGGTAGCGTTGTTCGCCATGATGACGTGATCGCCGATAATGCAGTCATGGGCGACATGGGAGCCGACCATGAACAAACCGTTATGTCCAACCCTGGTCACCATGCCGCCCCCCGTGGTGCCCGAATTCATGGTGACATGCTCGCGGATGACGTTGTTGTCGCCGATGATCAGCTCGGAAGGCTCGCCGTCATATTTTAAATCCTGGGGCGCCTGGCCGATCGAGGCGAAGGGAAAAATATGGCATTGGGCGCCGATGGTCGTGCGGCCGCCGATAACCACATGAGCTTCAAGAGTGACGCCAAGGCCAAGAGAGACCTGGTCGCCAACGATGCAATATGGGCCAATGGAGACGTTATCGGCGATCGTGGCGCCGGGGGCGACGATGGCTGTCTCATGGATGACCGGCGCCTTGGGCGCTGTTAAGGGCTGACTAGTCATCGATGATCATCGCGGCGATGGTCGCCTCGGAGGCCAGAACACCCTCGACTCGGGCTTCGCAATCGAACTTCCAAACGCTCCCCCGGTGCTGACGGGTGGTAATATGTATATTCAGGGTGTCGCCAGGCACGACGGGCTTGCGGAAGCGGGCATTGTCGACGGAGATGAAATAAACCAGCTTGCCTTCAGCCTCGGCGCCTAGGGTTTCTACCACCAACACCGCGGCGGTCTGCGCCATGGCCTCGATGATCAAGACGCCGGGCATGACCTTACGGCTTGGGAAATGACCCTGGAAGTGCGGCTCGTTGACCGAGACGTTTTTAATCCCGATGGCGCTCTTAGAGGGAATGATGTCGATGACTCGGTCGACCATGAGAAACGGATAGCGATGTGGAATCATCGCCATGATGCGTTCGATATCGACCTCGGCGCCGGTCGTTTTCAGCTGTTCCACCTTCGCCATTTAACTTTTATCCTTCCGCTTTGCCAGCTGCGCAAAGGCGATCAACTGACGTTTCCATTGTCGCGCCGCTATAGCGGGCGCGCCACCGTAATCTTGAGCCACTGCGAGATCGTGGATAACGCCCGAACGCGCGGCGAATCTTGCACCATCGCCAATTACCAGATGGCCCGCAAACCCGGACTGCCCCCCGACAACCACATAGTCGCCGAGTTTGGTGCTGCCCGAGATGCCAACCTGGCTGACGATGACGCAGCCTTTGCCTATTTGGACGTTATGGGCGATTTGCACGAGATTATCAATCATGCAGCCATCACCGATAACCGTATCATCGCCGCTGCCCCGGTCTATGGTCGTGTTGGCGCCGACTTCCACATCATTGCCGATGATCACCCGGCCGACCTGGGAAATGCGCAAATGTCCGCCCAGCCCCGAGGCGAATCCAAAACCATCCTGGCCAATACGGGCACCCGGATAGATCATCACCCGGTTGCCGATCAGGCAATGGCTGAGCGAGGCCCCGGCCCCGATACGGCAATCAACACCGAGCGAGACGCCTTCTTCGAGGACGGCATTGGCGGCGATATGACAGCCTTCGCCGATCTTGCAGCCGGCGCCGACCGAGGCGCCGGGATCAACCCGGCAACTGGCCGCGATATCGGCCTGCTGATGAACATGGGCGGCCGTTGATATGCCGGGCTCGATCCGGGGTTGCGGGTAGAAGGCGCGGGCGATCCGGGCAAAGGCAAGATAGGGTTGATCGCTCAACAGCAACGCAACGCCATCCGGCGCATGATCGGCGTATTTGGGATCGAGAATGCAGGCCCCCGCGCTGCTTGTCTCAAGGACAGCGATGTATTTTTTGTTGTCGAGGAAGGCAATTTCGCCGGCTCCGGCGCGATCCAGGGGCGCCAGGTCAATTATCGATTGATCGCCATCCACTCCGGAACCAAGCGAGGACTGGCTAAGCTCGGATAGTTCGCCCAGGGTGAACGGGCCTTGTCTGGTGAAAAACCTTGAATCCGCCATGGCGAAATTAGGGTATCTGGACTTGCGGGAGACGCTCGTTAAGAAGTGTGACGATGTCCTCGGAAATATTGAGACTGTTTTCAGAGAAAATAATTTGCTGCCTGGAGAGCACCAAGTTGAATTTTTTCTGCCGGGAAAGATCGGCGATTATCTCTTTGACCACGAGCTGAACTTGATTCATGCCATGTTCGAACGCTTCATCGAGCTCACGCTTGCGGTCCTGCACCTGGCGCTGAACCTGAGCGACCTTGGTCTCGAACTCCCGGCGTTTTATGGCGAAAGCATCGGCGGAGAGAACGGAACGTTGGTTGACCAGTTCCTGATCGGTGGCCCGTAGCTGCTGTTCCTGAATCGAAATTTCCTCTTGATAGAACAGTCTGCGCTGCTCGATCTGCTTTTGAATACCGAGCATAGCGGTCGAATTTTTCTGAATATGCTGATAATCGATGATGGCGATACGGGATTCGGGCAATGCCTGCGCCGTTGCCGCCGCCGTGTAGGCCAGGGCCACCATAGCGAGACCGGCAATTGCGACGGCTGTTCGTGTGAAGAAGGGCATGATGTTAGAACCTTGCTCCGAAACTGAACCGAATGACCTCGGTATCATCATAGTCTTCCTTGATTACGGGGAACCCAAGATCGATAAGAATGGGTCCGAAGGGCGATCCATAAGAGATGCCTACCCCGGCAGAGGCGCGAATTTTCGCTCCATCGACCAGCCCGGGGCCGTTCAGATCGACACTTGTCAGGGTTCCTATATCCGTAAAAATCCGTCCTCGCAAATCAACTGCGCTGACCAACCCGATAGGGAAGCTGATCTCAGCGGTTGATATAGCGAATGTATTACCGCCCAGGGGATCGTTGGTCCGCAGGTCGCGGGGGCCGATACCGGCGGTCGTGAAGCCGCGAAAGGACTGGCCGCCGATGAAGAAACGCTCATAGATCCTGATATCTTCACCAAACAGTCCGATGATATTGCCCACCGACCCGGTGAGAGAGCCGGTAAAGAAATCGGTTATGGGGTGGTGAAACGCGCCGGAAAGTCTGTTTTTGAAGTATTTTGCATCGCCGAGCAGGCCGGCGAGATCCTGTTCCAGGCGAATCACATACCCTTCGGTCGGATTGAAGATGGAGTTTCGCGTGTCATAGGAAATCGTATGGCCGACGGCAGATGTTACGCGGGCGCCGCTATCCTTGAGAATGAACGGTGAGATATCGTCGTCAAAGTTATTCAGGCTGCTGTGCTGAGCACGATATCGCACCGAGTGTTTTATCTCTTCTGTAAGCGCGTAACCAAAGCGCAGGACACCGCCCCGCGAATCTTCGTCGAAATTGTTCTGATCAGTGAGGTCAGCTCTGCGGGCAAACAAATCCACACCGGCGGACAATTCCCGATCCAGAAAGTAGGGTTCGGTGAATCCCAAATCTACCTGCTGTCGACGACTGGAGACCAGGAACGACAAACGAAGACGCTGTCCACGACCGAGCAGGTTGCGCTCATTGATCGAGACATTGCCCAGGGGCCCATCGGCCGAGGATATACCCGCGCCCAGGGTAAGCTGCCCCGTCGAAGTTTCAGCGACCTCGACGTTAATGATGGTTTTGTCGGGCTGCGATCCGCTCTTCTGTGTGACGTCGACGGACTCAAAGAATCCGAGATTTTGTATGCGCTGGCGCGACCGTCTGTATTTCGCCGCATTGAAGGCATCGCCTTCCACCAGGCGGAATTCCCGGCGCACCACTTTGTCCAAGGTGCGGACATTGCCGGTGATATTGATGCGCTCGACAAAGACCCGGGGTCCCTCGGAAATTTCATAGACAAGATCGATAATCTTGCTCTCGCGGTTACGGTCCGTGCGGGGTCGAATATCGACGAAGGCAAAACCGAGATTACCCAATCTTTCGGTCAGGGCCTGAATACTGTCTTCGATCTGACTGGCGTCGTACCAATCGTCTTCGACGGATTTCACATCATCCAGCAGTTCGTCGACGCTCAGGTCACGAAGCTTGCTGTCGACGGCGATCGAACCGAACCGGTAACGCTCGCCTTCATCCAAGGCGAAGGTGATGAAAAAACCCGTACGGTCGCGGGTCAACTCAGCGATCGCTGATACGACCCGAAAATCCGCATAGCCCTCCGATAGATAGAAGGTTCGCAGCAGATCCCGATCGAACGTCACCCGGTCTGGATCATAGGTGTCGTCGGATGAAAAGAAACTCAGCAGGGAAGTTTCTTTCGTCAGGATGACATCGCGCAGGTCGCCGTCGCTAAAACGCCGGTTGCCGATGAAATTGATACGTTTAATCTTGGTTGAGGGACCCTCGTCGATCTCGAACACCAGATCGACCCGATTCTGAGGCAATTCGATTATTTTTGCGTCGACTGTGGCGGCAAAACGGCCGCTGCGCCGGTAGATTTCGACCACACGGGCGACATCGTTCTGCACTTTCGTGCGGGTGAAAACGACGCGGGAGCGCAGCTCGACCTCATCGGACAGCAAATCGTCCTTGATTCGTTCATTACCCTCGAACGCGATGCGGTTGATGATCGGGTTTTCGTCGATCTGGATCACCAGGGTATTGCCCTCGCGCACCATGTTGACGTCGCCGAACAGGCCGGTGGCGAACAGACTCTTGAGCGATTTATTGATCTGTGACGGGTTGAAGGGGTCGCCGACCGCTATGGACAGGTAGGATTTGACGGTTTCCGCCTCGATTCTCTGATTACCATCGATACGGATGGCGTTGATAACGCCCCCCGATGTTTGCGCCCGCGCTATCGGCGCGAAAACTCCCGCCGACAATATTGCGGCAAGCAAACAGATCAACCAGATAAACCGGAACAAAATACCCCCTTAGACTTACTGTTCGGGCGACCTGGCGCCCTATCGATTACCGCCCCGCCGTTTCAGGAAAACAAGTTGATGAAATAATTCACCACTTGAAGCTGCACAAGATCGTTCCAGGTTGCGAAGAGCATGAGGCTCAATACCATCGCGAGCCCGACACGAAAACTGTATTCTTGCGCCCGCTCCCCCATGGGTTTCCCGCGAATAGCCTCATAGACGTAAAACAGCAGATGCCCGCCATCCAGCATGGGCACCGGAAACAGATTGATCAGACCAAGGTTTATGGACAGCACGGCCATGAACCAAAAAACCGTGACCAGGCCGTCCTCGGCCACCTGCCCCGAGACCTGGGCGATTCGAATCGGTCCACCGAGCTCTTCGGCACTGCGATTGCCCGAGATGATTTGGCCCAGCGCATCGAGGGTCGCCATGGTCAATGACGCAGTTTCTTCCACCGCCGCCACGACCGAGTCAAACGGGCCATGGCGTACAAACTCGACGCCTTTCCGGCCAACGCCGATTTGCCCGAATTTCTGTAAATTGCCGAATCCGTCGGTCACTTCGACCCGCCGCGGGGTGATCTCCATGGTGATCACCTGGCCATCGCGCTCCACCGTGAACAGGAGGATTTCATCAACGCTGCCGCGGACGATTCGCTGAACCATTTCAAAACGTTCGATTACGGTATCGTCGATGCCCGTGATCCTGTCGCCGGGGATCATGCCCGCCTCGGCGGCCGCTCCATCGGGCTGGACGATGCTGATGAGAGCCGGCGTTATGCGCTGACCGACAGTGGCGAACATAACAGCGAAGATGGCGACCGCCAGGACGAAATTGGCGATCGGTCCCCCCAGAACAATCGCGGAGCGTTGGCCTAATCGCTTGTGGTGGAAGGATATTTCTTTATCTTCCTCAGACATTTTGGGAAGATCTTCACCTGGCTTGCTGGCGGCGTCGGCGTCGCCGAACATTTTCACATAGCCGCCCAAGGGCAACAGGCAGACTTTCCAGCGTGTGCCGGTGGCATCATTCCAGCCGAACAGCTCGGGGCCAAAGCCGATGGAAAACACATCGATGCGTACGCCGTTGTAGCGCGCAATCAAGTAATGGCCCATCTCGTGGATGAACACGATGACGCTGAGAATAAAGATAAACGAAAGACCGTTGGTCCAAATTAAATCAACTAATTCCATGTCTTAATAGCCGGTCTTTCTGTTTTGGATAAGATTTTGTGAGATGCTGTAATCCCCGCAATAAAGCGCTGGCGGATTCACGCGATGCGGCGTCGAGGGCATAGACATCTTCGAGGCTGATGATTTCGCTACGCGGGACCCGCTCCAATGTCTTTTCGACGATTCGCACTATATCGAGGAAGCCGATCTTGCCGGCTAAAAACCCATGCACGGCGATTTCATTTGCCGCACTCAATATAGTAGGTGCGCCACTGCCCTCCTTCAAGGCTTCGCGGCACAGGTTTAGAGCCGGAAAACGCTGATTGTCGGGTGCTTCAAAGGTCAATTTGGCGATTTCGGTAAGATCGAGGCGCGGCGAAGGAGAGGCGATGCGGTCAGGCCAGCCCAGGGTAAAGGCAATCGGCGTGCGCATGTCGGGCGAGCCGAGTTGGGCCAGCACCGAGCCATCCACATAAGCCACGAGGCCGTGGACCACTGATTGCGGGTGGATCACCACCTTAATTTGATCGGACGGCAGGTTGAACAGATAATGGGCCTCGATCAGTTCGAGCCCCTTGTTCATGAGAGTAGCCGAATCGACCGAAATCTTCTCGCCCATCTTCCAATTGGGATGGGCGATCGCCTGATCGGGGGTCGCCACCGCCATGCTTTTCATATCGAATTCACGGAACGGCCCGCCTGATGCGGTGATAATGATGTGATCGATGCTTTCGCGGCGCTCGAAGTCGAATACCTGATAGATGGCGTTATGTTCGGAATCAACCGGCAGAAGTGTGGCGCCATGGGTCTGAACCTCGGCCATCATCAGCGAACCGGCGCAGACCAGGGACTCTTTGTTGGCCAGGGCGACAATCGCCCCCTGGCGCACGGCTTCGAGCGTTGCGGCGAGACCTGCGGCGCCGACAATCGCGGCCATGACCCAATCGACCGGCCTTTGGCTCGCTTCGATCAGGGCTGCTTGGCCGGCCGTGGCCTCGATGCCGGTGCCCGCGAGTGCCTCTTTGAGGGCGCCATAAAGGCTCTCGTCGCCGATCACCGCCAGGCGGGACTTCACCAGGCACGCCTGCTCGGCCAAACGCTCCACGTTGCTTTGAGCTGTAATCGCTTCGACCCTATAGCTTTCCGGTTGGCGCCGGATCAGGTCGATGGTGTTACAGCCAACCGATCCGGTCGAACCCAGCACGGTCACCCGTCGTGGCGACAGATCAAGATCGCCTGCAGTCAGCGACTGAGTAGTCTCTCCCTCGTTTTTCAATGCCACGCCAAGACCCCCTCACCGCCGAGTAACGCCACCGCGGCGACCGATGGGGCCGCCGTCATGAATCCATCGAGCCGATCAAGCAGGCCGCCGTGACCGGGAATAAGATTGCCGCTGTCCTTGACCTTGAAGGCTCGCTTGATGGCCGATTCCATCAGGTCTCCGCCCTGAGAAATTACCGCGAGGCTGATGCTGAACAGGATCACCCCTGGTGTGTTGGGCCAATCGAGGGTAGTTGCGGTCACCGCGCCGACGATACCAGCCGCGATCATGCCGCCGACAAGGCCGGCCCAGGTCTTCTTCGGACTGATACTCGGGGCCAGTTTGGGACCGCCGATCCCCCGACCGGCGAAATAAGCACCGACATCGGTCGCCCAGATCACGGCGAACAGCCACATGATGATGGCCAGGCCGACTTCGGGCGCCGCGCGCAGCCAGATCACCGCGATGCAGGGCAAGGCAATGTAGAGCACACCCGCCGCGAGCCACAGGGGCCGCTTTTGCGACATTCCCATAAGCGCCGTCGAGACGGCAAAGGCCAGCCCCGTGCCTATCAAAGTGACGCCCAAGGCGATCTCGGTGCGTCCCGCCGCCGCGACGCCGACACTGGCGAGCACGGCGATGGTGATAACGGCGCCGGACACTGACGTCCCGCCGCAACACAGGCGGTTCCATTCATAGGCCATCAGAACCGCCACGAGCAGCAGCATGCCATTGAACGCGGCCCCACCCATGTAGGTTAGACCCAGAGCGATGGGAGCAAGAACCAGCGCCGAAACAATTCGCGTCCGCAGTCCGCTTTTTGGCGGGTTTTCGGCGGCAATGTTATCCATATGCGGGTTAATCGCTGGAGGCGCCATACCGCCGCTCGCGCCGGTGGAACTCATTGATGGCGTCCTCAAGATGGCCCTTGTTGAAGTCGGGCCATAAAACGGGGGTGAAGATCAGCTCCGTGTACGCGGTCTGCCAAAGTAGGAAATTGCTCACCCGTTGTTCACCGCTGGTGCGGATCAACAGATCGGGGTCGGGTATACCGGCGGTATCGAGATATGATTCAAAAAGCTTCTCGTCGATGGCATCGCTCTCAATGACGCCGGCCGCTACATCCTTAGAGATGCTCTCCACCGCGGAGACTATCTCATCCCGTCCTCCATAGTTGAGCGCCACGGTTAGGGTGAGCCCGAGGTTTTGCGATGTTTTGGACTCCGCATCTTCGATCAGCGCGCCGATTTCCTTGGGCAGACGTTTTCGGTTGCCGATGAAGCGCATACGGACGCCGGACCGGCTGAGTTCGTCGATTTCGCGCTTGAGGTAAATCTTGAGCAACCCCATCAAATCGTCGATCTCGTCGAGCGGCCGTTTCCAGTTTTCTGAAGAGAAGGCATAGATGGTGAGGAAAGAGATGCCAAGCTCACTGCAATGGGAGACCATTTTGCGCACTACCTCGGCGCCTTGGCGGTGTCCGGCGAGGCGCGGTAGCATGCGCGCCTTCGCCCACCGGCCGTTGCCATCCATGATAATGGCTATATGACTCGGCGGGGTTGATTCGCCCGGGCTATAGGATGCTGCAGCCTCCATTGATCAGACCTGCATGATGTCCTGCTGTTTGGCTGTCAGCGTATCATCAATCTTTGCAATATGGTCATCTGTAATCGATTGAATTTCATCGCCCCAGATATGCTGGTCATCCTGAGAAAGCTCGCCATCTTTTTCCATGTTCTTGAGGGTGTCCATGCCGTCGCGGCGTACATTGCGCACGGCAATTCGCGCCTGCTCGGCGTATTTAGCGGCAACGCGGCTGAGTTCTTCGCGGCGCTCTTCGTTGAGTTCGGGGATTGGCACACGCACGGTCTGGCCGTCGACCACCGGATTGAGGCCCAGGCCGGCATTCATAACCGCCTTCTCCACGGCCTTGACCATGCTCTTGTCCCAGACCTGCACGCTCAGCATGCGCGCTTCGGGCACACTGACGCTGGCCATCTGGTTGAGTGGCATTTCGCTTTCATAGGCTTCAACGATAACCGTATCGAGAAGGCTGATGCTCGCCCGTCCGGTGCGCAAACCACCATACTCCCGACGCAAAACTTCCAGCGCCCCATCCATGCGCCGCTGGATATCGTCAATGTCGGGTTCTTCAGCCATTGCTCTATCCTTCCCTAACTCATTCTCCGGCCGTTTGCATCTTTTCTTCTTCCGGCTCGGTGATCATCGTAAATTTTCCGCCGCCCTTCAATATGTCGGAAAAAATACCCTCAGTGGCGATTGAAAAAACCAAAATCGGGAGTTTGTTTTCGCGGGCCAATGCAATTGCCGCCGCATCCATAACCCGCAGGTCGCGACTCAAGATTTCCGTATAGGTAAGGCGATCATAGCGCACTGCATCGGGCGATGTCTTGGGGTCCGACGAATAAACTCCATCGACCTGGGTGGCCTTGAGAAGTGCATCGCAGTTCATTTCCACCGCCCGTAAGGCGGCGGCGGTGTCGGTGGTAAAATATGGATTTCCGCTCCCGGCGGCGAACACCACCACCCGCCCCTTTTCCATGTGGCGAATGGCGCGTCGGCGGATGAATTTTTCACACACCGTATCCATGGGTATGGCCGATTGTACGCGAGTCGGAAGGCCCAGTTTCTCCAATGTGCTCTGCATGGCGAGCGCGTTGATCACCGTGGCAAGCATGCCGATATGGTCGGCCGTGGCGCGCTCTATGCCCCGCGCCGCGCCCGACAGGCCACGGAAAATGTTGCCGCCGCCGATAACCAGGCAAACCTGGGTGCCCATGGCATGCACGGTGACAATTTCATTGGCAATTCGTTCGACCGCATCGGGATCAACACCGTAATCCCGGTCGCCCATCAGTGCCTCGCCGGATATTTTAAAAAGTACGCGGCGATATAACGGGGTCGATGTCATCCTATCCTCGATGGTTCCGGGCCAACGTCAATTGCGGCTCGGCCCTGAGACTACACTATCGGCGACGCGATCACACCCGGCGTTGCGGTGTGATTTGGAGCAGTCTAGCCAGCCGCTTGGGCCGCCACCTCGGCGGCGAAGTCGCCCACGTCTTTTTCGATCCCGTCGCCCAGGACGAAACGAACGAAACCGCTGATCTGCACGGGCGCGCCCATATCTTCGGCGGCGTTCTCGATCACCTTGGCCAGCTTGGTCTCGCCATCGACCACGAACACCTGCTCAAGCAAGACCACTTCTTTGTAATATTTGCGCATGCGCCCATCAACAATTTTTTCAATGATTTTCTCGGGTTTACCGCTTTCTCTCGCCTGCTCCATGAGAACATTTCGCTCACGCTCGACAACTGTTTCATCGAGGTCCCCGACGGAAAGCGCCGTCGGACTGGCGGCGGCGACATGCATGGCGATCTGCTTTCCCAGGGCCATGAGCTTCGCCTCGTCGCCGGTTGACTCCAGGGCCACCAAAACACCGATCCGGCCCAATTCGGGGGTGGTCGCGCCATGTATGTAGCTGGCGACAATACCGCTCTCTACGGTAAGCCCCGCGCAGCGCCTAAGCTGGATATTTTCGCCGATGGTGGAGACCATGGCAGTCGCCTTCTCGGAAACGCTTCCCTCTCCGCCGGGATAGGCAGTTTGCGCCAAGGCATCCACATCATTGCCATGGCCGACGGCAAGGGCGGCAACCGTCCTGACGTACTCTTGAAAGGACTCGTTACGGGCGACGAAATCGGTTTCGGTATTGACCTCGACGACGGTCGCGCCGCGCTCTGCCGTAGCGACGCCGACCAAGCCTTCACTGGCCACCCGGCTGGCCTTCTTGGCGGCGGAGGCCAGGCCCTTTGTGCGCAGCCAATCAACGGCTGCTTCCATATCGCCGTCGGTTTCAATCAGCGCCTTTTTGCAATCCATCATGCCGGTGCCGGTCTCGACACGGAGCTTTTGAACCAGAGCCGCGGTTATGTCGACCATCTCATAGTTTCCTTAAATTCTAATATATTCAATCACTTGGAGGCGTTTCATTCAGTTGATGCGCTCGACTCGGCAGGCGCTTCATCCTCCTTGGGGGCGTCCTCAGCCTTCGCTGCCTGTTCGGCGGGGGTCTCCTCCGCCACGGGCGCCTCTTCGGCGGGGGCTTCCTCAGCCTTCGCTGCCTCTTCGGCAGGGGCGTCCTCAGCCTTCGATGCCTCTTCGGCGGGGGCGTCAGTGCTTTCTTCCGCTGCCTTCTTCGCCTCGGGCTCGGCTTCTTCCGGCAGAACTTCTACCGGCGTATCCTCGGCCTCGCCGATATCGCCGCCACTGATTTCGAGTTCCTGCTGAATACCGTCGAGAACGGCATCGCGCATTAGCTGGCAATAGAGATTGATGGCGCGGATTGCGTCATCGTTGCCGGGAATCGGGTAATCGACCAGGTCGGGATCGGAATTGCTGTCGATCACCGCCACAACGGGAATGTTGAGCTTACGGGCCTCGGCGATGGCGATCTTTTCCTTGTTGGTGTCGATGATGAAGATTACATCGGGCAGGCCGCCCATATCCTTGATGCCGCCCAGGGCCCGGTCGAGCTTGTTGCGCTCGCGGGTCATCTGCAGCAATTCTTTCTTGGTCAGGCCGGTACTTTCCTGGCCGGTGTTTTCCTGTTCGAGCTGCTCATCGAGTTCGCGCAGGCGCCGGATCGAGACCGAGACGGTCTTCCAGTTGGTCAACATGCCGCCGAGCCAGCGGTGATTGACATAGTACTGGCCACAGCTTTTGGCGGATTCGGCAATCAGATCGGTCGCCTGACGCTTGGTGCCGACGAACAGCACCCGGCTGCCCCCGGCCACGGTGTCGCGCACCAGCTTGAGGGCGCGATGGAGCAACGGTGCGGTCTGCTGAAGATCGATGATATGGGCACCGCCGCGGATGCCAAAAATATAGGGGCCCATTTTCGGGTTCCAGCGTCGTGTCTGGTGGCCGAAATGGACGCCAGCTTCGAGAAGCTGGCGCATAGTGAACTCTGGCAAAGCCATATTGTCGTTTCCTTTTCCGGTTGCACGTCCGCGAGAGTGGTCCGATTTAACATCCGGACACCGGAGCGACGTGATGGGGATTGACCCAACGCGCCGAAGTCCCGCGTGTGAATTTGAGCCCGACAGAAGCGTCGGATCCAGGGATCGCTTAGAAAGGCAGGTTCTAAAGCTTCCCCGCCCGCGCCGCAAGGGAAATTCTTATTTCTGGCTAACGCCGGAAACGCCGGGGAATTCTTCAATTTCAGCGCGTAATCTCGGGGTGACGCCAAAGCCGCCGGGAATCGTCACCTCGACCTCCTTATCGTCGAGATCGATCACCAGGGTCACCCGCCCCCGCCCCGACCCGGCGCGGGCTAGAATATCCTGTAAACTGGCGAGTGCCGGGGCCTCGACCATATGCACTTCGAGATCGCAGGCGGTCTTGGCGACGGCCTCGTTGAGAGACTTAACCGATATGGCATTGACGCGCAGCTGATCGCCTTCGGGCTGGGCGCTGGCCTTGATCAATAACGGGGCGCCGGTATCGAGCAGTTCCCGGCTGGCCTCGAGAATTTCGGCGAACAGGGCGACTTCGATCTCGCCGCTTGGATCGGACAGGGTGATAAAGGCGAAGCGCCCGCGCGCGCCGCGCCGTTCCTGCTTGCTCGCCATGATACCCGCGATAGTGAGCATGGGTGGATTGTCGCGACTGACCAGCTCGTTTATCTCGGCAATGGGCGTCACCTTGAGCTGCTGGAGTTCATTCTCAAAGGCTTCCAGGGGATGCTCGTAGAGGTAGAAGCCGACGGCGTCGAACGCCTGCTGGCCTCTCTCATGCTTCGTCCATGGAGTGATGTCGGGCAGGTCGGGCGGCGCCAGGGCGGAACAGCGATCATCCTCATCGCCGCCGCCAAACAGGCTGACTTGATTGCTGTCGCGCTCTTCAGCCATGGCATGGGCGTGGCGCGTCAGCAATTCGGCGGCGGCATGAACCCTGGCGCGGTTGGGCTCCAGACAATCGAAGGCGCCGGCCCGGGCGAGGTTTTCGATCTGTCGCTTGTTGATCACCCTGGGATCAAGCCTGCCGGCGAAGTCGAACAGGTCTTTATAGGGCCCCTTTGCCGCACGCTCATCGACCAGGGCCTGCATGGCCGTTTCGCCGACGTTCTTGATCGCTGCCAGGGCGTAGCGGATGGCCGGCTTGCCCGCCTCGTCCTCATCGACCAGAAAACCCGCCCCGGAATGGTTCACATCCGGTTGCAACAGGGTGATGCCGGTATCCTCCAGGTCCTTTCGGAAGATGCTGAGCTTGTCCGTATTGCCCAACTCAAGGCTCATGGAGGCGGCGAAAAACTCAACCGGGTAGTTGGCTTTGAAATAAGCGGTCTGATAAGCAATCAAGGCATAGGCTGCCGCATGGCTCTTGTTGAAGCCGTAGCCGGCGAATTTATCGACCAGGTCGAAAATGCTTCCCGCTTGCCATTCCGGCACGTCGTTTTTCATGGCGCCGGTAATGAAGGCTTTGCGCTGGGCGGCCATCTCGACCTTGTCTTTTTTGCCCATGGCGCGGCGCAGAATATCGGCCTGGCCCAGGGTAAAGCCCGAAAGCACCCGGGCGATTTCCATCACCTGTTCCTGATAGACGATGACCCCGAAGGTCTCCTTGAGGGTGTCTTCCAGCATCGGATGCAGATAGTCGGCCGGCTCGCGGCCCTGCTTGCAGGCGATGAATTTGGGGATGTTGTCCATCGGTCCCGGCCGGTAGAGGGCGACCAGGGCGATAATCACCTCGAAGGCGTCGGGCTTGAGCTTGGTCAGCACATCGCGCATGCCCGAGCTTTCCAACTGGAACACGCCGACAGTCTCGCCGCGCCCGAGCATGGCGTAGGTATCGGCGTTATCGAGCGGCAGGTGCGACAATTCAATGTCGACGCCGCGTGCCGCCAGCAGACGTTGGGTCCGGTCGAGCACGGTCAGGGTCTTGAGGCCGAGGAAGTCGAATTTCACCAGCCCGGCGCGCTCGACATCCTTCATGGAGAATTGCGTCACCGGCATATCCGAGCGCGGGTCGCGATAGAGCGGCACCAGCTCGGCGAGCGGGCGGTCGCCGATCACCACGCCGGCGGCATGGGTCGAGGCGTGGCGATAGAGCCCCTCGAGCTTGAGCGCCATGGTGAGCAGCCTAGCCACGGCCTCGTCCTCGTCTCGGGCGGCGCGGATCGGCGCTTCGGATTTGATGGCCTGGTCCAGAGTTACCGGATCGGCCGGGTTGTTGGGAACCATCTTGCAGATACGGTCGACCTGGCTGTAAGGCATCTCCAGTACGCGGCCCACATCGCGCAGGGCGGCGCGGGCGCGGAGCGTGCCGAAAGTGATGATCTGGGCGACCTGATCGCGGCCGTATTCCTCCTGGACATGAGCGATCACCTCGTCGCGCCGGTCTTCACAGAAATCGATATCGAAATCGGGCATCGATATGCGTTCCGGATTGAGGAAACGCTCGAACAGCAGGCCGAAGCGCAAGGGATCAAGGTCGGTAATGGTCAGCGCCCAGGCGACCACCGATCCGGCGCCCGACCCCCTGCCCGGCCCGACCGGAATGTCGTGCTCCTTGGCCCAATGGATGAACTCGGCGACAATCAGGAAGTAGCCCGGATACTCCATCTTGTTGATCACGCCGAGCTCGAATTCGAGCCGCTCGCGATAGGTCTGCGCCGCGATTTCCTGATCCGCGGCGCTCATCGCGGACGTAAAGACATGGTCGATGAGGCGTTTCTCCAGACCGGCGGCGGCTTGCTTGCGCAGCGCTTCCGCTTCGCTCACCCCGTCGAGTTCGGGGAACGCCGGCAGGATCGGCGCATGGGCCGGCGCCCGAGCCGCGCAGCGCCGGGCGATGACCAGCGTATTGTCGATGGCTTCGGGCAGATCGGCGAACAGGGCGCGCATCTCGGCAGGCGATTTGAAGTAATGCTCGGCATTCACCCGCCGCCGTTGATCGTTGTTCAGGGTGACGCCCTGGGCGATGCAGAGCAGCGCCTCATGGGCCTCATGCATGGCGACATCGGCGAAATAAACGTCATTGGTGGCGACCAGGGGCAAATCGTTGTCGTAAGCCATTTGCAGCAGCGCCGGTTCCATGCGTTTCCCATCGTCGAGACCGTGACGGGTAAGCTCTATGTAGAGACGGTTGGGAAACAGCGATTGCAGGCGCCCCAGTGCGGCCTCCGCCGCCGGGGCTTGTCCGTTGGCAAGCAGCCGCCCGATGGGGCCACCGACGCCGCCGGTCAGGGAGATCAACCCCTCGCTATGGGCTTCGAGATATTCCCAAGTGATATGCGGCGCCTCGCCGGGCTCCGACTCGAGAAAGGCATGGCTCACCAGCTTGACCAAGTTGCCGTAGCCGGTCTCGTTCTGAGCCAGGACGGGAAGCCCGTCAGGCTCTCCCTGGCCGTCCTGGGCGGCAAGCGGCAGCAGGCAACCGATGATCGGCTGGACACCGGCCTTGAAGGCGGTCTCTGAGAACTGCATGGCGCCGAACAGATTGCCCGAATCGGTCACCGCCACCGCCGGCATGGCGTGGCGTTCGCAGAGGCCGATCAGATCGGAAATCAGGATCGCCCCTTCCGACAGGGAGAAAGCGGAATGAACCCTCAGATGAACAAAATCGGCATGCGGCATGGTGATCGAAGATCGCACAGGACACTGCCAAAGTCAGCGCGAACAGAATGCCAACCCCACAAGATGTTGTGGATAACTTGCCCTTATTGGCCGTTCTTATTGAATCGTAACAATTCCGTCTTCCAGGGCAAGCACCCGGTCCATCTTGCCCGCCAGTTCCATATTATGGGTGGCGACCAGGGCGGCGACGCCGGTTTCGCGAACCAGAGCCGTAAGACTGTCGAACACATTCATGGCGGTGCCGTGATCGAGGTTGCCGGTGGGCTCGTCGGCCAGCAACAACCGAGGCCGGTTGGCCAGGGCGCGGGCGAGGGCTACCCGCTGCTGTTCACCGCCGGAGAGCCGCGCCGGCCGGTGATCTGCCCGCGCCTCAAGGCCGAGTTGAGCGAGCAGCTCGCTCGCCCTGCCGCGGGCCGAGGTTTTGCTCTCCCCGGCGATCAGCCTCGGCAGCATGACGTTCTCAAGCGCCGAAAACTCCGGCAACAGATGATGAAACTGATAGACGAAACCGAGGGTGTCGCGCCGCAGGCGCGTGCGCTCGCCGTCGCTCAGATTGCCGCAAGGCGCGCCGTCGATATGGACCTCCCCGCCGTCGGGCGGCTCGAGCAGGCCGGCCACTTGAAGTAGGGTGGACTTTCCTGCCCCGGACGGGCCGACCAGGGCGACCAGCTCACCGGGGTCAAGCGCCATGGAGACGCCGCGAAGCACCTCAAGGCGACCGCCGCCAAGTTCGAAGCAACGGCTGACATTGTCCAGACGTAAAGCCGGTTCACTCATAACGGAGAGCCTCGACCGGATCGAGCCGGGCGGCGCGCCAGGCCGGGTACAGGGTGGCCAGCAGGGACAGCACCAGGGACATGGCGACCACGATCAGCACTTCATCCCAATCGATGCGCGACGGCAGTTTGGAGAGGAAATATATTTCCGCCTGAAACAGATCGATCCCGGCGAGCCCCTCGATCCAGCGCCGGATGGTCTCGAGATTGAGGGCGAAGGTGATGCCCGCGAGGCTGCCCATGGCCGTGCCGATAACGCCGATACTGGCCCCGGTAAGCAGGAAGATGCGCATCACCGTCCCCCGGGTCGCCCCCATGGTGCGCAGGATGGCAATATCGCGGCCCTTGTCTTTGACCAGCATGATCAGGCTCGAGATGATGTTGAAGGCGGCGACCAGGATGATCAGGGTGAGGATGAGGAACATGACGTTGCGCTCGACCTTGACGGCGCCGAAGAACTGCTCGTTGGCCTGCTGCCAGTCCCAGATCGTGCCGCGCGCCGCGACCTGGGCGATAACCGCCCGTTTGAGGTCGACAATGTCGGTGGGGTTCTCCGCTGTCAGCTCGATGCCGGTGACCGCGCCGGGCAAGCGGAAATAAATCTGCGCCGCATCGAGCGGCATGAACAGGAAGCTGTTGTCGTATTCGTACATGCCGACGTTGAAGGTGCCGACCACCGTATAGGCGGCGCTGCGCGGCACCGTGCCGAATACCGTCGGCATACCGCGCGGCGACAGCAGCGTGATGTCATCGCCGATAGCCAGGCCCAGGCGCAGGGCCATGCGTTCGCCGATCAGCACCCCCTCGCCCGTGCGGAAGCGATCGAGCCCGCCTTCGGTGATCGCCGCAGCTATGACGTCATGATTAGCCAGATCGGCCGGCCGCAGACCGCGCACCATGGCGCCCGTGGTCTGTCCGCCGCCTGCCGTCGCCAGCACCTGGCCGTCGATAATCGGCATCGCCCGCACCACGCCGTCGATGTCCGCCAGGGCGACTGTCAGGGGCGTGTAATCGACCAGCTCGCCGTTAAAGCCATAGACCGTGATATGGCCGTTGACGCCGAGGATGCGGGTCAGCAGTTCATGGCGAAAGCCGTTCATCACCGACATGACGATGATCAGCGCGGCAACGCCGAGCGTAATACCGAGGAAGGAGAACACGGCGATGACCGAGACAAAGCCCTCTTGACGCCGCGCCCCGAGATAGCGCATTGCCACCAGCCATTCGAATGCGGAGAACATGGCTGGTTAGCCGGTGAGCTTTGAAATTGCCGCCTCGATGGAGAGCTCTTCGCGCTCGCCGGTCGCCCGGCGTTTGAGCTCGACCTTGCCCTCTTTAACACCGCGCGGACCGACGATGAGCTGCCAGGGCAGACCGATCAGATCCATGGCGGCGAATTTGGCGCCGGCGCGGTCGTCGGTGTCGTCATGCAGCACTTCGAGACCGGCCGCAACGAGCTTGCCGTAGAGATCGTCGCAGGCGGCGGCGCAGGCATCGTCGCTGGGCTTGAGGTCGATCAGGCCGACCGCGAAGGGGGCGACGGACTCAGGCCAGATGATGCCGTCGTCGTCGTGGCTCGCCTCGATGATGGCGCCGACCAGGCGTGATACGCCGATGCCGTAGGAGCCGCTATGCACCGCGACGGATTGGCCGTCGGGCGTATCCACCCGGCAATTCATGGCGTCGGAATATTTGGTGTCGGAATAGAAGATATGGCCGACCTCGATGCCCCGCGCCGTGACAAGGTCGCCGGGCGCCACCGGGCAATTGTCGGGATCGTGTTTATCATCGGTCGCCGCATAGTGGCTGGTCCAGTCGGCGACGATGGGTTCGAGATTGCTCTCGAAGTCAATTTTGCTGCCCAGCACATCGCGCTCAAGCAGGGCGCGGTGACAGTAGACGGCGCTTTCGCCGGTGTCGGCGAGTATGACGAATTCGTGGCTTAGGTCGCCGCCGATGGGGCCTGACTCCGCTGCCATGGGCACCGCCTTGAGCCCCATGCGGGCGAACACTCGAAGGTAGGAGACGAACATTTTGTTGTAGGACCGCTTGGCGGACGCATAATCGATGTCGAAACTGTAGGCGTCCTTCATATAGAACTCGCGGCCGCGCATGATGCCGAAGCGCGGGCGTATCTCGTCGCGGAATTTCCATTGAATGTGATAGAGGTTGCGCGGCAGATCGCGATAGCTTTTGACCGCGTTTCTGAAGATTTCGGTGATCTGCTCCTCGTTGGTTGGGCCATAGAGCATGTCACGGTCGTGGCGGTCCTTGATGCGGAGCATTTCCGGGCCATAATCGTCGTAGCGCCCAGATTCCCGCCAGAGATCAGCGGGCTGGATGGTCGGCATGAGCATTTCGTGACAGCCCGCCGCGTTCATTTCCTCGCGCACGATCTGCTCGATGCGCTTGAGCACGCGAAAGCCCGTGGGCAGCCAGGAATAGATGCCGGCGCTCGATTGCCGGATCATGCCGGCGCGCAGCATCAGGCGGTGCGAGGCGATCTTCGCCTCGGCGGGTGTCTCCTTGATCGTCGGCATGAAATAACGGGAAAGGCGCATCGGGACTCCCAAAACACTCAATTAGAAAAGATTGAAGAGGGGGGAGTCTAGGCAAAGGCCGGTAGAAATTCAATCGCGCCCTGGGGTTTATTGCCCCTCGGCACAGGCGGCGGCGACGATGCGGGCTTCGTTGTCGGTCAGGCGCTGGTCGTTAAAATAGACTTCGCCATCTTGCAGGGTGACATAGCCGGCGTCTAATTCGGCGCCGTATGGCCTGATCTCGCCGCCGCCCTCAACGAAGACTTCCTGATCGCCGAGCTGCCCATCGATGGCGATCAACGGGTGGCCGATGGTTATGATAAGATCGTCGGTGTTGTAGTCGATGCGCCCGGTATTGTTGATGTCGGCGGGCAACACGCTGCCCCCGAAGCCGTCTGTCCCCGGCTGATAGGCGACATCATCGAGGGGCACATGGGCCACCATCTCGGCGCAATCCTCTGCCTTAATGGAAAGATGCGCCGCCCCCGCGGGGCCGCCCACAATCAATATCGCGACACTCAAAGTCATAAGAAACCGCATCATGGCGGCAGTATGAATTGCGACCCTTAAGAAACCCTTGCGCCGATCGCCTTGCTGCCCGCCAGGGTGAGAGCACAGAGCGTCGCCACGGCGAAGGCCACCGCCAGCACAAGATAGCCGTCGCGGAAGGCCATGCTGTCGGCGTGGGCGGCAATCATTTCGCCGAGATAAATATAGGCGTAGGGCCATTGTTCCGCCGCCGAGACCCCGCCCCGCGCCAGCAGATCGACGACGCTGGAGAGCAGGCCGCCGGTGGTGCCGCTCTCGGCGACCTGGGTAGCGGTAATGGCGTCGGAGTGAAACAGCATGCGCATCTCGAGGATGATCGCCAGGCAGCCAACCCCCATGGCGCCGCCGAGCATGCGGATGAAAGTCATGGTGCCGGCGCCGAAGGGCAGCAGCTCCGCATCGAGATCCTGCAACGCCGCCGAAGACAGCGCCGGCATGACCAGCGCCAGGGCGGTCATGCCAAGCGCGTTCCATCCCGCCATGTAGGCGAAACTGGTGTTGACGTCGACCCGGGACAAGGCCAGGGCCGACAGGCCGAACATCAGCATGCCGGCGGCGATGGGATAGACCGGCCGGACGCGCTGGGCGATCCAGCCGGCAATGGGAAACACCACGAAGCTCGGCAGATTGGCGATCAACAGCAGCAGGCCGGTCTTGGTGCCGGTATAGCCCTGGATGGTGCGAACGAAGATCGGCATCAAATAGAACGTCCCGAACATGCCCGCGCCAAACACAAAGGCGACCAGGGAGGTGACCGTGAAGGAGCGATGGGTGAACAGCTTGAGGTTGAGCAAGGGGCGTTTGGTACGGCTCTCGACCTCAATGAATGCGATAGCGGCCAGGGCTGCGGCCAGAAACAGCGACAATACGGTCGTGGAACCCCAGCCGGAGCGCTGACCGCTGGAGATGCCGTTCAGCACGAACCCCACGGCACCGGCGACGAGCAGAAAACTCACCCAGTTGAGCGGCATACGCGCAACGTTAGCGTCGCGCCCGGGCAGATAGCGGGTCGCCATGACCGCGCCGAGCGCCATAAAGGGTATGGCGCCGGTGAAGACGAAATGCCAATCGACCACATCGACGATGGCGCCGCCGATGATCGGTCCGAGGGCGGGGCCGACCATGACGCCGAAGCCAAACATGCCCATAGCCTTGCCCCTCTCGGCCCGGGAGAAAGCCTGGAAGATGACGTTCAGGCCGAGCGGCTGGATCAGCCCGGCGCAGGCACCTTGGGCAACGCGCGCCACCACCACGGTTTCGAAATTGGGCGCGACCTGGCCGAGGATGGAGGCGGCGGTGAATAAAACCGAGGCCAGGATGAAGGTGTTGCGCGCCCCCAGATTGACGACGAACCAGGCATTGAGCAGCATGCAGACCGTAGTCGCCGAGAGAAAGCCGGTGACCAGCCAATGAACGCGGTCCTGGCCGACCCCGTAGGAGCCCATGATATCGGCGATGGCGACATTGACCATGGTCGAGGCCATGATCGAAGCGATCATGCCAAGAGAGACGGTTATGGTCGCCATCCATTTATGATCGGCTACCTGAGTCACTGGCTTTGGAACCACCAGAGCGGGCTGCTCGCGTCTTCATCGATTAGGATGAAAACCTCGACCATCATCCCCGGGCGCAGCATGCCGTCGACCTGATCGACCGAGATGCGCACCGGCAAACGCTGGGTGACCTTGGTGAAGTTGCCGCTCGGGTTGGGATTGGGCAGCAGGGCGAATACGCTGGTCGCCGCCGCGCCGATCATCTTGATGCGTCCCTCGAAAAGCATCTCGGGATAGGCGTCGACTTCGAGCCGCACAGTCTGCTCAAGTGACAGTCGCGCGATATCGGTCTCGCGAATGTTGGCCTCGACGTAAATCTTGCGGGGGTCATGGACCAGGGCGATGCGCTGTCCGGGCTGGATATATTCGCCGACCTCGACAAAGGCCCGGCTCACCACGCCCTGGAGCGGGCTGGCGATGACGCGGTCCGCGATGTCGATCTGTTGGCGCTCAATGCGCGCCCGCACTTCCGCCTTGCGGCGTATCAGGGTTTCCCTCTCGCGCACGATCAGGTCGATCTCACGGCGCGCCGCCTGGGCCTCGCCAAGCATCGCCTGGGCCGTGGCAACCTGGGCTGTGGCACTCACCAGTTCTTTCTGGGTGGTCAAATAGTCGTTGCGCGCCTTATCCAGCCGTTGGATGGAAACAACGCCGCCTGTCGCCAGGGTTTCCGCGCGCTTAAACTCAAGCTTCGCGTAGTTGAACTCGACCTCGACCGCCTCGACCAGGGCCTGGGCCGCCGCCAGCCGCGCCTGTTCGCTCGCATATCGGCTCTTGGTGGTTTGATCGATCATGGTGATCTCGGCGTCCCGTTCCGACATCTCCGCATCGATCCGGTCGAGCTCGGCGAGCAATTCATCGAGCAGGGTTTGGCTGACCCGGTCGTCAATCACCGCCAGGGTATCGCCGAGGGTGACCACGCTGCCGCTGCGGATCGGCCGCTCGATCACCCGGCCGGCGACCCGGCTGCTGACAGACACCATGTCGGCGCTGATCCGCGCATCGGTCTCATGGACGTAGAGTACCGCGTCGTGCATCCAATCCGCCGCCCACAGGCCGAGACCGACGAGCATGCCGCCGAGCAGGACAATACGCGCGAAACGCGCCGCGCCGCGGCCCCGCAATTCTGATGCTGCGGCGGTCATGGCGCCGGTCGTTTTTGGGCGCGCTCGGCAATATGCTTGAGCAGGCGCGTGCCGGTTTCCAGATCCGCACTCGACAAACCGGCGAGCATCTCCTCGCGCAAAGCCCGTAAGTCACCTTCGATCTCCTGCAGCTTTTGCTGGCCGTCATCGGTCAGGTGAACCGTGTTGGCGCGGCGATCCTGGGGCGACTGCCGACGCTCGACAAAGCCCGACTTAACCAGCCTATCGAGGATGCCGACCATAGTCGGGCCTTCGATGGTGACCAGGGCGGCAAGGTCCTTCTGCACCACATCGGCCTCGGCGCGCGACAATTGCGACAGAGTGAGCCATTGCATGAAGCTCAAACCGCTGGGCCGTAGCCGATTGCCGATTTGCCCGCGCCACAGCCGGGCGACGTCGCCAAGTGTGACGGCAAAGGCGTGCAGCCGTTCAGCCTTGTCCATAACAGGTCTCGCTCAATTAAGAACTAAGACAAATAATTTAGCATACGAACTATTAGCAGGTCAAACGGACATCCAGGGCGGTTGAAGCGCCGAAATTTCTGTAAAGATTGGACAGTCTTCATCGTGAGAGCCGGGCAGATAGCCGGTGCTCATGAGGAATTCGCCGGTGATCTCGCCGCCGGTGAATTTGAAGGTCTGCTTGAACAGCTTGACCCAGGCCGGCTTATCCAGCGGGTGGTGGGCGTCGAGCCAGGCCTTGAAGCTGCCGTGGCTGGCCTGCAGACCCTGGATGCGTCGTGCATTCTCGATCGCCGCATTGACTTTGAGCCGGTTGCGGATGATGCCCGCGTCGGCCAGCAGCCGGGCGCGCTCGGCCTCGCCATAGGCGGCCACCTTGTCGATGTCGAAGCCGTCGAAGGCGTTCTGAAAATTCTGCTTTTTCACCAGGATGGTGAGCCAGGACAGGCCGGCCTGGTTAATTTCCAGCACCAGACGCTCGAACAGACGGTTGTCGTCGGCAATGGGAAAGCCGTATTCGTGATCGTGATAGGGGCCATGCCACTCGTGGCCCCGGGATGAGAGGCAATAGCTCATTGTCTTAAAAAAACAGCATCTGGCGGATATCGATCAGCTCGTATTCGACCGCCGCGGCCAGACCGCCGGTCAGGCTGCCGGCGATCACCGTGGTGATGAACGCCTTGAGGATCAGGCGTGGTTTTTCCGGCGCCCCCGGATCATGGCCAACCTCGGGGTTTTCATTCCGGGTCACGCCGAACGGCAGGGTGATGAAAAACACCATCCACCAGGCAATGATGAAGACAACTAGCGCGCCGAACAGGCTCATGGGTCAGGCTTGTTCCAGCTCGACCAGAACGCCGCAGAAGTCCTTTGGATGGAGGAACAGCACCGGCTTGCCATGGGCGCCGATGCGCGGCTCGCCGTCGCCCAGTATCCGCGCCCCCTGCCCGGCCAACCGGTCGCGGGCGGCCAGGATATCCTCGACCTCGTAGCAGACATGATGCATGCCGCCGGCCGGGTTGCGCTCAAGGAAGGGCGCCACGGGCGACTCCTTACCGAGGGGCTGGAGCAGCTCGATCTTGGTGTTGGCAAGCTCGACAAACACGGTGGTGACGCCGTGCTCTGGCATATCCGCCGGTTGCGAGACCGTTGCCCCCAGAGTGTCACGGTAGATTGCCGTCGCAGCCGCCAAATCGGGCACCACGATGGCCACATGATTAAGCCGTCCGATCATTGTTCCATCCTACCCTATCGCCCTACAGACGGACGATCTGAATTTCCACCACCGGGCGTTTGTCGTGGCTGCCCTTGAGGCGGCGGCGCACGGCGATTCGCGCGATGTCGCGAAATTTCGCATCATCACCGCTCGCCTCACCGGCCATGGCTTCGCGTATATCCGCCGCCGCGCCGGCAAGAACGGCCTGACATTCCGCCTTCTCCTGGTCGGGATGAAACAGCCCCTGGGCGGTGATCTTGGGATCGGCGAGTAGTGTGCCCTCCTCGTCGATCACCAGGGTGACGAAGGCGACGCCGTTCCACATCAAGCGCCGGCGTTCCTGAACGGTCGGGCTGTCGGCGCTGACCAGAGCATTGCCGTCGATGATCAGCCGGCCGGAATGCACATGGTCGACCACCTCGGCCGGGCCCGGCGCCAGGCGCACCAGGGCGCCGTTCTGCACCAGCACCGCCTGGGCAACCTGCAGCGAGCGGGCGAACTCCACATGCTCGACCAAGTGGCGCGCTTCGCCATGGACCGGCACGGAAATCTCCGGCTTGACCCAGCTATACATGCGCGACAGCTCGTCGCGGCAGGGGTGGCCCGAGACATGGATGAAATGGTCATCCTCGGTGACCACTTCGACACCCAGGGCGATCAGCCGGTTATGCAGGCGATTGATGGCGAGTTCATTGCCGGGAATGATCTTCGACGAGAAGATCGCCATATCGCCCTTGCCGAGGGTGAGTTGCGGGTGATCGCTCTCGGATATTCGCGACAGGGCGGCGCGCGGCTCGCCCTGACTGCCGGTGCAGATATAGAGCAGCTTGTCGTCGGGTAGATGGCCGACATCGCGGGCGTCGAGAAAGGCCGGCACGTTTTCCAGATAGCCGGTCTCGCGCGCCGCTTCGGTGATCCGCCATAGGGAGGGCCCGATCAGGGCGACTTGGCGGCCGTTGGCCTCGGCGGCTTTGCAAATGGTCTCGACCCGCGCCACGTTGGAGGCGAAGCAGCCCACCGCCACGATCCCGGTGGCGCCGGCGATGATCGTGCTCAGGGGTTCCAGCAAATCGGCCTCGGAGCCCGATACGCCGTCGCGCAGCACATTGGTCGAATCGCAGATCATGGCGAGCACGCCTTCCTCGCCAAGCGCGGTGAAGGCGTCTTCGTCGGTGACATCGCCGATCACCGGATCCGGGTCGAGCTTCCAATCGCCGGTATGCAGGAGCAGGCCCTGGGGCGTGCGGATAGCCAGGGCGTTGGGCTCGAGGATGGAATGGGTGAGCGCAATATATTCGATATCGAACGGCCCCAGGGTGAAGCGGGCGCCTAGGGGCACCTCGATGACTTCCATTTCCTTGGCGCCATAGGTTGCGCCGTCGCGCGCGATCTTGCGGCGCAGGACGGCGGCGGTGAAGGGCGTTGCATAGACCGGGCATTTCAGCCGCGACCAGAGATAGACCACCGCACCGAGATGATCTTCATGGGCATGGGTGAGCACCAGGCCGACGAGCTTGTCGCGCCGCTCGACGATGAAGGCCGGGTCGGGCAGGATGACGTCGATGCCCGGCAGCTGTTCGTCGGCGAAGGTGATGCCGAGATCGACCATCAACCACTGGTCATCAAAGCAGTAGAGGTTGAGGTTCATGCCGATTTCGCCGGCGCCGCCGAGCGGTAAAAAAAGCAGCTCGTCGCTCATGTCGAATCCTTATGGTTTCGCCGGTAAATTTCCAACAGGCCGCGCATGGTGAGATCGGCGTCAATCTGCTCGATGGCCTCGGTCGCCACATGGAACAGGGGCGCCAGACCGCCTGTGGCGATCACCGTCATGGGCTCACCGAACTCGTTCTTGATGCGCTGGACCAGGCCCTCGATCAGCCCGACGTAGCCCCAGTAGACACCCGACTGCATCATCGGCGTGGTCGCCGTGCCAATCACCGCTTGGGGTTTCTTAGCGGCCACTCGTGGTAATTGGGCGGCGGCCCTGTGCAAGGCCTCGAGGGATAGGTTGATGCCCGGTGCGATGGCGCCGCCACGATAGGCGCCGGAGGCGTCGATCACGTCGAAGGTCGTCGCCGTGCCGAAGTCGATGACGATCAGCGCCCCCGGATAGCGACTGTGGGCGGCGACCGCGTTGACCACCCGGTCGGCGCCGACTTCACGGGGATTGTCCACGGCAAGCTCGACGCCGATATCGACGTTTTCGCCGACGATCAGGGGCTCGCAATCGAAATTAGCCTGGCACAGGCTACGCAGATGATAGATCGTCTCCGGCACCACGCTGGCGATGATCGCGGCGTTGATTTGGTCCGGCTCGATGCCGGCCTGGCCGAGCAGTTGATTGAGCCAAACGGCATATTCGTCGGCGGTGCGCCCCGCCCGTGTCTCGGCGCGCCATTGGCCGCGTTGTTGCTCGCCCTGGTAAATCCCGAACACCGTGTTGGTGTTGCCCGCGTCAATGGCGAGCAGGAGCTTATCGCTCATAAGATGAAAACCTCGCCGGCGGTGACCACGCGACGCCCTGAATTCACCGTATCGACGATCAGCGCGCCAGTCTCGTCTAAATCGACAAAGCGGCCGGCGAATGATTCGCCTTCGAGATTGACCGTCACCGGGCCGCCCCGGCCTTCGGCGCGAAGCAGCCAGGCTTCACGCTGCGAAGCGAAGCCGTCATCGAGCCATTGCTTGTAATGTTCGGTGAAACAGGCGCAAAAAGCCTCAAGCAATCGGCCGGGGGTGAGATCCGTACAGCCTTCCGCCTCAAGCGAGGTCACCGGTTGGCTCACATCATCGGGAGCATGGGCGATATTGACCCCCATGCCGATCACCAGCCAGTCCAGGCCAGCGCCTCCGCTGGTCGAGGATTCGAGCAGCAGCCCGGCGGTTTTTTGATGATTGATGAAAACGTCATTGGGCCATTTGCAGGTCACCTCGGCGCTCGCCGGTGCGAAAGCCGCGATCGTATCTGCGAGAGCAAGGGAAGCAACGAACGTAAGCTGCATGGCCTGGGCGGGCACGCAATCAGGCCGCAGCACCAGGGAGACATAGAGATTGCCGGGCGGCGAATGCCAGCTATTGCCGCGCCGACCCCTGCCCTGGCTCTGGGATGCGGCCCAAACCAGGGTGCCGTGCGCGGCCCCCGCCTCGGCGAGCTGCTTGGCCTCGTCGCTGGTGCTGCCGATGTCATCAAACCGGATCACCCGGAAGGGCGGCGACAGATCGATCTCCAGGATCATGGAAACAGGGCGGTAGCAGCCGCCTGCGCCCCTTGCAACAGCGGCGCCGGATAGACAAAGAAGAACAGGACAAACAGAGCCGTCGCCCCGACGATGACAGAGACTTCGCGGCCCATGGGGCTATCGAAGGGATCGGCCGCCTCGTCGAAATACATCACCTTGACGATGCGCAGATAATAATAGGCCGCCACCACGCTCGACAGCACGCCGACTACTGCCAGGCCGTACAGGCCGGCCTCGATGACGCTGAGGAAAATATAGAATTTCCCAAAGAACCCGGCGAGCGGCGGAATGCCTGCCATGGCGAACATGAAAATAGCCATGGCCATGGCCAGCATGGGATTGCTGCGTGACAGGCCGGCGAGATCGCTGATGCCCTCGACCATGCGGTTTTGCCGGCGCATGGCCAGCACGCAGCCCCAGACGCCGACCGACATGGCGAGATAGATCGCCAGATACAACAGGATGCCGCGAATCCCGCTAACCGAACCGGCGGCAAGCCCGAGCAGCGCATAGCCCACATGTCCGATCGAACTATAGGCGAGCAGCCGCTTGATATTATTTTGCGGCAGCGCCGCGAAGGCGCCGAGCACCATGGACGCGATCGAAATGAAGACAATGATCTGCAGCCATTGATCTGCCAGTCCGCCGAAGGGCTGCATCATGACTCGCAGGAGCAACGCCATGGCGGCAATCTTGGGCGCTACCGAGAAGAAGGCCGTGACCGGCGACGGTGCGCCCTCGTAGACGTCAGGCGTCCACATATGGAACGGCGCCGCCGAGACTTTGAAGGCGAGACCGGCGACAATGAACACGATCCCGATCACAACCCCGGCCGACACCACACCATGACCGCCGTCGGCGAACAGCAGGGCCAGGGATTCAAACCACGTGGCGCCGGTGAAGCCATAGACCAGGGAGCAGCCGTACAGCAGCATGCCCGAGGCCAGGGAGCCGAGGACGAAATATTTCAGACCCGCCTCGGTCGAGCGCAGGGAATCGCGCTGGAAGGCGGCGATCACATAAAGCGCCAGGCTCTGCAATTCCAGCCCCATATAGAGCGAGATAAGATCGTTCGCCGAGACCATCATCATCATGCCCAGAGTGGCGAACAGCAGCAGCACCGGATATTCGATCCGCTCCATCTTCTCGCGGCGGATGAATCCCAGGCCGAGAACCAGGGTCAGTCCAGCGCCGATCAAAATCAGCGACTTCATGAAAACCGCGAAGGAATCGGCGATGAACAGGCCGTTGAAAACGATGGTCGTGCCCGGTCCCGGGATGAGCACCAGAATGAGGGCGACGGCAAAGGCAACGGTGGTCAGCGCGATCACCAGCCTTGTCGATTTGTCACCCCTGAAGGCGCCGACCATCAACAAGGCGAGGCCGGCGATGGCGAGCCAGATTTCAGCAAAAACCGGCGTGAGTGCAGTCATGGACATGGCGCCGCCCTACTCCACAACCTGGGCCAGGGAGGCAGCTTGAACGCCGTCCGCTGTCCCGCCGGCCTGCGTAATGAGATTTTCCACCGACACCCGGATCACCTCAAGAAAGGGTTCGGGGTAAATGCCAAGCAGCATGACCAGCAGAATCATTGGCGTGAAAATGGCAATTTCGCGCGGGTTCAAATCGAGAATTTCCTTGAGTTCGTCCTTGGTAAGCTCACCGAAAACCACCCGGCGATACAGCCACAGCATATAGGCCGGCCCGAGGATAAGGCCGAAGGTCGCGAGCAGCGCCACCCCGGTGTTGACCTGATAGACGCCGACCAGGGTGAGAAACTCGCCGACAAAGCCCGAGGTTCCCGGCAGGCCAACCGAGGCCAGGGCAAACAGCAAAAAGACAAAGGCGTACAGCGGCATGCGGTGGACGAGCCCGCCGTAGCTGTCGATCCGCCGCGAATGGATGCGGTCATAAACCACACCGACACAGAGGAACAGCGCCGCCGAGACAAAGCCATGGCTCAGCATGACCAGAATCGCGCCCTCGACGCCCTGGGTATTGACCGAGAACAGCCCGATGGTGACGAAGCCCATATGCGCCACCGACGAATAGGCGATGAGCTTCTTCATGTCCTCCTGGGCGAGCGCCACCAGGGACGTGTAGATAATCGCGATGATGCTGAGTGTGAACACCATCGGCGTGAAGAAAGCGCTGGCCTCGGGGAACATCGGCAGAGAGAAGCGCAGGAACCCGTAGCCGCCGAATTTCAGCAGCACGCCGGCCAGCACCATGGAGCCCGCCGTGGGCGCCTCCACATGGGCATCGGGCAGCCAGGTATGGACCGGCCACATGGGTACCTTGACGGCGAAGGAGGCGAACAGCGCCAGCCACAGCCAGCGCTGGGTCTCAAAGGGGAAATCAAAGGCCAGCAGGGAGGGAATGCTGGTCGTGCCGGCCGCCTGGTACATGGCCAAGATGGCGAGCAGGAACAGCACCGATCCCAACAGGGTGTAGAGGAAGAATTTGAATGTGGCGTAGACCCGTCCCGGTCCACCCCAGACTCCGATGATCAGGAACATGGGGATCAGCGTACCTTCGAAGAACAGGTAGAAAATCACCAGATCGAGAGAGGAGAACACCCCGACCATCATGGTCTCGAGCACCAGGAAGGCAATCATGTATTCCTTGACCCGGGTTTTGATCGCTTCCCAGCTCGCCAGGATACAAAGCGGTGTGAGGAAGGTGGTCAACAGGACGAACAGCAGGGATATGCCGTCGATGCCCAGGTGGTAGCTGATGTCATAGCCGTCGATCCAGGGGCGGCGTTCGACGAACTGGAATTCGGCGCTGGTGCTGTCGAACCCGGTCCATAAAAACAGCGACAGAACGAAGGTGATCATCGACGTCCACAAGGCAACGTTGCGGGCGTTGCGCGCGACGATTGCTTCGTCAGCATCGCGAATCCAGGCGATGATCAGCGCGCCGAACAGCGGCATGAGGATGGTCAGTGATAATAGAGGCGGGTTATCCATGACGCCCTCACGCCTCCCCGGTCAGCAGATACCAGGTCACCAGGAAGGCGACACCGATCAGCATGACGAAGGCGTAATGATAGACATATCCGGTTTGCAGGCGCACTACGCGCCGCGCCAGGTCGCGGGTCAGGGCTGCGATGCCGTCGGGGCCGACCCCGTCGATAACCTCGCCGTCCCCCGCTTTCCAAAGCCCGCGGCCCAAATAATGGGCAGGGCGCACGAAGAGCAGCTCGTAGGCCTCGTCGAAATACCATTTATTGAGCAGGAATTTGTAGAGCGGACCGCTCTTGGCCGCTATCTTTGCCGGCAGGTCAGTGACTGCCATATAGAGCACATAAGCAACTATAATACCCATCGCCCCGACGACGATGGGCAGCAGCTTGACCCAGGTCGCCACATGGTGGGCGGCCTCGATGGAATTGTTGCCTTCCAGCACGAGGATGGCGCCGCGCCAGAACGCCCCGTCAGGATCGACCATGCCGATCTTGACGCCGAAATAGCCCGCGAAGATAGCGCCCATGGCGAGCAGGATCAGCGGTATGGTCATCACCTTGGGAGATTCATGGACCTTGGCCATGACCGCATCGCTGGCGCGAGGCTTGCCATGGAAGGTCAGGAACAGCAAGCGCCAGCTATAGAAAGCGGTCATCACCGCCGCAGCACAACCCATCCAGAAGGCGTATTGGCCGATTATGCTGCCCGCCCCGAACGCCGCTTCGAGGATCAGATCCTTGGAGTAATAGCCGGCGAAGAACGGCACCCCGGCCAGCGCCAGACTGCCGACCCACATGAGGCCGTAGGTCAGCGGAATGCGGTTCCAAAGCCCTCCCATCTTGCGCATGTCCTGCTCATCGGACATGGCGTGGATGACCGACCCGGCGGTGAGGAACAACAGGGCCTTGAAGAAAGCGTGGGTCATGAGGTGGAAGATTGCCGCCGAATAGGCCGAGACCCCGACGGCGAAGAACATGTAACCGAGCTGGCTGCATGTGGAATAGGCAATCACCCGCTTGATGTCGGTCTGGCAGAGGGCGACGGTGGCGGCGAAGAAGGCCGTGGTTGCGCCGACTACGGCGACGACGGCGAGGGCATTGGGCGCATATTCGAAGATCGGCGAGAGACGCGCCATCATGAACACTCCGGCGGTCACCATGGTGGCGGCGTGGATCAAGGCTGATACCGGCGTCGGGCCCTCCATGGCGTCGGGCAGCCAGGTATGCAGGAGGAATTGCGCCGATTTACCCATGGCGCCGACAAACAGCAACAGGCAGATCAAGGTCAGAGTGTCGACAGAAAAGCCCAGGAAACTGATCGAGGCGCCGACATAATCGGGCGCCGCGGCGAATACGGTGTCGAATTCGAGCGAATTGAACACCAGGAACACCGCCATGATGCCGAGCGCGAAACCGAAATCGCCCACCCGATTCACCAGGAATGCCTTGATCGCCGCCGCACAGGCAGCCGGGCGGGTATACCAGAAGCCGATCAGTAGGTAGGAGCATAAGCCCACCCCTTCCCAGCCGAAGAACATCTGCAGGAAATTATCGGCGCTGACCAGCATCCGCATGGCGAAGGTGAACAGGCTGAGATAGGCAAAGAAGCGCGGCACATGCGGGTCGTGGGCCATATAGCCGATGGAATAGACATGGATCAGGAATGACGCCGTGGTCACAACGAACACCATGACCGCTGTCAGCACATCAAAGCGCAGGCTCCAGGATAGTTCCAGCGCGCCAGAATCGATCCAGGTCATCAGCTCGATGGTGCGGCCCGCCCCCTGGAAGGCGACTTGATAGAAAGCCACCCAGCCGGCCAGCATGGCCAGCCCGAGAAGCGTGCAGGCGATCACCGCCGATGCCTTGGCGCCAAGGGTGCGGCCAAAGAGCGCGGCGATGATAGAGCCGAGCAGAGGTAGGAATATGGCGGCGACGTAGATCACACCCCTAGCCTTTCATCATATTCACGTCTTCGACCTCGATCGAGCCCCGGTTGCGGAAGAAGGCAACCAGGATGGCGAGGCCGATAGCCGCCTCGGCGGCGGCGACAGTGAGCACGAACATGGCAAATATCTGCCCGGTGAGATCGCCCAACTCGCTCGAGAAGGCGACCAGATTGATGTTCACGGCGAGCAGTATCAATTCGATCGACATCAGGATTATGATGATGTTCTTGCGGTTCAGGAAGATGCCGAAGATACCCAGAGTGAACAGGATCGCGGCCACGGTCAGGTAATGGGAAACCCCAATTTCCATGAGGCTCATCATACGCCTTCTCCCGTCGTTACCTGTTTAATCTCGACCGACTCTTCGCGGGTGCGGGCGAGTTGATCGGAGATGTTCTGTTTATGTACGCCGCTGCGGCTGCGGTGGGTCAGCACGATGGCGCCGATCATGGCGACCAGCAGCACCAGCCCGGCGGCCTGGAAGAGATAGACGTAATCCGTATAGAGCACGGCGCCGATGGCCTCGGTATTGCTGGCCATGTCCAGGCTCGGCGTCGGCGTGGCCGCGGGCGCCAAAGAAGCTGACGAAAGACTCCAACCGCCGATCACCACGCTGATTTCGGCGAGCAGGATCAGGCCGATCACCGCGCCGATGGGGAGGTAATGGAGAAACCCCTCGCGCAACCGCGCCAGATTGATATCGAGCATCATGACCACGAACAGGAACAATACCGCCACCGCGCCGACATAGACCACGATGAGGATCATCGCCAGGAACTCCGCCCCAAGCAGCACGAACAGCCCGGCCGAATTGAAAAAGGCGAGGATGAGAAACAGAACCGAATGGACCGGGTTGCGCACGGAAACAACCATGACCGCCGAGGCGACGGTGACCGTGGCAAAAAGATAGAAACAGAGGGTTGCGATGATCATGGCGCTCTACCGGTAAGGCGCGTCGTTTTTGAGGTTCTGGGCAATTTCGGCCTCCCAGCGGTCGCCGTTGGCGAGCAGCTTCGCCTTGTCGTAGAGCAGCTCTTCGTGGGTCTCGGTGGAATACTCGAAGTTCGGCCCCTCGACGATGGCGTCGACCGGGCAGGCTTCCTGGCAAAAGCCGCAATAGATGCACTTGGTCATGTCGATGTCATAGCGCGTGGTGCGGCGGCTGCCGTCCTCGCGGGGCTCGGCCTCGATGGTGATGGCCTGGGCCGGGCAGATCGCCTCGCACAGCTTGCAGGCGATACAGCGTTCTTCGCCGTTGGGATAACGGCGCAGGGCATGCTCGCCCCTAAAGCGCGGGCTTATCGGGCCTTTTTCATGGGGATAATCCAGCGTTGCCTTGCGCCGGAAGAAATAACGCAAGGTCATCGCCATGCCCGAGACCAGCTCGACCAGCATCAGGGCGCGTATGGAACGGACGATAATGCTCATGCTAATTCTCCCCAACTCATGATGGCAACCAGTCGAATGCGACGAGGATGCCGGAATAAACCACCACCGCCAACAGGGACAAGGGCAGGAAAACTTTCCAACCGAGACGCATGAGCTGGTCGTAGCGATACCGCGGGAAGGTGGCGCGAACCCACAGGAAGAAGAACAGCACAGCGCAGACTTTGGCGATGAACCAGAGCGGCCCGGGAATCCAGTTGAGCGGCGCGATATCCAGCGGCGGCAACCAGCCGCCGAGGAACAGAATCACGGTCATGCCGGACATCAGGATCATGTTGATATATTCGCCCATGAAGAACAGGGCGAAAGTCATGGCCGAATACTCGACATTATAGCCGCCGACCAGCTCGGCCTCGGCCTCGGCCAGATCAAACGGCGCGCGGTTGGTTTCCGCCAGAGTCGAGATAAAAAAGATGATGAACATGGGGAACAGCGGAATGACAAACCATAGATCCTGCTGGGCCATGACGATGTCCGTCAGCCTTAGGGAACCGACGCCGACCAGCACGGTAATAATGACGAACCCCATGGAGACTTCATAGGACACCATCTGCGCCGCCGATCGCAGGGCGCCGAGAAAGGCATAGCGCGAATTACTCGCCCAGCCGGCGATGATAATGCCGTAGACGCCGAGCGACGAGATGGCGAAGAGAAACAGAATTCCCACATTGATATCGGCCAGCACGAGGGTTTCGCTGAACGGAATAACGGCCCAGGCAACCATGCTGAGCGTGTAGGTCAGCATCGGCGCCAGAATGAACAGGAACTTGTTGGAGCCGGTGGGCAGGATGGTCTCTTTGTTCATCAGCTTGAGCGCGTCGGCGAAAGGCTGAAACAGGCCCAACGGCCCCACCACATTGGGCCCTTTGCGCATTTGCATGGCCCCGATAACCCTGCGCTCGGCATAGGTCAGATAGGCCATGCCGATTAGAAGCGGCGCCAGGATGGCCGCAATACCGGCGACGATCAGCACTGTCGGCCAGATATAGGCCATCCAGAAATCAGAGACCATGAAGCCCGGGATCAGGTAATCGGGGATCCAGAGCCAGAGTTCAGCCATCGGTTCCGGTCGCCCCTCCGCTCTTGGCTCCGAGCACCGCCGTGCATTCGGCCATGGTGGCCGAGGCGCGGCTGATCGGGTCGGTCATATAGAAGTTATCCATAGCGGCAATGAAGGGATCAGAGATCATCTCACCACTGACACCAAAATCACCCCAGGCCGCCGGTTCCACCGTATCGACGGCGGCGAACCAAGGCGCCGCCTTGACCATGGCGGCGCGAAGTTCGCGAAGCGTGTCAAATTTCAAGGTTTTGTCGAGGGCCGCCGACAGGGCGCGCAGGATCGTCCAGTCCTCGCGCGCATCGCCCGGCGGGAAGATTGCCAGACGGCTGTATTGCACCCTGCCCTCGGTGTTGACGTAGGTGGCGTTTTTTTCCGTATAGGCGGCGCCCGGCAGCAGCACATCGGCGCGGTTCGCGCCGGCGTCGCCATGATGGCCCTGATAGATTACGAAGGCTTTGCCCAGGCTATCCATAGCAATCTCATCCGCGCCCAGCAGGTAGACCGCTTCGATCTTGCCGTTGCCTGCATCTTCGATGATGCCGGCGGTGTCGCGCCCATTCTGGCCTGGTAGGAATCCGAGATCGAGGCCGGCGACCCGAGCGGCTGCGTTATGGAGGATGTTGAAGCCGTTCCAATCGTCGCTCACCAGGCCGCAGTCCTCGGCCAGCTTGCGTGCCGCCGCCAACACAGCCGCCCCGTCGGAACGCGCAAGCGCGGCCGCACCGAGGATGATCATACCGTGTTCTGCGTTCTCTAAAATCTTGTGAAAAGAATGCTTTGCGTCAATCAGTTCGGTTAATGTCTCAGGTCCGGCGCCGAGCCGTTCGGCCGGGTATGTCATGTCCATATCGGCGCCGATGAACGCCATAGAGAAGCCGCCCACCAGGTAACGCTTGCGTAGCCGCGCGTTGATGATCGGCGCTTCAATTCTGGGGTTTGTCCCGATCAACAGGCAGGCGTCGGCCCGGTCGATGCCGGCGATGGTGCTGTTGAACAGATAGCCGGCGCGGCAAGAGCCGTCGATTGCGGCGCCGTCCTGTCGGCAATCCATATGGGGCGAGCCAAGCGCCTTCATCAGCGCCTTGAGGGCAAAGATGGACTCGGCATCCGCGAGATCGCCTGCGATAGCGGCGATCTGCCCACCCTTCAGAGGCGACAGACGCTCAGCGATAGCGGCGAAGGCCTGATCCCATGTGGCGGGCTTGAGCTTGCCGCCGCTTCGGATCATCGGCACATCGAGACGCTGGCGGCTTAGGCCGTCCACGGCGAAGCGCGTTTTGTCGGAGATCCATTCCTCGTTGACGGCTTCATTGAGACGGGGCAACACGCGCTTGACCACGGCGTCCCGCGTGTCGATACGGATATTGCTGCCAACCGCGTCCAGCACATCGATGGATTCCGTCGACGTCAGCTCCCAGGGCCGCGCCGTGAAGGCATAAGGCTTGGAGGTCAGCGCGCCGACCGGGCAGAGATCAATAATATTGCCCGACAGCTCGGAATGGATGACGCCGCCGTTGTAGGTATCTATTACCAAATGCTCGCCGCGATCAAAGGCCCCGAGTTCGGGCGATCCGGCGATGTCTTCGAGAAAGCGTATGCAGCGCGTGCAATGGATGCAGCGGGTCATCTGGGTTTTGACCAGAGGCCCGAAATCCTTCTCCTCGACGGCGCGCTTGTT
The DNA here is from genome assembly GCA_046582565.1 of Alphaproteobacteria bacterium. Classification (GTDB taxonomy): domain Bacteria; phylum Pseudomonadota; class Alphaproteobacteria; order JAAXGF01; family JAAXGF01; genus JAYGED01. The sequence goes on from JAYGED010000207.1 coordinate 42,884, forward strand.
CTCGTCGTAGCGATTGACGCCCCGGCCATAGGCCATGGCCTGGTCCTGCAGGTCGCATTCGCCGCCCTGGTCGCAGATCGGGCAATCGAGCGGATGATTGATGAGCAGGAATTCCATCACCCCTTCCCGCGCCCGCTTGACCGTCTCGGTGTTCGTCGAGATCACCATGCCGTCGCCTGCCGGCATGGCGCAGGAGGCGATCGGCTTGGGCGCGCGCTCCATCTCCACCAGGCACATGCGGCAGTTGCCGGCGATGGCGAGGCGCGAGTGATAGCAGAAGCGCGGAACCTCGGCGCCGGCGGCTTCACAGGCCTGCAGCACCGTGTAGCCGTTAGGGACCTCGATTTCCTTGCCGTCTATGGTGAGCTTTGCCATGGCGTTACGCGGCCTCTATGCCTTGGCGATCGGTAATACGGCGCTCGATTTCGGGCCGGAAATGGCGGATTAGGCCCTGGATCGGCCAGGCGGCGGCATCGCCCAGGGCGCAGATAGTATGGCCTTCGACCTGCTTGGAGACATTGAGCAGCAAATCGATTTCGCCGATTTCTGCATCCCCCGTGGCAAGCCGCTCCATGACCCGCCACATCCAGCCGGTGCCTTCCCGGCACGGCGTGCATTGGCCGCAGCTTTCGTGAGTGTAGAATTTCGCCAACCGGGCGATAGCGCGGACAATGTCGGTGGATTTATCCATGACGATAACCGCCGCCGTCCCCAACCCCGATTTAACGTCGACCAGAGAATCGAAATCCATCAGCACCGTATCGCATATCGATTTGGGCAGCATGGGTACGGATGATCCGCCGGGGATAACCGCCAGCAGATTGTCCCAGCCGCCGTGCACCCCGCCGGCGTGCTTCTCGATGAGCTCCTTCAGGGGGATGCCCATCTCCTCTTCCACATTGCAGGGGTTTTCCACATGGCCCGAGATGCAGAACAGTTTGGTGCCGGTGTTGCGCGGCCTGCCGAGGCCGGAGAACCAGGCGGAGCCGCGGCGCAGGATGGTCGGCGCGACGGCGATGGTCTCCACATTGTTGACCGTCGTCGGGCAGCCCCAGAGCCCGGACATGGCGGGGAACGGCGGCTTCAGGCGGGGCTGGCCCTTCTTGCCCTCGAGGCTTTCGATCAGGGCGGTCTCCTCGCCGCAGATATAGGCCCCGGCGCCGCGATGGAGATAGATGTCGAAGGCATAGCCGGAGCCGCAGGCGTCCCTGCCGATGAGGCCGGCGTCATAGGCTTCGGCGATCGCCGCTTCGAGATGGTCGCCCTCGA
>JAYGED010000141.1:0-7599 GCA_046582565.1 Alphaproteobacteria bacterium
GGGGGAAGACCAGTTCTCGAAAAGCACGGTGTCAAAGGCAAACTGCAAGTGGCATCCGGCTCTTAGGTTGAACCAGCTCTTAAGTTGAAATAGCACTCAAGCTGGTCCGCTGCGGGTCATGAAGGGACGTTCGAGAATTTTGTGATGGACCCCAAATTATTTCTCTGAATTCTCTTTGGCGTGCTTGGCACGGATCGGTAGTCGGTTCTCTTGATTGCAATTGACTGTCAGAAAGGGCCGTTTCAAATTGAAACCGGCACAACAAACAGGAGGGAACGCTGATGGCGCGGGAGGTCACAAAAGAGCTGCTTGACGAAATACAGAACGGGTTCAATCGGCAAGACGTGGACGCGATCCTTTCGCATTTCACTGAAGACTGCGAATGGCTGATGGCCCGCGGTCCCAACGCACCGGAGGGCTGGCGGTGCAAGAGCAAGGCGGAGATAGGCGAGGTGCTAAGTACCCGATATAGGCAAATACCCGATATGCGTTGGGAAGAAATGCAGCACTGGATCTGCGATCAATCCAAGGCGATCTCTGAATGGGTCGTGCGGGGCACACCGATGGACGGTGAACCGTTTGAGTATCTGGGCTGCGATCTCTGGGAGTTCCGTGACGGTTATGTCACCAAGAAGGATACCTACTGGAAGTCTATCGGTTGAACCATCATCGCTCGGAAGGTCCGTTATTGGGGGCAAAGCGGACGTAATTCACTAGGGGTGGCAATGTCCCCATTTAGCCAGAAGCGGGCAGTCTGTCTTGGCTATGCGAATATGCTTAGCCCCGTTCGAGAGTTCCTGCCTCCTCCGTCCTATAGCCTACGCGTGGATGGTCGAAGGATACTGGTGACGGGAATTCTTTGAACTATGGCTGGGTTTGCAACTGTCTGGCAATTTCCTTTGCCGCCTGGATGCCGGACTGGTACGCCCCGTGACATGTGCCTTGCCCCCCACAGACGGTGGCCTCACCGGCAAAGAACAGGCGTTCATCGACGGGGCGTTGCAGATTGGCGCGTTGGTATGCTTGCCCAGGTTGCGCGCAGGCCCACGATCCCCGGGTCCAGGTTTCTGTGCTCCAGGCAGTTACGATGGAGCGGTTTACCTGTTTGCGGATATCGTGACCGAAGATATCGGCAACCCTGTCAACGGCGAAGTCATGACAGGCCTGTTGGCCCTGTTTCTCGAGCCAGACGCCGTAACGACCGCCAACGAACACAGCGGCGGTGTTGAGCCCCATGACGCTAACGTCAATTTTCGCCGCATTGCCATCGTCATTCCAGGTGCTGTAATGACCACGGCCATCCGCACCGAACACGTCCGTATCGAAATAGACACCCATTTTGTTCTCTGTCCCCATGGGCAGGCCGTTGATGGCTTCTGTTTTCCAATCCGGTAGGCCCGGGGTAAATTGGATGTCGCCGGATGCCAGAATGCCTGTCGATACCGTGCTCAGGGCTATGCGTCCCGCAAGGGCTCCTTTGGGCGTCTCGACCGTCACACCAGGGCCCGACCAATCGATCCGCTCAACCCGGGTGTTGAGCGACACCGCAACATCCGCGCCCCACGCCGCAACCAGATTGCCGTAGCCGTGCAGAGCTTGAAAGCCGAGTTTGCCAGTGGCGCTGGCGTAATCGGCGGATGAAACGAGATCAATGTCCTTCCCCCAGGCTGACGCTACGCCGCACAAATAGGGTGCCGCATATTCGTCGTCCATATCAAACACATCGCTAACCGCCACGTCCTGGCCTTGCTTGGCAGCGGCCGTGATCGCCTTGTAACTGTCGTCATAGAAACGGAGGCAGGCAGCCCGCTGATCTTCGTTAAGGGGTTCGCCGTTTCGCTGAAACCTGTGATTCTCTTCTTCGAACAGATCGCTCTTGTCCTTACTCAGCGTGATGCCCAGCTCATCAGCGATGGCAACGAAAGGATTGTCGGCGCCCCCAACCAACCAGGCGCACCCCAGATCGAACCAGACGCCGGGTGCGATTTCTTCCGAGTAGGCGCGCCCGCCAATGCGGTGTGATCCCTCGACCACGATGTATGTAAGGCCGATCCGGGCCAGCTCCTTAGCCGCCGACAGACCGGCCGCCCCCGCACCAATGATAATGACGTCTGTTTCCGCGGACATGCTTTGCCGACCTATAGGGTTCCTGCTTTGCGAGTATGTGCGGCGCATTACGGCAGGTCGATGAGTTTTTCCATCATTGCCCCGGGGACAGATATCGCATGGGCCGCCGCCGATGTGCCACTGAGCCTGCCGAAGACGGAACCGGACATGAGTCCGGCACCGCCGGGATAGTTGGAATAGAACAGGCCGCCGACAAGCTCGCCGGCCCCATAGAGCCCCGTCATGGGTTCCAGATCCGTGTCCAGAACCTGGCCAGTCGTGTCGATACGCAGACCGCCGAAGGTGAAGGTCACGCCGCAGGTGACCGCAAAGGCCTCGAAGGGCGGCTGATCGATGGTGTTGGCCCAGTTGGATTTGGCGGGCGCGAGTCCCTCGGTGCCCCGGCCGTCCTTGATGTTCGGATCGAACGGAATGTCGAGGCGCACTGCCGCGTTGAAAGCCTTGATGGTTTCAAGCGCTCGATCCGCCTTTACGCCGGCGAGATTTTGGACGAGTTCTTCGAGCGTATCGGCGGCCACTTTCGTCACCTGGCGGATGCGGTATTCGTCGCGCAGCAGGTGGCTGACCTTGGCGTCGAAGATCTGCCAGGCGAATTGGCCCGGCTGGCGCAGGATAACGGCGCCGTATTTGGCGTATGTGTAATTGCGGAAATCTGCCCCTTCGTCCACGAAACGCTCACCATCGGCATTGATCATGATGGCGAACGGATAGGAATGCTTCTGAAACCCGTCACCGACGGCGAGGTCACCGAACTCGGGTGCGTTACGGTCCCAACCGACCGCGTGGCAACCGGACCAATGCCCATAGGGTGCGGCGCCGATGTCGAGCGCCATGCGTATTCCATCGCCTGTGTTGAAGCGTGTACCGCGCACCTTGGCGAGATCCCAGCCCGGCCCCAGGTAGCGTGCGCGCCATTCATGGTTGGCCTCAAAGCCACCGCAGGCAAGCACAACCGCACCGGCGCGAACATTGTGCCCGCGGCCAGCCCGTTTTACCCGCAGGCCCTGCACACCCGACTCGTCCGCGATCAAGGAAACAGCCCGGGCGCCGTAGCTGATATCGATGCCGGCCTTAAGCGCTGCCGCCGAGAGCGCATCGACCAGGCCCGGCCCGCCACCCATGGTTTCGATCGCAAGCCCGCCCCAAAACGTGAAGCGGCCGTCCACCTCGAAGGCCTGCTGGCCCCACATAGGCTGAAACCGCACCCCCTTGGAGCGCATCCAGAGCAGCGTTTCGCGGCTGCGTATCACCAGAATTTCCACCAGATCAGGATCGCAACGGTATTCCGTCACCGTCCCCATGTCGTCGAAGTATTGCTCTTGCCTGTAGGTGCCGAAATCGGTCTTGGCGATCTCGGCTTCAGTCAGCTCAGGCATGAGCCGCTGGAGATCCGCCACGCCGTCATAGACGCAACGGATGGCGCCAGCCGTGAATCGGCTGTTCCCACCGGCTTCAGCCTGCGGTGCGCGTTCCAGCATCAGCACGCTGGCGCCGCTCTCGCGGGCGGCTAACGCGGCGCAGAAAGCCGCATTGCCGCCACCCACCACAACGATGTCAGCCCAATCGGGGAGCGAACCGTCATTCATCATGAGCCATCACGGAGCCTTGCGAAATCAGGTTCTCAATCTCATCCGTATCGTACCCGTATTCGCGCAATATTTGCCGGGCGTGTTCGCCCAACAGGGGCGCCGGGCGGTCAATCGCCCCCGGCGTTCTGGAAAATTTCACCGGCAGGCCGAGGCTTTTAACCGGGCCAAGCACCGAATGGTCTGTCTCGACGACCATCTTGCGGGCCAGGGTTTGCGGATTTGCGTGCATCTCGGCAATGGAAAGCACAGGCCCCACGGGAACGCCGGCTTCTGTCAGCCTGCTCAGCCAGTCGGCCGTGACGCGTGTTTTGCAAATATTGTTGAGCACCAGTTCCAACGCTTCCCGGTTTACCACGCGGTCGGGATTTTCGAGAAAGCGGTCGTCCTTGGCGAGTTCCGGGTGGCCGATCGCTTCCACAAGACGCAGCCAGTTGTTCTGGTTGGCGGCGCCGATGTTGATCCAGCCGTCGGCCGTCTCGAACGCCTGATAGGGTGCATTCAGCGGATGCGCCGAGCCCATGGCCCCCGGCGATTGGCCGCTCGCCAGGCAGATCGCCGACTGCCAGTAGGTATGCACGATGCCGGCCTCGAACAGCGACGTATCGACGACCTGTCCAAGCCCTGTGCGGCCGCGCTCGATTACCGCGGCGAGCACCCCCATGGCGGCCAGAATGCCGGCCGTGATGTCGGTCACGGACGCGCCGACTTTGACCGGTGGACGGCCCGGACCCTCGCCGGTGATGCTCATGAGTCCGCTCATGCCCTGGGCGATCAGGTCGAAACCGCCGCGGTCCGCGTAGGGACCCGTGCGCCCGAAGCCGGAAATGGAGCAGCAGATGAGGGCGGGGTTGCTTTCTTTCAGCCGGTCGTAGCCGAGGCCGAGCTTCTCCATGGTGCCTTTGCGGTAGTTCTCGATCAGCACATCCGCCGACTCAAGCATGCGCAGCAGCACCGCCTTGCCACCTTCGGTCTTCAGGTCGATGACGATGCCACGTTTGTTGCGGTTCATCATCAGGTAGGCGGCCGACTCATCGCCGATGCGGGGCGGCGCCATGCGCCGGGTATCGTCGCCGTCCGGCGCCTTCTCCACCTTGATCACGTCGGCGCCCATGTCGGCCAGCATCAGACCGCATGCCGGCCCCGCCAAGACGTGCGCCAGTTCGATGACCTTGAGACCCGCAAGCGGTCCCCGACGGGCAGCGGCGCTGTTTCCGGATGCGCTTTCCATCACCTCACCTTCCCTTGAAATAAGGTTTCCGCGTTTAGAAGTACCGCACCGGGCGTCATGGGTATGGCCGGAAAACAATGGCATCCCGATGGGCGGCTTCCTGTTTAGCTTCTGCCGGCATCGCAGAGTTTCTTGCGTCGGATTTAATCCCTATCCGGCGGCGCGAACAGCCCCTTCCGCCGACTCGCCGCCGCTCAGGAAATCCATGGCGGCCTGCACGCCGCCTTTGACATGGGGCACGCCGGCAAGCTCGAATCCCATCTCGACGCCCCCAAGCGTTGCCACCAGCATCAGATCGTTGAAGTCGCCCAGATGGCCGATACGGAACACCCTGCCCTGCAGCTTCGATAAACCGTTGCCCAGGGACATGTTGAAGGCGTCCAGCACAGCCTTGCGGAAGGCGTCGGCATCGACGCCGTCGGGCAGCATGACGGCGGTCAGTGAATTGGAATGCTCGCGCGGGTCCCGACACACGGTCTCGAAGCCCCAGGTTTCGATGGCGCGCCGCGTCGCCTCGCCGTGGCGGGCATGGCGGACAAACACATTCTCCAGCCCCTCCTCCATCAGCATGGCAATCGCCTCGCGAAGGCCGTACAGCAGGTTGGTGGGCGGCGTATAGGGGAAGAAGCCCCGCTCGTTGGCCGCCAGCATCTCGTCCCAGGCCCAGTAGGAAACCGGCAACGTCGACACCTTCGACGCCGCCAGCGCCTTTTCGCTGATCGCATTGAAAGACAGGCCCGGCGGCAGCATCAAGCCCTTCTGCGAGCCCGCCACCGTCACATCGACGCCCCAGTCGTCGTGCCGGTAATCGATCGAGGCCAGCGACGAGATGGTGTCGACCATGAACAAGGCGGGATGGCCCGCATCGTCGATCGCTTTGCGCAGATCGGCAATGCGTGACGTGACGCCTGTCGATGTTTCGTTATGCACGATGCAAACCGCCTTGACGGTATGATCCGGGTCGTTGGCAAGGCGTCGCCCGAGGGCGTCCGGATCGGCACCTTGCCGCCAGTCGCCGGCAATCACCTCGACGTCGAGGCCGAGCCGCGTCGCAAGCTTGCCCCAGAGCGTCGAAAAATGCCCGGTTTCAGACATCAGCACCCGGTCGCCCGGCGACAGGGTATTGACCAGCGCCGCTTCCCAGGCGCCCGTACCGGAGGCGGGGTAAATGACGACCGGCCCGGCGGTCTTGAACAGGGGCTTCAGCCCCTCCAACAGCTCGATGGCAAGATTATGGAACGCCGGGCCCCGGTGGTCGATGGTTGCCTTGTCGATGGCCCGGAGAATCCGGTCAGGCACATTCGTCGGCCCCGGGATTTGCAGAAAATGTCGCCCGCTCTGATACGCCATGGTTAGACGGTGTTATCCGATTCTGTCTACTCTACTTGCCAGGGACGGCGCCCCTTCGGAACCACCGTCGCTTCTACAGTTTAGCATACCAATTAATGCATAGAACACACAACCGAGGCAGAAACGATCCACGCCCTCAGCGATCTACTGCATGCGCAGCTTCGGGTCGAGGGCGTCGCGAAGCGAGTCGCCAAACAGATTGAAGCCGAACACCGCGAGGCTGATCGCCACGCCTGGGAAAATGGCGATCCACGGCGCGCTCTCGGCGTATTCCTCGGCGCCGCTCTTGAGCATGAGGCCCCACGCCGGCGTCGGCTCTTGAACGCCGAGACCGAGATACGAGAGCACGGCCTCAAGCAGGATAGCCTGGCCGACGAAAGCGGTGATCATGATCAGATAGGGGGCCATGACGTTGGGCGCCATGTGCCGCAGGATGATCCGAGTGTGCCCGAAACCGCAGGCCCGGGCCGCATCAATGTATGGAATCTCGCGGATTGCCAGCGCGCTTGAGCGCACGACGCGCGCGCACCGCGGGATAAAAATAATCGTGATGGCGATGATCACCTTGTCGATACCGGTGCCCAGCACAGTGACCACGGCAAGCGCCATGATGATCAAAGGAAACGCCATGAATACATCCAACACACGTTGCAAGAGGAGGTCGAACCAGCCGCCGAAATAGGCACTCGCGACGCCCAGGACCAAGCCCACGGTGGCGCCCACAATGGCGGAGACGAAGCCGACAATAAGGGCGGTTCGAGCGCCGTAAATGATGCGCGAAAAGATGTCCCGGCCGAAGTCGTCAGCGCCCAACAGGAACTGTAGGCCGGGCGGAGTAAACATATTCTCGAAGGAGTTCTCCTCGGGGTCGTAGGGCGCGATGATATCGGCAAATAGCGCCATGAAGATCATGACGATAACAACCAACGCACCGGCCGTGCCAAGGGGATAACGCCGGATCAGATTGAAGACGACCACCGTCCACGGCAGCCGTTCGACGTATTCATCGGCGGCGGGCTCGGTCTGTATTTGGTGCTCGGTCATTGCTATGAACCTTTATGCATAACGAATACGCGGGTCCAGCCAGGCGTAGAAGATATCGACGACAAAGTTGGTAAAAATAAAAATCACGACGACCAGCATGACCAACTGCTGGGTCAACATAAAATCGAGAGTGAGCACCGATTCCACGAACAGCTTGCCGAGGCCGTTCAGGTTGAACACTTGCTCAGTCACCACGAGTCCGCCAATCAGGAAGGCAAACTCTATTCCGATCACCGTGACGACGGGGAGCATCGCGTTCTT
>JAYGED010000200.1:0-2085 GCA_046582565.1 Alphaproteobacteria bacterium
AAACTCAGCCTGGCCCAATTCCGCCAGCGTCTTCGTGATCGCAGCCGTCAACGTCGTCTTGCCATGGTCAACATGGCCAATCGTTCCGACATTCACATGCGGCTTGGTGCGTTCAAATTTCTGCTTAGCCATCGCTCTTTAACTCCGTATCCTGATTCCTCTCGCGCACTACGCGAGCTTCGCAATGAATTCTTGTTCGACCATTTGAGGCACCGGCTCGTAATGGTCGAAATGCATGGTGTAAGTCGCCCGGCCCTGGGAAATAGAGCGCAGGTTGTTGACATAGCCGAACATGGTTGCAAGCGGCACCATGGCGTTAATGACCTGGGCATTGCCACGCTGCTCCATACCGCGGATCGACCCACGGCGCGAATTGAGGTCGCCAATCACGTCACCCATATATTCGTCCGCCGTCACAACCTCGACCCGCATCATGGGCTCCAGAAGCTTCGGCGCGGCGCTCCTCACGACTTCGCGAAGGGCCGCACGGCTGGCGATTTCAAAAGCAACGGCGCTCGAATCCACATCGTGGGAAGCGCCGTCAACCAGGGTGACCTGGAAATCGATAATCGGGAAGCCGGCAATAACCCCGGTCATGGCGGCGGAAAGGACACCCTTCTTGACGGCGGGTATGAATTCCTTCGGCACATTGCCGCCAACCACCTTGCTTTCGAACTGGACGCCTTCTCCAGCCCGCAAGGGTTCGATTTCGAACTTGACCCGGGCGTACTGACCGGAGCCGCCTGTCTGCTTCTTATGGGTATAATCCACTTTGGCGGCGCGGCCGATGGATTCGCGATAGGCAACCTGAGGCGCGCCCACGTTTGCGCCCACATTGAACTCGCGCTTCATACGATCGACGATGATTTCCAGATGAAGCTCGCCCATGCCGCGAATAATGGTCTGCCCGCTTTCCTGGTCGACACTGACGCGGAATGAAGGATCTTCGCTGGCCAGACGGGCCAGGGCGACACCCATTTTTTCCTGATCGGCCTTGGTCTTCGGCTCGACCGCAACCTCGATAACCGGATCGGGAAAATCCATCCGCTCGAGGATAACCGGCTTACCCGTATCGCAAAGCGTATCACCCGTCGTACTCAGCTTAAGACCGGCCAGCGCAACAATGTCGCCGGCGCGGACCTCGGTGGTGTCCTCGCGCGAATTGGCGTGCATGATCAGCATGCGGCCAACCCGCTCGCGCTTGCCTTTAACGCTGTTGAGCACCTGGCTGCTGGTTTCAAGAACGCCTGAATAAACCCGCACGAAAGTCAGCGAACCGACAAAGGGATCGGTCATCACCTTGAAGGCCAGCGCCGAAAACGGTTCGTCGTCGGACGATGCGCGCTCGATTACGGTTTCGCCGTCGATCTCCGTGCCCTTAATGGACGGAACATCAATCGGTGACGGCAAGTAATCAACAACCGCGTCGAGCAGCGGCTGAACGCCTTTGTTCTTGAAAGCGGAACCGGTCAGAATCGGTACGAAAGCGCCGTTCAACACGCCCTTGCGAATACATTTGCGCAGAGTTGCCTCGTCGGGGTCAGTGCCTTCCAAAAAGGCTTCGAGAACGTCATCATCCTGCTCTACCGCCGCCTCGACGAGCTTGACGCGGTACTCTTCCGCCTGCTCTGCGAGGTCATCGGGAATGTCCTGTTCTTCAAAAGAAGCACCCAGTTCTTCGTCGCTCCAAACCACGGCGCGCATCTTGACCAGATCAATAACGCCGATGAAATCGGACTCGATACCGAGGGGAAGCTGCAAGACCAGCGGATTGGCACCCAGGCGATCAATGATCATATCGACGCAACGGTAAAAATCCGCGCCGACGCGATCCATCTTGTTGATGAAACAGATGCGCGGCACGTCGTAGCGGTCGGCCTGGCGCCAAACGGTTTCAGACTGGGGCTCGACACCGGCTACGGAATCGAACACCGCCACGGCGCCGTCGAGCACCCGGAGCGAACGCTCGACTTCAATGGTGAAATCCACATGGCCAGGGGTGTCGATAATATTGATATGATGATCGCGCCAGTGGCAGGTGGTCGCCGCCGAGGTGATGGTAATTCCGCGCTCCTGCTCCTGCTC
>JAYGED010000257.1:0-1915 GCA_046582565.1 Alphaproteobacteria bacterium
ACCACTGGAATTGCTTTGTCTCCGTAGGTATCCGACAGCGTGATTTTGTTGATTTGGCCGTGTTCGGAAGCCCGTCCGCGCTTCCTCGTTTTCCTCGCACTCAAGCTACCATTGGCAAAGTACCAGATGATGTGCCATATCGGCGGGCGATTCTTTGAATTGTTTAATTGGTATGAATGTCCGCAAGTGGCCGAGGCTGTTGAAGAAGTCTGATCTTTGAGTGCTTTTGATGTCCGCTGTTGTCATAAGCGGACATTCTCTAACCGCTACCGGCTATTGCCGGTGCGGTTTTCTTTTTTCTGGGGGTTCTGGTTGGATTTTTGGCACATTGCTCAGGCGATCATGGGCTGTGGCGGTGGTATGGCGGCGAGCTTGGCAAGACGTTTGAGGTTCTGCACTGTGGCGGTGAGCAAGAACTCGTCGGTTGCCCCGGACAGGCCGCGTAATCTCACCCTCGTCATCGCCAGATTATGTTTGGCTTCCCCGAACAACCTCTCGATCTTTTTACGATCGCAGGCCGATTGGCTATAGGCGTCGCTGCCGTAGAGCGCGCGGGCATGATCACGGGCAGCTTCGTTAACGTCGCGCGGGATTTTACGTGATGGGGTGCGCGGGCAGCACTTGGGCTTCAAGGGACAGGGGTCACAGTCGTATTTGGATGAGCGGTACAGAAGCGTCTTGCCGTCGTGGACTCTACCTGTCGTCTTAAGTGTATTTCCTTTGGGACAGATATAAACGTCGCCAACCTGATCGAATGCGAAGTCGCCACGTGAGAGTGTGTCGTCATCACGCTTGGCCTTATCCCAGACGGGAATATGCGGATCGATCTCCCGGTTAACCAGCCAGCCGAGCATCTTGCCTGTGCCATAGGCAACGTCACCGGCAATGTGATCGGGCTTGAAGGCCGAAGCGGTCTTGTGTTCGCTCGATCATGGTCTCGGTGGCCTCAACCTCTTTGGAGATGCGTGTCGGTGTCGCTTCAACATCAACAATGACTGCGTTTTCCATGTCGATCAGATAGTTCAGACTATAGCCGAACATGACTTTGTTGCGCCCGCGCGTCGTCCAGGCCGCCGCCGGGTCGGTCGGGGACATCGCCCTGGGCTTCCGCCTGGGGTTGGTCGGTGTATTCTCGCTATCCAGCGCCGTCAGGTATTCCCGAACCGGGCGGCTGGTCCTCTGCTCGTCCGTCCAGTCAACTTCACCGCCTTCAAACCCGCGCGAAGCGACTGGCGTCAGCTTCAATCACACTGGCATCGACGGCAAATCCCTCATTCCCCACAAGCCCGGCATTTATGCAGCCACTGACAACTTCCTCAAAAACCTTGCGCAGAATATCGCTGTCGCGAAAGCGGCCATGGCGATTTACCGAGAACGTCGAGTGGTTGGGCACCCGGTCTTCGAGGCCAAGCCGGCAGAACCAGCGATAGGCAAGGTTGAGTTCAACCTCCTGGCAGAGCCGACGCTCGGAGCGGATCGAATAGCAATAGCCGACCAGCAACATCCGGATCATCAGCTCTGGATCGACCGAAGGGCAGCCTGTGTGACTGTAGAAAGGTGAAAGTTCGGCGCGCAGCCAGCTCAGATCAAGAACCGCATCAATGCGGCGCAACAAATGATCCGCCGGGATACGTTCTTCCAGATCGAACTCATAGAAAAGCCGATCCTGCTAACCAACCGCTTGTCCCATCATCGCCGTTCCCCTGTCAATTTCGACAGAATCAGGGAATCACGCGCTGTAATCGAAATCAACCAAGTTCTTCAACAGCCTCAGCTAATAGCGGACATTGAAGCTCGAACAGGTTGTGTCGCGCGAGGTCTTAAGTTAGGCGCACGCTGATTACATGCTGAAACCGAAATAAATCAGTGCGATGCCGAGCAAGACCTCCAGCACACCGATCACTCTGAGCGCCGG
>JAYGED010000035.1:0-4268 GCA_046582565.1 Alphaproteobacteria bacterium
CGTGTGCTCTTCCGATCTGGCGCGCCGACCGACAGCGAGGCTTCGCGGATCAGGCAGCGGGCGTTCCTTCGCGAGCGGCTCGGGTCCAAATTCCCGCCGCTTAGGGATGTTGCGATCGATTTCGATTGGAACGGTTTCGTCTGCCTGTCCCTCGATTGGATTCCGCACATTCATCAAGTCGAGGACGATCCGAGCATTCACTATTCGCTCGCATACGGCGGCGGCGGTCTTGCCTTTGCGCTGCAGGCGGGTCGACGTCTGGCGGGCCGGCTCGCCGGCGACCGCGGGGACGAACCGAATATACCGACAACAACCACGCCTCTGCCCCGGTTTCCCTTCGCGGCTTTCCGCCGCGTCGGGCAGCAAGCGGCGATCGCCTACTTACAGATGAAAGACAATGCCGGCTGAAGCGGCATGACTGCGAGCTGGATATTATGAAGGTCGTTGTGGTCGGCGCGGGAATCGTTGGCACCTGTTCGGCGAGTTATTTGTTGCGCGACGGTCACGACGTCGTCCTCGTGGATTCGGATGGGCCGGGCGAAGGTTGCTCGAAGGGCAACGCGGGCGCCCTCAGCCCGGGAAGTTGCATCCCGATGTCCGGGCCCGGGGTGTTGTCCAAGATACCGGGATGGCTGTCCGATCCCTTGGGTCCGCTTCGAATCCGGCCGGGCTATCTGGCGACCGCCCTTCCGTGGCTGATCCGTTTCACCCTCGCCGGCCGGCGCGGCAAAATCGCCGGCCTTGCCGATGCGCTCCTCGCGATCAATGCCGGCACTTTCGAGAATTACGCCCCCCTTCTCCAGAACGCGGGCTGCCAGGACTTGATCCGGCGCAGCGGGGCGCTCACCGTCTACAAGACGAATCGGCACCTGGCCGACAGCCATCGCGAGAGGCGCCTACGCGAGGAACGCCAAATACGTCAGCGGATCCTGGGGGCGGGCGAGCTTCGCGACCTGGTTCCGGAATTATCGTCCGATTACAAACACGGAGTTCTCCTGCCCGACCACGGATTCGTCACCAATCCATATCGTCTGGTTCGTCATCTGGCCGAGCGGTTCGCGCGCGACGGCGGGCAGCTGGAACGCCGCCGGGTGACCGGAATTACCCTACGCGACGGCCGCGTTGCCGGCGTTGCGACGACCGGCGGCGGACTCGTTGCCGAACGTGTCGTGATCGCCGCCGGAGCATGGTCGAACAGGTTGATCGAGGGCCTGGGCGTCCGCGTGCCGCTGGAAAGCCAGCGCGGCTACCATGCGACGATCCAGGGCTCGGGAATCGCGCCGGCCCTGACCGTGGTCTCCGCCGAGGCGAAGGTTTACGCAACACCCATGGAAGACGGCCTGCGCCTCGCGGGAACCGTTGAATTCGCGGGTCTCGACGCCGCGCCGGACTTCCGCCGCGCCGAGGCCCTGATCGTGCTGGCCAAGGATATGTTCCCCGCGCTCGCGCCCGGCGCGGCGTCCCATTGGATGGGGCACCGGCCCTGCCTGCCGGATTCCTTGCCGGTTATTGGCGCCGCGCCCGGACATCCCAACCTGTTGCTCGCATTCGGCCACGGTCACCACGGCATGACGGGCGCATCGACCACCGGTGCGATAATCGCCAGCCTGGTTTCCGGGCGCCAACCGCCCATCGACCCGACCCCCTACCGGCCTGATCGGTTTTGAAACCAAGGAGCGCATGTTGCCGTCCGGAGAAACACAGCCGTGCCCTTGATCTTCGACCCTTTCGTGGTTGGCATCGTCCTGTTGGCGGCGCTCATGCATGCCAGCTGGAACGCCATCGTCAAGACCGGCGGCGACGGCCTGTTGATGTTCGTTCTCATCAAAGCGCCGACAATGGTCATCGGCGCCGTGGTATTGGCCGTGGCCGGCCCACCGAACGCGGCGAGCATCCCCTATGCCATCGGCTCCGCCGCGGCGTTCAGCGCATATTGCTTCCTGCTGATATGGGCTTACCGCGTGGGCGACTTTAACTTCGTCTACCCGGTGGCGCGCGGGTCGGCGCCACTGTGCGTCGCACTGTTGTCCGGATTATTGCTCGGCGAGCGCTTGAGTGGGCTGGGGTTGAGCGGCGTTCTGATCATCTCCGCCGGGATCGCGGTTTTGGCCTATCACCCGCGCATTGTCTCCCGGCATCTTCCCGATCTTCTTAGGGCGATGGGAGTCGGTCTTTGCATAGGCGTCTATACGTTGATCGACGGGGTCGGCGCCCGCATCTCGGGGAACTTCCTCGGGTACGTGGCGATACTGACGATATTTTCCGGCATTCCTCTCATGACTGCGGCCTTCTTCTTGCGCGGTGGGGAAACAGTCGATTTCCTCCGCCGCGAGTGGAAGGCCGGGATAATCGGCGGCGCGATGATGTTCGCGGCCTACGCCATCGTCATCTATGCCCTGACCTTGTCGCAGATGGCGCTTGTTGCGGCGCTGCGCGAGACCAGCGTCATCTTCGCCGCCGTGATCGGCACGCTAATTCTGAAGGAACCGCTCGGCGCGAAGCGCATCTTCGCCGCGATGGTGGTCGCCGCCGGAATCATCTTGGTGGCGCTGTCGGGTTCTTATACTGATGGTGTTTAATTTCGACCCTGTTGAGAAATACATCGGAGAGATCGGATGGCACGCAGAGCGCGGACCCGTCGAAGCGAGCGGGCGTCCAAGGGCATAACCCAGCCGCCGTGGCGGCAGATCGTCAACCCCTATGCTCCGGTCAAGGTTATCAGCGACGATCACGTCGAAACCATCCATCACCAGGCGCTCCGCCTGCTCGAGGAAATCGGCATGGATTTCTGGAGCGAGGAGGCTCTGGATATCCTGACCGAGGCGGGCGCCGACGTGGATCGCGGGAACCGGCACGTCAAATTCGACCACGAGCTGATCGAGCAGAATGTCGCGCGCGCGCCCGCCGAATTCACCATGTACGCCCGGAACCCGGAGCGGAATTTGCGCTTTGGCACCAATTTCATCAACTTCGGCTGTATTGGGACGCCGGCGTACTGCTCCGATATCGACAGCGGCCGCCGCCCCGGGACCTACGAAGATCTCTGCAAATTCGTGCGGATCGTGCATCGGCTCGACATCGTCCATTTCATTGCCGCCTATCCGGTCGAGCCGCAAGATCTGCCGGTGCCGGTCCGCCACCTGGAGGCTTACCGGGCCTACACCACCTTGACCGACAAGGTTTGGCGGGCAGTAACCATCGGCCGCCAACCCGTGGAAGACGCCATCGACATGCTCGGCATCTCACGCGGCGTCGACCGCGACCATTTAGCGAAGGAACCCGGGCTGTTCGCCAACATCAATGTCAACTCGCCCCTGCGATTCGATGGTCCGCTCCTGGATGCTCTGATCGCCATGGCCCGATGCGGCCAAGTCGTTTTGGTCAGTCCCTTTACCATGGCCGGGGCCACGGCACCGGTCACCTTGGCTGGGACCCTGGCGCTACAGCATGCGGAAGCGTTGGCGGGTATCGCGCTGGCGCAAATCGTCCGGCCCGGATGTCCCGTCATCTATGGAAGCTTTGCAACCAACGTCGATATGCGGTCCGGGGCGCCGGCGTTCGGGACTCCCGAAATGACGAAGATGACCATTGCCGGCGGCCAGATGGCGCGCCGCCAAAACCTGCCCTACCGGTCGTCCAATGCCACGGCATCGAATGTCGTCGACGCACAGGCGGCGTACGAATCGCAGATGTCGCTTTGGGCGTCCGTGCTTGGCCATGCCAGCATGGTGCATCACGCCGCGGGGTGGCTGGAAGGCGGATTGACCGGGTCGTTCGAGAAGATGATCGTCGATGCCGAGATGTTGCAGATGATGGCCGAGTTTCTTCGCCCGATCGAAGTGGACGAGGAGACGCTGGCTTTCGAGGCGGTCGCCGAAGTCGGGCCGGGAGGTCATTTTTTCGGGGCCAAGCACACGCTCGAACGTTACGAAACCGCGTTTTACCAACCCCTCGTATCCGATTGGCGCAACTTCGAAGCCTGGGAGGAAGGCGGCGGGCTGACAGCGACCCAACGGGCCAACGGGATTTGGAAGGGTTTGCTCGACGATTACGAGCCGCCGGAAATCGATGAATCGACGATCGAGGAATTGAACGCATTTGTCGACAATCGAAAGCGCCAAATCGGCACGACCGGCTGAGTTTTCGCGGGATATGTGTGTCGTCCATCGATAGAACGTCATCATCCAGGGCAACTGGAATGCGTTCGGCAGCTGTCATAAACAGACGCCGCCTAATTGGGACGTTTTCATCGAAGAAGAGGTGGGAAA
>JAYGED010000270.1:0-14240 GCA_046582565.1 Alphaproteobacteria bacterium
GTTCTTCCTCGGTCTATGGCGGCAACAAGAAGCTGCCGTTTTCCGAGACGGATCGGGTCGACCTGCCGGTCTCGCTCTATGCCGCCACCAAGAAGGCCGGCGAATTGATGAGCCACAGCTATAGCCATCTCTATCGCCTGCCGATCACGGGCCTGCGCTTTTTTACGGTCTATGGGCCCTGGGGCCGGCCCGATATGGCGGCCTGGCTATTTGTGCGCGCCATCCTCGCTGGCGAATCGATCCAGGTGTTCAACAACGGCGATATGATGCGAGATTTCACCTATATCGACGATGTGGTCGCCGGTGTTCTGGCGGTGTTGGATGGTCCGCCCGAAGAGAGCAATATGGATGCGCCGCACCGGCTCTATAACATCGGCAACAACTGCCCCGAGAAGCTGATGGATTTCATTGGTCTGATCGAGGATTCCCTGGAGCAGAAAGCCGAGATTGAGTTCAAGCCCATGCAGGCTGGCGACGTGAAGGAAACCTACGCCGATATCGACGCCATCAAGAGCAGGTTCGGCTTCGCCCCGACCACCCGAATTGAGGAAGGCGTTCCTAAGTTCATCGCCTGGTACCGCGATTACCACGGGCTGTGAGAGAGCCGTCAGTTCCCCCGGCGGTGCAGCATGATGCGCGTATAGGCGCCTTCGATATTCAGCGGCGACCAGGCGTCGAACTGGCCCCAGTCTTTGTAATTCGATAGATCAACGGCGGCTTTGGTTTCTTCCAGGCTTTTGCCCAGGCGAGCCTGTGCGAGCACCTGCTCATAGAGATCGGTCATATACTCCCGGAACGCCGTGACATCGGCTTTCGTGCCGAGGTTTTCATGGCCGGGCGCCAGGATATCGAAATCCATCTGTTCCACGCGCTTGAGAGATTTGATCCAGCCCGGCAGATAGGCGTCCGACATGGTCTTGTAGGCGACGGTCTTCACGGGAATGAAATCGACCGCATAGAGGGTTCTCTCGGCGGGGAAATTCATCACGATCATATTGTCTGAATGGTTCTTGCCGAGATAGCGCAGCTCAACGGTTTTGCCGCCGAGCTCGATGGTCATCTATTTATGGAAGGTGATTGTCAGCACGGCGGTGGGCCGCTTCTCGCCGATGATGGTGCGTTTCGCATTATCATGGGCGACCACAAGGGCGCCGTCATCCGCGAACACCTCACCGCCCGAACTATGGTCCACATGATCATGGCTCAGGATCACATAGCGCACGGGCTTTGCAAAACGCTCGGCGATTTCGGATTTGAGCCAGCGCGCCGCGTCGGCGTTGATCGGGTCGGTGACGATGACCCCCTCGGGCGTCACCAGAAACACCGAATAATGAAATTTATTTTGGAAGCGATAGAGGTCGCCGGAAATCTGGGTGATTTCCCACTTTATGTCGCTTTGCGCGAGCGCCGCGTTACCGCCGGCGAGTGCCAACAGGGCGACAAATACGTAGTTTACGAGCCGGATCATGTCACTTCCTTTCGCTATTAAGGCACCTGGAATTTTGGCAAGGCGCTGATATTGTCGCTCCAATCCTGCGCCGAGCCGCACCAATATTGCTTTTTTGGGCGGAGTTCGTCGCGCTGGCGACAGGAGCCGACTCGGATGCCGACGTTTTTCGGGTTATCGCCGGGGGAGCCGGAATAAATCGGCGAGCCGCATTCCGGACAGAAAGTCTGCGCGCGCTGATTGCCACTATCGGCGATCTTGATATAGGTCTTCAAGGTGCCGCTCAGCAGTTCGAATGAGCCGTCCTTGGCGAAGGCGACCGTGCGATAGGCCGACCCGGACAGAGTCTGGCAATCGCTGCAATGACAGATCAGAACATTTTCCGGATCGATCTCGGCCCGGTAAGTGATGGCGCTGCAGTGACAGCCGCCGTCGATTTTCATGATCCCGTTCCTTGATTAATCCGCGCGCAATACCCACGATGGCAACATGCCCGCAAGCACGCGTCAACCCGTCTCAATAGAACGTCCTCTCGCGCAGGGCCGTGAGGTGATTCTGGCGGCCTTGCCTTCCCTGCCATCGAGCCCCGGCGTCTACCGCATGGTCTCCGCCAAGGGCGATGTGCTTTACGTCGGCAAGGCCAAGAATCTCAAAAAGCGGGTTGCCAGCTACAGCAAGATCGCCGGGCAATCGACCCGCATCCTGCGTATGGTCGCCCAGACCGCATCTCTCGAGGTTGTCTCGACCCATACGGAAGTCGAGGCCCTGCTGCTTGAAGCCAACCTGATCAAAAAACTCAGGCCGCGCTATAACATTCTGCTGCGCGACGACAAATCCTTCCCCTATATTCTGATTACCGGCGACGACAAATGGCCACGCATTTCCAAGCACCGCGGGGCGCGCAAGCGCAAGGGTGAATATTTCGGCCCCTTCGCCTCGGCCGGCGCGGTCAACCAGACGGTCAACGCGCTCGCCCGGGCATTTCCCATGCGGTCCTGTTCGGACAGCATATTCGCCAGCCGTACGCGCCCCTGCCTGCAATATCAGATCAAGCGCTGCACGGCGCCCTGCGTGGGCCGTATCGAGGCGAGCGACTATCGCGCCATGGTCGATGAAATTAGCGACTTTCTGTCGGGCCGCAGCCGTCAGGTGCAGGAGCGCCTGGTTTCACGCATGGAGGCGGCTTCAGACGCTCTTGAATTTGAGACCGCCGCCATATTCCGTGATCGGGTGCGCGCTCTTACGCAGATTCAGGCCAGGCAGGAAATCAATGTCACCGCCGTCGACGAGGCAGATGTGATTGCCGCTCATCAGGGGGGCGGGCAGACCTGCGTCGAGCTGTTCTTCTTCCGCGCCGGTCAAAATTTCGGCAATCGAGCTTATTTCCCGGTTCATTCGGGGGCTGCGGATGTGGGTGAAATTCTCGGCGCCTTTATCGGCCAGTTCTATCAGAACAAACAGATTCCCAAGCTGGTGCTGGTCAGCCACGCGATCCCCGGCAGGAGCCTGCTCGAAGAGGCTCTGAGCCATCACGCCGGTTATCGGGTGAAGCTGATCCGACCGCTACGAGGAGAGCGTCGCAAACTGACTGATCATGCTCTGGCGAACGCCCGCCTGGCGCTCGCCCGCAAGCTCTCGGAAAGCGCCGCCCAGCGCCGCCTGCTCGAAGGCCTGGCCAATCGGTTGGGGCTCGACGCCGCGCCTCGCCGCATCGAGGTCTATGACAACAGCCATGTATCGGGAACCCATGCGGTCGGCGGAATGATCGTTGCCGGACCGGCAGGTTTTACGCGCAATGCTTACCGCAAGTTCACCATCAAGGGCGGCGCCGAGCCGGGCGATGATTACGCCATGATGCGCGAAGTACTGACCCGCCGCCTGACCCGGCTGCTCAAGGAAGGGCCTAAGAGCGACGATGAAAGCTGGCCGGACTTGCTTATCATCGATGGCGGCAAGGGGCATTTGGGGGTTGCTCAACAGGTGTTCGATGAGCTTGGTGTCAGCGATGTCGCCGTTGTCGCTATCGCCAAGGGACCCGACCGTAACGCCGGGCGTGAGCGGTTGTTTTTACCCGGCAAGCGTCCGCTGGGCTTGGAGCCGGATGATCCTGTTCTGTATTTTCTTCAGCGCCTGCGCGACGAGGCGCATCGTTTTGCCATCGGCGCTCATCGTGCTAAGCGCAGCAAGACCGCGGGGGCCTCGCCACTCGACGAAATTGCCGGCATCGGCGCCAAGCGCAAGCGGGCATTGCTGCATCACTTTGGCTCGGCGCGCGGTGTTTCCGAGGCCGGTCTCGCCGATCTCGAACGGGTCGAAGGCATCTCGACCGCCGTCGCCTTGCGCATCTATGATTTTTTCCGCGCTGGGTCTTAGGCCTAATTAATTTCTGGCCATGAGAAATGTGATGACCCATGGTATATGAAGCGCAATCATGATTACCAGCATTCCCAATCTTCTGACGCTCTCGCGCATCGCCGTTATTCCGCTGCTGGTGCTGCTGTTTTATTGGGACAGCCCGATGTCGGGTTGGGTCGCCCTCGGCCTCTTCACCGTGGCCGCGATCACCGATTTTTTCGACGGCTATTTCGCCCGCTCTCTTGATCAGCATTCGATTCTTGGACGGATGCTCGATCCGATCGCCGACAAGCTGCTTGTCGCCTCGGTGGTTCTCATGCTGGTGGCGTTTGATCGTGCCCCGGTGCTCGCCGCCTTGGTTATCCTTTGCCGCGAGCTGCTGGTTTCGGGCCTGCGTGAGTTCCTTGCCGAGATCAGGGTGAGCATGCCGGTCAGCCGCCTGGCCAAATGGAAAACCTTCATCCAGATGTTCGCTCTCGGCTTTCTTCTGGTCGGTGAGGTCGGGCCGTCGTTCTTTCATCCCGCCGTCACCACGATGTTGATCGGTGAAATTTTGATTTGGGTTGCCGCCACACTAACTCTGGTGACCGGCTATGATTACCTGCGCGCCGTATGGAAGCATCTCCAGGAACCGCCGGACCCATGACAGGCAGGATGATCGGCATTGCCGGGAAGCCGGGCAGTGATAAAAGCAGCTTCGTGGTGGATCTGGTGGGAGAGCTTACGCGACGCGGCTTGACGGTATCGACCATGATGGGCGTGGACGACCAGGCGGCCATAGATCAGCCGGGAAAAGACAGCTTTCGCCACCGTGACGCCGGCGCGGAAGAGGTCATGGTAACTTCGGCCCAACGCTGGGCCTTGATACATGGTGGCGGGGTAGAGAAGCATGGGGCCTTGGCGCAGATGACCATAGTCGACCTGGTGATCAGCGAAGGCATGACCGGTGATGACTATCCGCTTATCGAAGTGCATAGCGTCGATGCCGATGCGCCGCCCCTCGGCAGGGACGATCCGGCCATCGTGGCGATAGTCAGCGACGGGCCTCTCGATGGTCAGCAACAGCCGGTGATCGATCGTAGCGACCTGCCCGCCGTTGCCGATTTTATCGTCGCTCACATGGGGCTCGCCTGAGCTATGCCACAGCTTACAGACGATTGCTTCGCCGCCGGCGGTGAGATGATGTCCGTCGATAAAGCGCTGGCCATGATCGACGCCTTGGTGACCCCGGTGATGGATGTCGAGCGTGTGGCGTTGGATCAGGCTGTGGGCCGCATCCTGGCTGAAGATGTGATTTCCGATCATAACGTGCCGCCGCACGATAACTCTGCGGTCGATGGGTATGCGGTGTTTTTCGACGATCTCGATGGGACGGGCGAGACCCGCTTGCCGGTCACCGGGCGTATTGCCGCCGGTCATCCCCTGGGACGCGGCGCTCAGCGCGGCGAGGCGCTGCGTATTTTCACCGGCGCGCCCATGCCGGATGGCCCGGATACGGTGATGATGCAGGAGGATTGCCGCGTGGACGGCGATTTCGTGATTATCCTGCCGGGCATCAAGCGCGGTTCCAACCGGCGCTCGGCGGGGGAGGATATTGCGACGGGCAGCGTTATTCTTAGCCGAGGCAGACGCCTCCGGCCCCAGGACATCGGCCTCTCGGCTTCGGCCGGACGGCGAGATCTCGCCGTCCATGGGCGGCTCCGGGTGGCGCTGTTTTCGACCGGCGATGAGCTGTGCGATCCCGGATCGCCGCTTGTGCCAGGCGCTATCTACGACGCCAACCGTTACGCCCTGGCGGCCTTGCTCGCCGGGCTTGGTTGCGTGGTTACCGATCTCGGCATCCTGGCCGATGATTTGGCCACCGTGCGTGATGCTCTGGATGCGGCAGCCGAGGACCATGATCTGATGTTTACCTCGGGCGGTGTCTCCGTGGGCGATGAGGATCATGTTAAATCGGCTGTCGAGGCCCTGGGATCTCTGCATTTCTGGCGGCTGGCGATCAAGCCCGGTCGGCCTTTGGCGCTCGGCCAGATCGGTAAGGTCCCTTTTGTCGGCCTGCCCGGAAATCCGGCCGCCGCCTTGGTCACCTTCCTGCGCTTTGCCCGGCCGTTGATCTTGCGTCTTGCCGGGGCGAGCCATGTGGCGCCCCTGCTGTTCCCGGTGCGCGCCGCGTTTGATCACAAGAAAAAAAGCGGCCGGCGGGAATGGGTGCGTGTCCGGCTGGAGACCGGCAGCGACGGCGGCCTCACGGCAGTGAAGTTTCCCCGCGAAGGGGCCGGTATCCTCTCGTCCCTGGTAGAGTCCCACGGCCTGGTTGAATTGCCCGAGGAGATGACCCAATTGAGCGAGGGAACCATGGTCGATTTTCTGCCCTTCAGCGAGGTCGGTGCATGAAGCTGCTCTATTTTGCCTGGCTGCGGACCAAGATCGGCATCGCATCCGAAGAGGTCGAGCCGCCCGAGACGGTCGTCGATGTGGATGGTCTGCTCGCTTGGCTGGCGGACCGGGGTCCGGGCTACGCCGAGGCCCTGGCCAATCGTGATCAGGTGCGGGTGGCGGTGAACCAAGATTATGTGGCCGGCGATCATGCGCTTGAGTCCGGCGACGAGGTTGCCCTCTTTCCCCCAGTTACTGGCGGATGACCGGCGGATGACCGTTCGTGTGCAGGCGGAAGATTTCGATATCGGCGCGGAAATCGAGGCGCTGACAAGCGGCAATCTTCGCATCGGTGGTGTCGCGAGCTTCATGGGCGTGGTGCGCGAAATGGCCGGTGAGCAGGCCATCGATGCCATGACGCTGGAACATTATCCGGGCATGACCGAGAAGAAGCTCGCCGAGATCGAGGCCGAGGCCTATGACCGCTGGCCCCTGGAAGCGAGCCTGATCATTCACCGCTACGGACGCCTGGAGCCCGGCGACCGCATCGTGCTGGTGGTCACTGCCGCGAAAAGCCGCGGCCCGGCCCTGGCGTCTTGCGAATTTCTCATCGACTGGCTGAAAACCAAGGCGCCCTTCTGGAAGCTGGAAGAAACCGACCAGGGCGCGGAATGGGTTGATGCGCGCGAGAGCGACGATGAGGCGGCAAGCAAGTGGGGGAAGTAGCCCTACCCCCGAACCACCTTCGTGTAGTCCTCGATCAGCGTGCGGGTTATGGGGCCGACCTGGTAATGGTGCGGGCCGATTTCAGATATTGGGGTGACTTCCGCCGCGGTACCGGTGAGGAAGGCTTCGTCGGCGTCGCCGAGTTCCTCGGGCATGATGACCCGCTCCACAGTCTCGATACCCCGCGCCTTGGCCAACTCGATCACCGTACGCCGGGTGATGCCGTCGAGGAAACAGTCAGGCGTCGGGGTTTGCAGCACGCCATTTTGCACCATGAAGAAATTGGCGCCGGTGGCCTCGGCCACCCGGCCGCGCCAATCGAGCATCAGGGCGTCGTGATAGCCCGCCGCCTCGGCCTTGTGCTTGGATAGGGTGCAGATCATGTAGAGCCCCGCCGCCTTACTGTCGGTCGGCGCGCAATCGGGACCGGGCCGGCGATATTCGCCGAAGTCTAGCTTGATGCCGCGGGTGCGCGCCTCTTCGCCGAAATAGGCCGGCCAGGGCCAGGCGGCGATGGCCACATGGATGGTCGACTGCTGGGCGGAGACCGCCATCATCTCGCTGCCGCGCCAGGCGAGGGGGCGCACATAGCCGTCCTCGATGCCATTCTCCGCCACCACAAGGCGGCAGGCGTCATCGATGTCCTCGATGCTGTAGGGAACCTCAAAACCCATGATGCGCGCTGATTTGTGCAAACGCTCCGTGTGCTCGGTGAGCTTGAAAATATTGCCGCCATAGACGCGTTCGCCCTCGAAGACGCTGCTGGCGTAGTGCAGCCCATGGCTGAGCACATGAAGTTTCGCATCGCGCCAAGGCGTTAGCGAGCCGTTGAACCAGATAATGCCGTCGCGATCATCATAGGGAAACAGGGTCATAACGAGTACTGAGGCTCTATTAAATGTTAAGGTTGAACTTGCATTCCGTAGCAGTCACCGGCATATATGTCAACATGACTGACATAAATTTACAAGGCAGTCCGCTTTTCCTTCGTGAAGAGGAACTGCGCCAAGGCATTGAGCTGCTGTTCTACGCCTATCGTGATTTCACGGCTGAACCCGACGCCATCCTGGCGACTTACAAATTCGGCCGTGCTCATCACCGGGCAATCTATTTCGTTGGCCGCTACCCCGGCACAACCGTGAGCGAACTTCTCGGAATCTTACGGATCACCAAGCAGAGCCTTTCGCGGGTGCTTGGCCAGCTTGTGCGCGAGGGCTTTATCGAGCAGCGCCGGGGGGAGCGCGACCGCCGCCAGCGGCTGCTCCATCTTACCGACAAGGGCGTCGCCTTCGAGAGCCAGCTCACCGCGACCCAGCGGGAACTCATGGCGCGTGCTTTCCGCGAGGCCGGCGCCGATGCGGTTGAAGGATATCGTAAGGTACTTGCCGGCCTGATCGATGCGGGCGCGTGGCGCGGGCCCGAGAGGCCAAGCCGATGACTGCCCGTTTGGACCAGGTCTCGACGCCACCTCATATCCTGGTGGTTGACGACGACCGGCGTCTGCGTGAACTGCTGCAAAAATTTCTCGTCGAGAACGGCTATATGGTCACCACCGTTGAGGATGCCGAGCAGGCACGGGCGCGGCTCAAGGGCCTGACCTTCGATCTCATCGTACTTGACGTCATGATGCCCGGCGAAAGCGGCCTGGAGCTGACCCAGTCCCTGCGCGCCAACAATGACGTGCCGATTTTGTTGCTTTCCGCCATGGGCGAGGCCGCCGACCGGGTCGCCGGGTTTGAGAGCGGCGCCGACGATTATCTGGCTAAGCCCTTTGAGCCGCGCGAGCTTCTGCTGCGCATCGCCAGTATTCTCCGCCGCGCCGGTCCGCCACCCGAGGCGCCTCAGGCAGTGCGCTTCGGTGATTTTCTGTTCGACCCGGCCACCGCCGAACTCCATAGGGGCGATGATCTGGTCCGCCTGACTTCGGGTGAAGCGGCGCTCATGGGGGTTTTCGCGGCAAATCCGGGGATCACCCTGACTCGCCAAGGGCTCAGCAACGAGAGCAAACTAGGCGGCAATGAACGGGCGGTTGACGTCCATATCGCGCGGCTGCGGCGTAAGGTTGAAGACGATCCGAAAGCGCCGCGCTACATCCAAACCGTTTGGGGCGAAGGCTACGTGCTGCGCGCCGCACAGGCCTAATCCAGCTATGTTGGGGATAAAGAAATTTGTTCCACGCACCCTGTTCGGCCGCGCCCTGCTGATCATCGTTATTCCGGTCGTACTGCTGCAGCTCTTCTCGGCTTATATTTTCTTCGAACGTCATTGGAATAAGGTTGGCGGCTATCTGGCTCTCGACCTGGCCAACGACATCGCCACTGTCATCAGCCTGCTCGAAGCCTTTCCCGAAGAGGGTGAGCAGGCCTTCATTCTGTGGACCGCGCGACGCTACTTAGATCTTGAGATACGTATCGAAGACGGCGATATACTCCCTGAGTCGCCCAAGAGTTTCTTCAGCATCTTGCAACCGGTACTCGAGGCCAAATTGAAAACCCAGGTGCGGCGTCCAGTCAGTGTCGACACCGAGAGCTTGCATAAGAAACTCGCCATCAGCATCAAGCTCGATAATCGACTGCTCCACGTAGTGACATCGCGCAAGCGGGTGTTCAGTTCAACGACCTATATCTTCATCATGTGGACGGTTGGCAGTTCCATCGTGCTGCTTGCCATCGCGATATATTTCTTGCGCATTCAAGTACGTTCCGTTCGCCGCCTCGCCGAGGCCGCCGACCGGCTTGGCAAGGGACAACAGGTGTCCGATTTCAAACCCGAAGGCGCCATCGAGGTCCGCCAGGCAGCCGCCGCCTTCATTGGGATGCGTGACCGCATCCAGCGCCAAAGCAACGAGCGAACCGAATTCCTTGCCGGTGTCAGCCACGACCTGCGAACCCCCTTGACGCGCATGAAGCTGCAACTGGCCATGGTGGGCCAGGGCGCGGACGAGGATGCGGACGACGGGATTGCCAGCCTGACGGCCGATGTGGCCGAGATGGAAAAGATGATCGATGGCTATCTCGACTTCGCGCGCGGTGAAGCAGGCGAGGAACCCATCGACATACAGCTGAAAGGCCTGCTTGAAGATGTTGTTTCGGACAGCCGCAGGAAGGGCGGCTCTATTGATCTCGCGACTTTCGACCCGGTGACTCTATCCGTGCGCCCTAACGCCCTCAAGCGGTGCCTCATAAACCTCATCGACAATGCCGTGCGCCACGGCGATAAGGTTGCCGTCTCAGTAGCCTGCGGCGATGCAGTGGTTGACATCAGGATCGATGATGATGGTCCCGGAATTCCCTGTGATAAACGCGAGGATGTCTTTAAGGCGTTCTTTCGTCTCGATGCCTCGCGCAATATTGAGACTGGTGGGGTCGGCTTGGGCCTGACCATTGCCCACGACATCGCGCGTGGCCATGGTGGCGAAATTCTCCTGGACGATGCGCCTGGCGGTGGCTTGCGCGCAGTGGTCAGGCTGCCGGTTTAAAACAATCGCCCACCATTGGGTACGGCCGGGTCGACAGTGACCATGCTGACGTCGCCGTCAGCGGTGGGAAAGCCGAGCACCAGGACTTCAGACATGAAGGGGCCGATCTGGCGTGGTGCGAAATTGACCACAGCGGCGACCTGACGGCCGACGACTTGCTCTGCTGTATAAAGACTGGTGATCTGTGCCGAGGATTTCCGGGTGCCGATCTCCGGCCCGAAGTCGATCTTGAGTTTGTAGGCCGGCTTTCGGGCTTCGGGGAACGGGTCACAGGCAACGACGGTTCCGACGCGAATATCGACTTTGAGAAAATCGTCGAAGGGAATAATTTCGCTGACATCGCTCATGGCCGCTTTACTCCGTTGTGAAGGGCGCTTCCAAAAGCAAAGGGGCCGCCCGCAGGCGACCCCTTCTACTTGATATAAACGATCAAAACGACCGTTGAATTAGGCCTTGGCGGCGAGCGTCTGGATCTCATCGATGCCTTCGACGACGCGCTTGTTGATCACTTCGAGGGACTTGGTCTGGGCCTTCGTGGCGATATCGGTGAGTTCGCGAAGGTTGCTGTTCGAAGTCTCGAAGCTGGCTTTGGCAATCTCAGCCTGCTCGGCGACGCTGGTCTGCGGGTCGTTGAAAGTCATCAGACCGCGCATGGCGTCGGAATAGGCGTCGACTGCAATCTTTAAGATCTCGGCCTGGCGAGTGGCGAATGCCTGCACACCGTCTGTGGCAAGCTTGTTGGCCTCAGTCAGAGCCTCGACATTACGGCGTTGGAAGGCGGCCATGGCGTCGACATCGACATTAGGCATGGCAAACGCGGGGAAAGCCGCGGCAGGATCGAACGACGGTTTGGCGTTGGCGTTGGTCTTGGGCATTTCGAATTCTCCTGAAGATCGCCGGATACTATGCTCTCGGCGATGGCTATGTTGCACTGCACAAATTCTCTATGAGGGGTATCTAAGAGCCCGTTAACCCTATGTCAAGACGTAAATGCTGCAATGCACAAAAATAATTGGAGATCGAAATCCTAAACGGCTACAACACCCGCATTCAGGTCCAAATTTCAGGCAACATCGGCCTCAGGTTCGGCTTCGCCATTGCGCTTCCAGCGGGCCGGCAAGCGGCATAACCCCAGGAGAAATTCGGCGCGGCGCAAGGCGCGGTCAAGGGCAGACATGGTCTGAGCCATATCTTCACTGTCGTCATTAAGCCAGACGCGGAGAACCGATAGATAGATTGCGGCGAGCCCTTTCACCCGGATGATACCGGACAGCCCCGATGCGCTGATGCTCGCAGCTTCGAGCATCATGACCATGGAGCGGCGTAAAGTGAAGGCGTTGCAAACGGCGCTCACCGGATCACAAACTGCCGCGCCAATTATCGAGCGCAAGGCTTCGCGATCAGGGGCGAGGACGTCGAAGCGCCGCATCATTACATCGAACAATCGATCCCGTGGTGGCTCGCCTGCCAGCTCCGGATCGATGGCTTTGGTGACATCGCAGTCAATCTGGCGGGAATAGGCGGCGATGATCGCGGTCTTGGAGGGATAAATCGCGAGCAGGTCGCCGAGCGGCAGCTTGGCCGTGTCGGCGATATCGCCGAGTCTGGTGTCACGCCATCCCTGGCTTTCCGCGAGGGCGAGAGCGGTCTTGATAATATGACGAGGAACATCGGCCTTCTTGACCATGGCGGCCTCCTTATCGGGCGATTTCCAACAATCTATATATGTAATACGTGCCCGATAAGGAATCTAGGCCCGGTGAAGCTTATCCGGCAAGCTCGCGTGAGCGGTCAGTGGCGGCTGCGACAGCGCGGGCAAGCAGGGGTTTGAGCCCGTCGTCGGCCATCAGCACGTCGAGCGCCGCCTGGGTGGTGCCTTGCGGGCTGGTGACGTTGCCGCGCAGAGTCTCGGCGGTCTTCGTCGATTGGGCGGCAAGGGCGCCGGCGCCGGATACGGTGGCCAGGGCGAGCTGGTTTGCAAGGTCTTTAGGCAATCCGACGTCCATGGCGGCCGCGGCCAGGCACTCGATAAGCAGAAATACATAAGCCGGGCCGCTGCCCGAAACAGCGGTCACCGCATCAAGCAGGGACTCATCCTCGATGGTGACCACCTCGCCGACTGCTGAAAGCAGGGTGCGGCAGGTTTCGCGCTGGTCGGCAGTCACCGCGTCATTGGAGCAGATGACCGAGATGCTCCGGCCAATGGCGGCCGGCGTATTCGGCATGGCGCGAGTGATCGCCGCCTGCTCACCGAATCCGGCAGCGAGGTTGGCGATCGATTTTCCGGCAGCGATGGAGAGGAACACCGTATCGGGCCCGGCAAAACGCCCATAGGGCGGGATCGCCTGATCAATCACTTGGGGCTTGAGAGCGATAACCACGACACGGGGCGCAAAGGCCGGATCGAGCGCGCCATGATCGGCGACAATCTCGATGCCGTGTTTTTCGCGGGCCGCCGTGGCTATGGTGTCGGCCGGCTCAACAGCTTTGATTTGATCTGGCGCAACACCCGAGGCGAGCCAGCCGCCCAACATGGCGCTTCCCATCTTGCCACAGCCGACGAGCAGGATCGGACCGGCGGTGGCGGTCATGCTTCTCCCTTGGTATCGAGTATGGATGCAGCCATGGCTTCCTCGGCGGTTTTGCCGCCCCACAAGACAAACTGGAACGCCGGATAATAGCGTTCACATTCGGCCAGGGAGGCCTGCACCAGATCCACCATCTGCTCGGGCGTTGCCCCATGACCGCCGCGCAACAGCATGGCGTGGCGGAACACCACCATGCCCTCGTCGGAGAACATGTCAAAATGACCGAGCCACAGGCGCTCATTGATCAATGCCAGTAAGGGGTAGATCGTCGCGCGGCGCGGCTCAGCAACTTTCATGTCGAAGGCGCAGGTGAAATGGAGTGCCTCGCAATCGGGCCGCCAAGCGAACCAGAGCCGAAACGTGCAGACCGCCGATGAGACTTCGGTGACGATTTCATCGTCACCTTGGCGTTCGAACGCCCAGCCGTTGGCGCAGGCAATCTGTTCGACCGCGTCGAGCGGATTGAAATTGAGATCAGGACTCTCGAGGACCGTCTGAGCCATGCCTAAAGTCCCCCTTGACGCCAAAAACTAACTAAGACGAACTCATACTAATCCAGAACATCTTGTGTAGAGCCACCCTACTACACACAACAGACAGTAGGTTGCCAGAGTAAGAGAGTAAACGCAACAGTCGCGTTTAGCGCTTTTTGGTGGCCGGCTTTTTGGCTCTGCTTCGGGTGGGCTTGGTGGGTTTGGCTTTCGTGGGCTTGGTGTCTTTGGCTTCGAGCTTGGCCAGGCGCTTGCTTAGGCGTTCGTTTTCGGCGCGGGCTTCGGCGGCCATGGCCTTAACCGCTTCGAATTCGTCGCGGCTGACCATCTCCATGCCATCGAGCACCCGTTCGAATTGCTGGATAACCCGGGCGTCGATCTCGCCTTTAAGGCCGGAGGCTACATTGACCGCGCTGTTGGCCACTTTGGCGAGGTCGTCGAGTAGGCGGTTTCGCGTTTGCATGGGATTAGACCCTGGTTGAAACGGCTCACATCCATTGAATGCTGGTATAAGAGCACAAATCAATCGACGTGGATGCCATGATTGTCATTACCGGCGGCGCCGGATTCATCGGATCGAACCTAGCTGCGGCGCTTGCCGAGCGTGGCGAGCATGATGTGGTCGTCTGCGACCGACTCGGCGACGACGACAAATGGCGCAATCTCTCAAAGCATGACATCGCCAAGACGGTCTCACCGGAAGATCTGCCCGATTTCCTCAACGACAACGAAACAGCGGTCGAGACAATCTTCCATATGGGCGCCATTTCCTCGACCAC
>JAYGED010000156.1:0-5286 GCA_046582565.1 Alphaproteobacteria bacterium
CTCCGGCGGTTCCGGTCAGCAGGTCTGGTTGAGCTGGACCGAAGAATCGGTGGTCTTGCTGCCGCCTGAGTAATCGATCTGGCAGCAGCCTCCCACATCGATAGCTATTACGCGCGCACGGCGAGCGCCGGTGAGGCGGGCAAGTTCGCAATCGCTGGATCGATTACGCCACTCCCACACGGTTTGGTCATCTATGTTCCTGACTTCCCGCAGCTTGAGGTAGTGACCGTTAAAGGAGAGCCCGATGACCCGTGATGCGCGATATGACATCCTGTTTGAGCCCGTGAAGATCGGGCCGGTCACGGCCAAAAACAGATTTTATCAAGCACCCCATTGCAACGGTATGGGGCGAACGTTTCCCTCCAGCATGGCGGCCATGCGCGGCGT
The DNA here is from genome assembly GCA_046582565.1 of Alphaproteobacteria bacterium. Taxonomy (GTDB): domain Bacteria; phylum Pseudomonadota; class Alphaproteobacteria; order JAAXGF01; family JAAXGF01; genus JAYGED01. The sequence continues at coordinate 388 of JAYGED010000156.1, forward strand.
GAAGGCCGAAGGCGGCTGGGCCGTGGTCTCCACGGAGCAGATCGATATTCATCCCTCGAGTGACATTACCCCCGCCACCGATGGCCGGATGTGGTCGGACCAGGATATTCCCTATCTGGCGCGCATGTGCGACGCGGTTCACGAACATGGCGCCCTGGCCTCCATCGAGCTTGTCCACAACGGCAAGTGGGCGGAAAATCTCTATAGCCGTGAGGTTCCCCTGTTCCCATCCCATATGCCGGTGCCGGGACTCAATGTCCCTGTCCAGGCCCGGGCCATGGACAAGGCGGATATCAAGGCCTACCGGCGCTGGCACCTGGAGGCCGTAAAGCGCGCCAAGCAGGCCGGCTTCGATATTGTCTGCTGTTACGCTGGGCATAATCTGTCCCTGGCCGGCATGTTCATGCTGAGCCGCTATAATTACAGGACCGACGAATACGGCGGCAGCCTGGAAAACCGTGTCCGCCTGTTCCGCGAGCTTATCGAGGAGGCTAAGGAGGAGGTCGGCGACACCATGGGCGTGATCGTGCGTTTCGCCGTCGACGAAATGCGCGGCGCCGAGGGGCTCGAGGCCCATAAGGAAGGCCGCGAGATCGTCGAGATGCTGGCAGAACTCCCCGACCTGTGGGACGTGAACGTCGCCGAGTGGCACAACGACAGCATCACCAGCCGGTTCTCCGAAGAAGGCCACCAGGAGCCGTTTGTCGAGTTCGTCAAAAAGGTCACCACCAAGCCGGTGGTCACGGTTGGCCGCTACACCTCGCCCGACCGCATGGTGTCCATCATTAACAAGGGCATCGTCGATATGATCGGCGCGGCGCGGCCGTCCATCGCCGACCCGTTCCTGCCCCGGAAAATCGAGGAAGGCCGCATCGAGGACATCCGCGAGTGCATCGGCTGCAATATCTGTGTTGCCTGGAACACCATGCACGCCCCCATGCGCTGCACCCAGAATCCCACCACCGGCGAAGAGTGGCGGCGCGGCTGGCACCCGGAACGCATCGCACCCAAAACGGGTGACGGTTCCGTTCTGGTCGTGGGAGCCGGGCCGGCAGGGCTGGAGGCAGCACTTGCCGCCGGCCGCCGGGGCCACCATGTGATCCTCGCCGAAGCAACGGGCGAACTGGGCGGCCGGGTAACCCGAGAGAGCCTGCTGCCGGGCCTTGGAGAATGGGCGCGGGTGCGCGATTACCGCACCTACCAGATTTCACAGATGGCCAATGTGGAGGTCTATAAATCCAGTTTGCTGGACGCAGCGCAGGTCCTTGAATTCGGCGCCGCCCATGTGGCGGTGGCGACCGGCGCCCGCTGGCAGCGCGATGGCTATGGCCGGGCTCATCAGTTCCCAATCCCGGGCACGGACGGTGACAACGTGCTGACACCCGACGACATCATGGCCGGCGTGAAACCGGAAGGTCCGGTGCTGATTTATGATGACGATCATTACTATATGGGTTCGGTTATTGCCGAGAAGCTTGTGGCGGACGGCTGCCGGGTAATTCTGGCAACGCCGGAGTCCGTCGTGGCGTCCTGGACCGCTCACACCATGGAACAACACCGCATCCAGGCCCGCCTGATGGACATCGGTGTCGAAATCTTCGCCAGTCATCGGTTGCAGGCAATAGATCAAAGCGGTGTAACGCTGACTTGCGCCTATTCGGAGCGGACGCGGGCGGTCGACACCGCATCGGTTGTCATGGTGGTGTCGCGGTTGCCGGACGATGCGCTCTACCAGGAACTCGCGGCTGATCCCGACCGATTGCGCGATGCCGGAATCGAGACCCTGAGCAGGATCGGCGATTGCCATGGGCCCGCGACCATTGCCGCGGCGATCTACGAAGGCCACCGCTTTGCCCGTGAGTTGGGCGAGGACGTATCGAAAATTCCGTTCCGCCGCGAGATTACCGAGCTGGCACCGGCGTTTGATTTACCGTGACGTCCCATTGTGACCATCGGGTGGCGGCTAAAGGAATGCGGTTTTCCCGGCCGTAGAGCGGTGGTACGATTTTCCTGAAATTTGAGGGGTACCGAGGAAATGGCGACCGGCGACATCCATGAAGGCGGCTGTCTTTGCGGCGCGGTGCGCTACCGTGCCGTTGCCGGTGAGTCCAAGACGGTCACCCATTGCTATTGTCACATGTGCCGCAAGGCGACCGGCGGTACGTTCGTCACCTGGGTCGAGTATCCGGCGAAGAGTTTCGTCTTCACCACAGGCCAGCCGAACTATTTCAGGTCGTCGGATCTTGCCGAGCGGGCGTTTTGCGGGAGCTGCGGCTGCCAGTTGACCTTTCAGGCGGTTGGTGATCCAGGCAACTTATCCGAAAGCATCTGGATTGCTCTCGGCGGCACGGATCGGCCGGGCGACATCGAGCCCACCCACCATATCTTCACCGACGACCGCCCCCCCTGGCTTCACTTGATCGACGACCTGCCATGCTGGCCAAGCCAGCTCCCCTGGCTGCGCCAGGAAGATGAACTGCCACGCCCTACCGTGCCCGAAGAAAACAGAAATAGTCAGCGGACCGGGGCCGGGGCAGACGACGGCGTCCGTGAAGGGGGTTGTCTTTGCGGATCAGTACGCTATCGCGGCATTGTTGACAGCTCTCATACGGTCGGCCATTGCCACTGCGGCCTGTGCCGCAAGACGACCGGCGCGACGCTGGTCAACTGGATCCATTTCCCGGTGAAGGACTTCACTTTCACCAAAGGCCAGCCGAAACGGTTCCGCTCGTCGCCTATTGCCGAGCGGACGTTTTGCGGGACATGCGGCTGCCAGTTCACCTTTCAGTTCACCGGCGACGAGACAAAGAACCTCTGGGTCGCCCTCGGCAGCACCGATCGGCCGGAGGCGTTCGAACCCACCCACGAAATTTTCACCGAAGACCAGATCCCCTGGCTTAACCTGGGCGACGGCCTGAAGCGCTGGCCCGGGCAGCGACCCGGGCTGCGCACGGACGACAGCCTTACAAGCCACGACGGCAACGAGCAGGATTCTTGATGTCCGATCACCCTCACGAAGATGAATACGACGACAGCCTGGTGGCGTTTCTTGAAATAATCTATGGCGAGGGCTTTATCGCCCCCGGCGGGCCCGAGGAAGTGCGTAACCTCGTCGAGGGCGTCGATCTGGCCGGCAAGCTTGTGCTCGATATCGGCTGCGGCATCGGCGGCATAGATATCATGCTGGCCGGTGATTACGGCTGCGACATCATCGCCCTGGATATCGAGGCGCCACTGCTGGACGAGGCGCGCAAGCGGGCGGCGGCGGCCGGGTTGGCCGGGCGGATCGACTTTCGCCTCGTCGAGCCCGGCCCCTTGCCTCTTGCAGACTCCGCCGTCGATGTTGTCTTCAGTAAGGATGCCTGGATCCATATTCTTGACAAGCAGGCCCTGCTTGCCGAGGTCTTTCGAGTGCTGCGGCCAGGCGGCTGGCTGCTGGCGGGCGATTGGTGTCGGGGGCCTGATCCCTACAGCGCCGACATGGAATATTTCTTTGAGCTTGAGGGCCTGACCTACAACATGGTGACCCTCGATAGCTACGGCACGAACCTTTCAGATCGCGGCTTCACCGAGATAGAACTGGCCGATATCACCGACCGGTTCCGGACCTTGTCGCAGGGCCAATTGGAGCGCATGAAGGGGCCGTTGAAGGGACGCATACGCGCGCTGGTGGGCACCGAGCAGGCCGAGCGCCATGTCGAGAACTGGCGCCAACTCCTCGTTGTGATCGACAACGGCGAACTTCGGCCCGCACATCTGCGCGCCAGAAAGCCGAAATGACAGAACTCGGAAAATTCCCTGGTCAGAGATCAGCTTCCCGATCTACATTCAATCCGCAGATGTAGCCCCAGGTTAGCACCGGACCCAGGGTGGTGGTGCCGCCGCCTACCTCCCGAAAGCGGACATACAGGTGGCAGTCGCTAAACGTCTGTTTATGACCCAGCTCGGAAGTTCGTCAGAGTTTCAGTCACTCGAATTTCACCGCTCATAATCCAGCATGCCGTTTGACTCTAATTGCCGCTTCACGCTGAGCTATCGGGAGGTCGAGGACCTGTTCGCCGAGCGTGGTCTCGACATCTCCTATGAGACAGTTGGACGATGGGTCTTGAAGTTCGGTCGGGCCTAGGCAGTGGAACCGCGAGGTGGAACTGCTCGGCAACCGTCGGCCTAACAATGCCATTAGGGCCAGGATGGCGACAATTACGCCTATCAATATGAGTGTATCAACTGGCATGATGTCACCCGCATCTGATCGCGCCGAAGCGAGGACAGGGTTAGTGAATGGTCTTGCTAACCACCGGCGAAAAGAAGCAACAAACCGCGTTTAACTTCCCGTATCGGTCAAGCCGCGATCGGCAACCAGGGCGGCCTCGATATGGACGCAGGAAGCATTTGCATCGCGGAATTTCATAAGCTTCTCAATCGGGAAGATGACTTCACTGATATCCGATCGATCTTTTAGTCGGTCTTTCTCGAGTGTGCGTTTCTTATTCGTCATCATAACCTCCATTCTCGGCGGAAAGCGCCTCCACCTCAGTGCTTGCGAACGACCTAACACCCACCAGACGGCAGGCTCATCAAACATCATGCCTATTCCACAAAAAAAGAGAATATGCTAATATTGAGAGAGATAATCTTGAAAAATGAGAATACCATGGACCGTCTCGACGCCATGCGCGTGTTTATTTCCGTGGTCGATACACGGGGGTTTTCAACAGCATCTCGTGTCTTGTCTATGCCACTTCCGACGGTCAGTCGGAAAATCGCCGAACTTGAGAGCCATCTTGGAACTCAATTGCTGATCCGCTCGACACGCAAGGTCACAGTCACCGACAGCGGGCAGCGTTACTATGAGGAAGTGCGCCGGATTCTCGATGACATCGGGGAGGCAGAGCGCCA
>JAYGED010000233.1:0-10951 GCA_046582565.1 Alphaproteobacteria bacterium
TTCCGGCGACGAGAGCGAGCGATGGCGAAATTCAGGAGCGCAAAGTCACTACAGAAATTCGCCTCGATCCATTCTTCAGTTCACAATCACTTTAAATCAGGAACGTCATCTCTACAGCCGCGATAACTTCAAGCTCAATCGCACCGCGGCCTTGGCAGAGTGGCGTCAACTTGCGCCCTGAGATCGACCAATTCTGGGATTGTGCTGACCGGTTTGCTTTCCCCTGACACCGCCCGCCAGATATGAAAACGGGCAAATTCGAAAATCCCGACCTCGCCAGCCAGCCAAATCTGGCGACCGGCGAGGTCGGATGTCAGTCAGTGGGGCGTGAACGGGCCCTTCGTCGTTATTTATTTTTTCTACTTCTTCGGCTCGGATTTGACGTCGTAGCGCTTGCGCCATTCGGTGATGATGCGTGAGCGGTTGTTGGCCGCCCAGGTGAAGTCATTGTCGATCATCCGGGTCTGCACCGCCGCTGGGAAGTTTTCCCACTTCTTGGTCTTGACCGGCATGGCGACGACCGAATAGCGGCCCGCGTAGATCTCCATGGCCGATTCCGTCACCGCCCAGTCGACGAACTTCTTTGCCGCCTCCAGGTTCGTGGTGCCTTTCACGATGGCCACCGCCTGCATCTCCCAGCCGATGCCTTCCTCCGGTATGATGATGTCGATGGGGGCGCCCTTGGTCTTCAACTTGGCGCCGCGGAAGGGCCACGAGATGCCGACCGTGGTCTCGCCGGCGGCGGCCAGCTTGCAGGGCTTGGAGCCGGAGTGGGTGTACAACGTGATGTTCTGGTGCAGCTTGTCCATGTAGGCCCAAGCCGTGTCCTCGTCCCAGATCTGAATCCAGCTCGACACATCGAGAAAGCCGGTGCCCGAGGATGCCGGGTTGGGCATGACCACGTGCCCCTTGTAGACCGGGTCGGTCAGATCGGTCCACTTGGTCGGTGTCGGCAGGTTGTTCTTCTCGGCTTCGATGGTATTGAAACAGATGGCTGCCGCCCAGCCGTAGATGCCGACCCAATGGTCGGGGTCGTTATTACCGTCCTGGTAGCGCGAATCGAGCTTTTCCACGCCCTTCGGCGAGTACGGCTCGAACATCCCGAGATCGTCGAATCCCAGCATGGAAGTCGCTGCCAGGGCGAAAATCACGTCCGCTTTCGGGTTGTCCTTCTCCGCCAGCACGCGGGCGGCGATGATTCCGGTCGAATCCCGCAGCCAGTTGATCTTGATATCGGGGTTGGCCTCCTGGAAGGCATCGGCGATGACCTTCAGGTTGTCGGCATCGGTGGTCGAGTAGACGGTGAGCTCGGCGGCCGAGGCCACGATCGCCGTCGCCGCCAAGGTGGCCGCGACGGCGACGGCACAGGCGTAGCGGCTCGACCGACACAATAGTTTTGTCATGACATATCCTCCCTGTCTCCGAGGGCTCCAGCCCTCCTGGATTGATCTTTATACCGATCAGTTTAGAGGCGGAGGCGTTTGGCGACAAGTTAAATATCGATTTTGTTAATATCAAGCAAACGCAGCGAGGACCTGGCACGGGCCCCGCTGATGAGACTGTGGAGGGTGACGGATCAGCCGTGAGCGGCCTCGATTTCCTCTCGTATCAGGGAGATCATCTCCGCCACGTGGGGCGATTTCTGATCCTGCGGCGCCTGCAAGATGGCAAACTTCAGAGAGATTTCCGGCTCGAACGGGCGCACGCACAGCGACAGGTTGGAAAACATCTTTAGCGTGAACGGATCGACCCAAGTGACGGCACCGCCGTGAAGGACCATCTGGCAAGCCGCGGCGAACAGATTGCACTCGATATGGGAATGCCACGCCGTTTGCTGGTCGCGGAATGCTTCGCGAAGTGCGATGGTCGTCGGATGCTGATCATACAGTGTGATGATGTTGCGCTCTTCCAGGTCTCGGGGCGTGATCACGGGAAGGCGGGCCAGGGGATCGTCACGATGGCAAACGAAGGCGCATCGTACAGAATGACAGTCCTTGTCCGCCGGCTGTACCGGCTCGTGCAACTCACAGACGCCGAGGTCGAAAATTCGCGATTCCACCAACTCTCGGACATTGCGCGAATGATGGGCCTGCAGGGACGTGGTGATCTCCGGATGATTCTTGTTGAACCGCGCCAGGGCATTGGGTAGCAGGCTCAAGGCGAAGACCGACGTCGCCGCAATGCGGAAATTGCCTATGGAAAGTTTCTTTAGTTCGACCGCCGCGCGCCGTGCCTTGTCGATGGAATCGAGTACGCTCTCGGCTTCGGCCAGGAAGCTACGCCCCTGCGGCGTCGAAGCAATCTTTCCCTGGCGTCGCTCGAAGACCGGAAACCCAAGATCTTCCTCCAGGTTGGTGATCATCTGACTTACCGCGGATTGGGTAACATGCAGCAGTTCGGCCGCCTTGGTCATGCTGCCGTGCTGAAGCACGTACTTGAACGCAAGAAGTCGACGTTCGTTCACCGTTATTCCTCAAATATATTAGGAACGCTTATATATATCCTGGAATATTTAATTACGCAATCCTCGAGCCTGTTGCTACGATTGCCATCCATTAGAATGGCCGAATATGGGGGCCGCCGAAGACCGAAACGGCACGGGGCTTCGGATAATTTGGTTTCTCGTTGCTCCTAGGGGGGGCGGTGCGAATGGCAGAAAAGAATGGCGGCGGCGCGGAGACGTTTCTGCGGATCGAGCACGTCAGCAAGATCTTCGGCGACTTCCGGGCGCTCAATGACATATCCTTCGATATCCACGACGGTGAGTTCGTGTGCTTCCTGGGGCCTTCGGGTTGCGGTAAGACGACGCTGCTCAGGTGCATCGCGGGCCTCGAATTCCAGACCCAGGGCAGCATTCATCAATGCGGCGTCGATATCTCGTGGCTACCGCCGTCGAAGCGGGACTTCGGCATCGTCTTCCAGTCCTATGCCCTGTTCCCGAACCTGACCGTCACCGACAACGTCGCCTACGGCCTGATCAACAAGAAGTTGGCGAAGTCGCACATCGAGGAGCGGGTGGCGGGTCTGCTGAGCCTGGTCGACCTGACCCTTCACGCCCATAAGTATCCGAGCCAACTGTCCGGCGGCGAGCAGCAGCGGGTGGCCTTGGTCAGGGCGCTGGCCATCTCGCCCGGGTTGTTGCTGCTCGACGAGCCGCTATCGGCGCTGGACGCCAAGGTGCGGGCCCATCTTCGACGCGAGATCCGCGAATTGCAGAAGAGCCTCGGGGTGACCACCGTCATGGTCACCCACGACCAGGAAGAGGCCCAGACCATGGCCGACCGCATCTTCGTGATGAGCCACGGCCGGCTTGAGCAAACGGGCACGCCGAATCAGATCTACGACGCCCCGGCCAGCCCCTTCGTCGCCGATTTCATCGGCGTCATGAACTTCATCCCGGTTACCGTGACCGGCAAGTCGCGGGTCCGCTGCGAACGGCTGTCGCTCGACTGCGAAACGGATGGTTTCGCCGTCGGCACACGGCTCAACGGCGCCATCCGGCCCGAGGACATCGTGGTTCTGAACGACTCCGAGGGGGGCGTCAACGCGATCGATGCGGTGATCCAGGAGGTCGAGTTCCTGGGCTCCTACGTGCGGCTCTATCTCCGTTGCGCCGAGATCGGGGACCACGAACTGCGCGCCGACGTGCCCAAATCGGCGGCCCGGCAGCTAGCCATCGAGCCGGATCGCCGGGTGCGGATTCGCATTCCGCCCGAGAGCATCCGCCTGTACCGGGACGAGAGCTGAGCGATGAGCGCCGTCGCCCCGGCCGCCGTGCCCGCGCGCCGCAAGTCGGTCCTGGACGTCGACGACTGGGTGGTCCGGGGCGCCCTGGTCGTCTTCGGTGGTTTTTTCCTGGTTGCCCTGGTGATGCCGCTGTTCATGATGGTCACGCGGAGCTTCCAGGATATCCGGGGCGACTTCATCGGGTTCGCCAACTATATCCTCTACTTCCAGACGCCGGCGCTGTTTCAGTCGATCAACAACAGCCTCTTCGTCGCCGGGCTGTCGACGACGATCGTGATTGTGCTGGCCTATGCCTACGCCCACGCCCTGACGCGGACACGCATGCCGTTCAAGGGCTTCTTCCGGGTGATGGCGTTCGTGCCGTTGTTGAGCCCGTCGCTATTGAAGGCCATCGCGCTGGTCTACTGGTTCGGCAACCAGGGGGTCCTCAAAGAGCTCTTGATGGGGAACACCATTTACGGGCCCATCGGCATCGTCATCGCCTCCGTCATCTGGACCTTTCCGCACGCCTTCCTGATCATCTCGACGGCGCTTTCGCTCTCGGATGGGCGTCTCTATGAAGCGGCCGAGGCGCTGAAGACCTCTCGCTTGCGCGTGTTCTTCACCATCACCCTTCCCGGCGCGCGCTACGGACTGATCAGCGCGACCTTCGTGGTCTTCATCCTGGTGTTCACGGATTTCGGCGTACCCAAGGTGATCGGCGGCAATTACAACGTGCTCGCCACGGACATCTACAAGGAGGTGGTCGGCCAGCAGAACTTCGGGATGGGCGCCGTGGTCAGCATGGTCCTGCTGATCCCCGCGGTCCTCGCCTTCGCCATCGACCGCTTCGTGACCCGCAGGCAGGTCGCGTTGCTGTCGTCGCGCGCGGTCCCTTACGAGCCGAAGCCGAACCGATGGGCCGACGTATCGATGCTGGTCTACTGCTCGATCGTCACCATTCTTATCCTGGCGGTCCTCGGTATGGCCCAGTACGCGGCCCTGGTGAAGTTGTGGCCCTACAACCTGAGTCTCACGCTGGAGAACTTCTACTTCGAGTTCGAGGGATTCGGCTGGAGCAACTTCTACAATTCTCTCATCCTCGCCAGCTTCACCGCCGTCATCGGTACCGCGCTGGTATTCGTCGGCGCTTACGTGGTCGAGAAGCCCCGCGGCTCCGTCGCCGGCCGCCAGGTGGTGCAGTTCCTGGCCCTGTTGCCGCTGGCCGTGCCGGGTCTGGTGCTCGGGCTTTCCTACATCTTCTTCTTCAACCACCCCGCCAACCCGTTCGGCTTCCTGTATGGCACCATGGCGATCCTGGTGATGAGCACCGTGACCCATTTCTATACCGTATCCCACCTGACGGCGGCCACCGCCCTCAAGCAGATGGATAACGAGTTCGAATCGGTCTCGGCATCGTTGAAGGTTCCGCTTCACCGCAGCTTCTTCAGGGTGACGGTGCCGGTGTGCATGCCGGCCATCCTGGACATCTCGATCTACCTGTTCCTCAACGCCATGACCACGGTGTCGGCGATGATCTTCCTCTACTCGTCGACCACCAAGGTCGCTTCGGTGGCCGCCATCCATATGGATGAGTTGGGCGAAGTGGCCTCGGCCGCGGCGATGGCAATGCTCATCGTCTACGCCTGCATAACGGTCCGGCTCCTGCACCTGCTGGCGACCCGCGGCCTGCTGCGCCGGCTTCAGGCTTGGCGGACCCGTGATGCGTAGTCGAGCAGGTGGTTTTCCTGGGCCGTCGATTCGATAGTGCCGGGCCGGGCCCGGCGGACGGTCTCGATTGCTTGTGCCGGCGAGGCGCCGAAGTCGATCAACAGCCGCGCTGCGACGGTCCCGGTTCGGCCGAGCCCCGCAGCGCAGTGGACCACGATCGCCTCCCCGTCCTGAAGATAGTGCAAAATGGCCGGGCCGGATTTTGCCCAGGCCCGCGCGAAGTCGTCATCGGGGGCGCACAGGTCCCGTATCGGAAGGTGGTACCAGTCGAGACGGCCGCGCCGAATTTGGAGCGCCAGATCGGATACGCCAAGCCGGGCGAACTCCTGGGCCTCGATCAGTGAAACCAGCGCCCGCGCCCCCCAGGCCTCGATCGACGTCAAGTCGGCGGCAAGGTCACGATTCCATCGGCGCCCCGACGTAACAGTGTGATTCCGACCCGGGCAGTGGGTCATTCCCACCTTGCCACCGCTTGGCAAGCGGATGGCATCGATGATCAGTGCCCCTGCGGGAGGCGAATCAGTTTCCACTTTTGTCATCGCATCGTCTCTGCTTCCATTTGTTCGACCGGCACTCTCTCCACTGCGGAGGGGGCTGTCAACTTAACTTGAGCCGGGCCAGCCGAAACTCAGAACCAGAGCGGTTTACGCTACCGTCGTCACGGTTTGCCATTCCGCCATCGCTTGGTTGCGGAATAGACGTAGCGTACGGCTTTGTCACGAACTCGGTTGCGTCACTCACTACGCCCAACGGAACAAAATGTCAGGCAGCAACGCAGGCGGCAATGCGCCATGCCGTGAAAGCTTGATCGCGACGGTATCGATGTTCGTTGGCTGAAATGAGATGTCGGCGCGTTGTAAAATGGTTGTAGACGGCGGCATGGATTGAGAGGAATCGTTGGGCCGAGCCGGGAGATCGAAAGCCTTGCATCGCTCGCTCTCGTCGCCGGATTCGCACACCCGGTCATAGCAATGATTATTCGGTCTGCACGACCTGGGGTATTCTGGGCGCGCGGTTCTATCTGCTCCATGTCTTCCGTGAACAGCTCAATTACCCGGATCTACGTCGGGCCGTTGTCAAGCTGAAGGAAGATTTCCAGGCGACGATGGTTGTGGTGGAGTATGCCGGAAGCGGGATATCGATTTACCAGGATCTGAATAATACGGACGATCCGGATGAGAGGTGGATTCATAAATACACACCCAGGGGCGATAAGGTCAGCCGGCTGACTCAACAGTTGGCAAAGATCGAGGAGGGCATGGTCTGTCTGCCTACGAATGCGCCCTGGCTTGCCGCCCTCAAGTCCGAACTCGCCGTATTCCCGCACGGCAGGCACGACGACCAGGTTGACAGCATGAGCCAGTTTTTGCGGGTATTGGATCATAATCCATGGCCGCTGGAGTCGCTGTCGTATTACGCGGGATAATCATCCGCACATACGATCTGGCTCGGGCCTGTATCTTTCGACTGGACTTCCACGGCACAGGAAGCGTGCATGGGGTGGCGGGCCCCGGGCCTTCGACTCCCCGGCGACCCGCAGCCCCAACCGGCAGCGCTGGCGGGGCCTTGGGCAGTGGGAGCGCCGCGATAGTCGCAGCGCATCACATACGGAGGCTGATATGCCCGCTAAACCCACCAAGATCGAAACCATTCTCAAGCAGCTCCGCCGCCCCAACGGAGCCAGCATCGCGCAACTACAGAAAACAGTCGGCTGGCAACCCCACAGCCTGCGTGCGGCGCTCACGGGGCTTCGTAAGAAGGGGCATGCCATTGAGCGGAGCAGGGACGCCAAGAGCGACGCCCATTACTGCATCGCCGGGTAGCGATAATATGAAAGGGATCGAACGGGAGGTCGCGATACTCGGCGATCTTTCGTATCCGGATATGGCTATGCGCTGGGAGGTTGTGCATGGTGCGCCGCCGCCCAAGGGCATGAGCGGCAGGCTTCTGCTTCTGGCGCTCGCCTATCGGCTTCAGGTGGACGCCTATGGCGCCCTTGATTCCAAAACTGGCCGCTATCTGCGCGCAGTCGCGGCGGGTAGCCCGGAAGCTGTTCGTCCGCTGCCTGCCTTGAAGACCGGTATGCGGTTGATGCGGGAATGGAACGGGCGGACCCATGTGGTTGATGTGACCGAAGAGGGGCTGTTGTGGAGCGGGGAGACTTACCCCTCGCTCTCAGCCATCGCCCGGGCTATCACCGGGGCGCGTTGGTCGGGGCCGCGTTTCTTCGGGTTGCGGGGACAAGGCGCATGAGAACTGATGGAAACGCATCTTTAAGTTCCAAGCAGACGCGCAGGAAGCGATGCGCCATCTATACCCGTAAATCGACCGAGGAAGGGCTGGAGCAGGACTTCAACAGCCTGGATGCACAGCGAGAAGCCGGTGAGGCCTACATCCGCAGCCAGGCGGGCGAGGGATGGATGGCGCTTCCCCACATCTATGATGATGGCGGCTTTTCCGGTGGCACCATGGAACGACCGGGACTTAAGGCGCTGCTGGCGGACATCGAAGCGAGCAAGGTCGATGTGGTGGTTGTCTATAAGGTGGACCGGCTGACCCGGGCGCTGTCGGATTTTGCCCGGCTGGTCGAGGTGTTTGATGCGAACCATGTGTCCTTCGTCTCGGTCACCCAGGCGTTCAACACCACCACATCCATGGGTAGGCTAACCCTCAATGTGTTGCTGTCCTTCGCCCAGTTCGAGCGCGAGGTCACGGCGGAATGCATCCGCGACAAGATTGCCGCCTCGAAGAAGAAGGGCATGTGGATGGGCGGGCTGCCGCCACTGGGATACGACAATCGGGACAAGAAGCTGATCATCAATGAAGCAGAAGCCGAGACCGTGCGGAGTCTATTCGCCCTGTATCAGGAACACGGGAATATCCGGCTGGTGAAAGAGGAAGCGGACCGGCTGGGGCTGCGCACGAAACCCCGTAAACCAAACAACGGGCGATCCCGCGGCAGCCTGCCCTTTACCCGCGGCCATCTCTACAAGCTGCTCGCCAACCCCGTCTATGCAGGAATGATCGCCCACAAGGGGCAGCATCATGATGGGCAGCATACTGCGATTATAGATCGTGAAACATGGGACCGGATACAGGTGCATCTGGCCGAAAGCGGCGTCAGCAGTAGATCCACCAAAAACACAAAAAGTCGCCATGCATTCAAGGGGCGATTATTCGATGAAACTGGAGATAGGCTTCGGCCCCATCACGCCAACAAGAAAGGCCGCCGCTATCATTACTATGTCTCCAGCCGGTTGATAGCAGCACCAGGCAATGTTGATCCTACCGGTTGGCGTCTTCCGGCAAGGGAACTGGATCAGGCTGTCACTCGGATTGTTATCGGGTGGCTAGAAAATCGCGAGAGATTAGAATCTTCCCTGCTGCCGCCGGATGCTCGGATTGCAGAACGAAACAAGTTGGCTGCAGCTGCGTGTTTGTTTGTCGATGAACAGAAGCAAGACGGGGGCGGTCCAATATCCAACGGTGATCTCGTAAGTCGCATCGAACTGTCGCCAGCCGAAATTCGAATCACCCTCGATAATCTTCGCCTGGGTGAGGCCTTGAATATGTCTTCCATCGAGATTGAGGAGATTGTGATCGATGCGCCCATCACGCTCAAGCGCCGTGGGGTGGAAGCGAAGCTGGTAATTGGCGGGGAGGGGGCAATAACTGTTGAGCCAGAAGAAAACCTGATCGAGGCTATCGCCACGGCCCGAAAATGGTTCGCTGATCTGCAAACCGGTGAGGCTGCATCGGTACTCGAACTGGCTGAACTCCATAATGTTGACCGCAGCCATATCAGCCGCACCCTGCCGTTGGCCTTCTTGGCCCCGGATATCGTTACCGCGATCATCGCCGGGCGCACCGCACCCGACCTCACCCTGTCGCGCATCAAGCGGCTGAAGTTGCCAGCTTCCTGGCAGGATCAGCGGCAGTTGCTGGGTATTCGATAGAAAACACCCCAACGGAATGACCGCGAAATCGGCCTGGAGAGACGCACCGGCTAAAAGCCCTTAATTCTCGGTTATTGCCGTCTCTCGCGCCAGGCATGGGGCGGTTATATGGCGTTAAACTGCTGAAATCACGCCATTAAATCTGGTGCTACGGAATGACCGGTAAATGCCAAAAGTGAGTGGTGGTGGACGCAGTCTGGAGCGAACCCGTCTCCAGCGGCCAGTTCGCAGCGGTCAGCAGCCGATCGTAGGACTGTTTTCCCAGGGCTGCTTTTCGTCCCGGAAGCAAACTTTTTCCGGCGCGGTATCACAGCACAACCAAAACGTAGCTAGCCGCCAACACTAGTTGCAAGACGGCGAAGGGGAACGCGGCTTTTACGAACCCGGCGAACGACAGCGGCAGCTTGTACTTGTGGATAATGGTTACCGCGACCAGGGTTGACGCCGAGCCGATCGGCGTGATGTTGCCGCCCAGGTTGGCGCCGAAGATCACCGCCCACCAAAACGGCGAGTCGCTCGCAAGCTCAAGTCCACCGAGAATTTTTGCCATCATCGCGGCGAGCGGGATGTTGTCGGTAACCGAGCTTACGATTGCCGAAGCCACCAGCAGAACGCCGGTGCCAACGGTTTCGCCCAAGCCGATAATTGGCTTCAGACCCTCGCCGATGAGTTCCAGGACGAGGGCATGTTCCATCATGTTGACGACAATGAAAAGGCAGCCGAAGAACGCCAGTAAATCCCAATCGATCGCCTGATAGAACCGGTCGGCGGTCGCCTTGTAGCGGGTCAGCATGATCGCCGCGAACGTCAGGGCGACGTATCCCATGCCCAGTTCCTTAATATAGGGCGTGATCGAAGCGCTAGCCATGGCGATGACGAAGAGGCCGGTCATAATCGTGCCGAAGCGGAAAAATCCGGCGGATTCGATACCGTCGTTCTCATCGAAGCCGGCGACCAGACTCTGCGCTTCGGCCTTGGCCGCGTCATCCTTCAGGGCTTCGATGCCGAAGAGACGGGCGCCCATGTAGATGGTCACCGCTGTCGCCACTACCACGTAAGGGCTGGCCTTGATGAAGAAGGTGACGAAGGTGATGCCGGCGGCATTGCCGATGATGATGTTGGGCACCGAAGAGATCAGGGTCAACAGGCCTCCAACGTTGGTCAGCAGCGCCTCGATCAACAGGAAGCCGAGAAGTTGATTGGTGCGGCGGAGTTTGGCCAGCGACACGCCGCTCAAGGCGCCGACGATGATCATCGCGGTGACATTGTTGAGGACCGCGGAAAATACCACCGTCATGACGCCGTAGTACACCAGCAGCTTGAGCGGATCGCCCCGCGATGCCTTGGTCAGTTTAATGGCGATCCAGGTGAACAGCCCGCATTTGCTGGTCACGTCGACGAACAGCGACGAACCCAGGATGATCGCGATGACCTCCCAGTCGATCCCCGGAATGTAGACCGGCAATGTCACGTGATGGCCCAGGATCTCCACCGTTTCTGGGCGAACCAGGCCGAATGCCGCGGCCAGGAACAAGGCG
>JAYGED010000243.1:0-22804 GCA_046582565.1 Alphaproteobacteria bacterium
TACGGATTTGACCGCCGACGCCGGAAAATCCTCGGCCTCGCGCCAGACTTTTGTTTCCGGCAAGGCGGCCGAGCTTGCGGCAAGAGAGTTACGGGCGAAAATCCTACGCCTCGCCAATGGCGGTGACGATGCGGTGATCGAGATTGGCGATGGGCGGATTACCGTGCGTGATGGTGATCTGGAGCATCGCATCGACCTCGGGGCCATGGAGCCCGACGAGCACGGCGACATGTTGAGCGGGGTCGGGACGTTCGATCCACCGTCCACGGCGCCCGACAAAAACGGCCAGGGCGCGCCCTACGCCACCTATGGCTTCGCGGCGCAGATCGCCGAAGTCGAGGTGGACATGGCGCTGGGCACGGTCAAGGTCCGGCGCATGGTGGCGGCCCATGACGTGGGCCGGGCGATCAACCCGACCCAGGTCGAAGGGCAGATCCACGGCGGTATCGCCCAGGGTCTCGGCATGGCTTTGATGGAAGAGTATGTGCCCGGCCGCAGCGAGAACCTGCATGACTATCTGATTCCCACCATCGGCGATGTGCCGCCCATCGAGACCATCCTGATCGAGGATGCGGAACCCCTGGGGCCTTATGGCGCCAAGGGAATCGGCGAGCCGGCTCTGGTGCCGACCGCCCCGGCGATCTTCGGCGCGATCCATCATGCCACCGGCGTGCGGGTTCGCGTTGCTCCGGCAACGCCTGACCGTCTGCGCGCGGCTCTTTTAGCCGGGAGGACATAATGGACGACGACATTATCATTTGCGATGCCTGTCCTGTGTTGTGCCGAATTCGTCCGGGGCGCAACGGGGCTTGCGACCGCTACGCCAATCAGGACGGCGTTCTGGCCCGGCTCGATCCGGTGCTGGTCACGCAAGCGATCGCCGACGCCGACGGCAAGCTGGTGCCGTTCGGCGCGAGTGAGTGGGACGGCTCGCTGATCCCCGGCGCGCCGACCTTCGTCACCGGAATCGGTTCGGGCACGACCTATCCGGATTACAAGCCAGCGCCCTTTATCGTCGCGTCCGAATATGACGGCGTCGATATGGTGACCGTGGTCTCCGAGGCGATCTTCAGCTATTGCGGGCTCAAGGTGAAGATCGACACTGATCGCTTCATCGGGCCCGAGACCGCCGCCGTGCGTATCGACGGCGAACAGGTCGGCCATGTGACCACGGCGGAATACGGCTCGCAGATGCTGTCGCTGGGCGGGGTGCGCCATTTGACCGGCGGCAGCAAACGCGAAGGGCGGGCGACCTGCGACAGCATGCTGGCCCTGGGCAACGGCCAGGCTGTCGAGGCGACCATCGACGGCGGCGCCGCCCTGACCATTCAGGCGGGCCGGGCGCCGATCATCGACGGCACCGAGGAAGCCCGCATGCGGGTCGGCTGCGGTTCGGCGACCATCGGCATTTTCGCCCAGCAATGGTACGGCCATGCTGACGAGGTGATTGTCGTCGATGACCATATCACCGGGGTGTTGAGCGAGCATCAGGCCGGGCAGTTCCTTGGCATGACGAAGGCGGGGATTCGCGTGCGCGGACGCAAATCAACGCCGGGGCGCTATTTCCAGGTCGCCGAGCCGGGCACCGGCTGGGGCGGTACGGACGTGACCGACCCCTTGACCATCATCGAGAAGATCGATCCCAAGCGGGCCTGGCCCGGCCTGCGGCTGCTGATGGTCAGCACCACCGGCGAGGACACCGCCTATTTCGTCCTTGACGATGCGTTGGAGCCGCTTCCCGCAGCCATGCCGCAAGCCCTGCAGACCATCGTCGAGCGCATCGGCGAGAACTGCGAGCCGGCGCTGACCACGGTGCTGTTCATGGCCGGGGCAGGGGGCTCCTTGCGCGCCGGGGTGACGGAAAATCCGGTCCGCCTGACTCGCTCGGTGAGTGATGCCTTGACCCGGGTGAGTTGCGGCGGCGCGCCGGTCTATATCTGGCCCGGCGGCGGCATAACGCTGATGGTCGACGTCACCACCATGCCTGAGAATTCCTTCGGCTATGTGCCGACGCCGGCCCTGGTGGCGCCCATCGAGTTCACCCTGAGGCGCGATGACTACAGCGCCATGGGCGGTCATATGGACGCCGTGCGCGCCATCGAGGATGTCACGAACAATGGGCACGACGACGGACGATTCAGGGCAGTGCGCTGGCATGATCGCACGCCATGGCCGGGGGCGCCCTTATGAACCCGCCGCTACAAACAACCTTGCCAGACGGACGCCGGAGGCATTTTCACCATGGTCCCATCGATCTGGTGATCGAGGCTTTTGGCGCGCCTCCGGAGGTCGCTCTGGCCTACGGACAGGCCTGGCAGCGCTTTCAGACCGTGCTGGAGGAGCTGGTGGCCGAGCTGCCTCGGCTCAGGCAACCTCGGGGGACGCCGCTTGTAGGCCCCGTCGCGCAAGCCATGGCCCAGGCTTGCAGGCCCCATGGCGGCGTTTTTGTCACGCCCATGGCGGCGGTGGCGGGGGCGGTCGCGGACGCGGTGCTTGCGGCGTTGGTCCGGGGCCGCGAGGTCGAGCGGGCCTATGTGAATAACGGCGGCGATATCGCCCTCTACCTCTCGCCGGGGACAAGTTTCAAGACCGGGCTGGTCAACCTCGCCGACGCGCCCTCGATGGATGCATATACACGCATTGGAGCGGAATGCGCGGTGCGCGGCATCGCCACCAGCGGCTGGCAGGGGCGCAGCCTGTCCCTCGGCATCGCCGAGTCAGTCACCGTGCTGGCCCGCAACGCCGCCGCCGCCGATGTGGCCGCGACCTTGATCGCCAATGCCGTCGATGCCGAGGATGACGCCATCAAGCGGCTGCCGGCGCGGGAGATTGACGCCGACAGCGATCTCGGCGATCAGTTGGTTACGGTGGCGGTCGGGACGCTTTCACCCGTGTCGATCGAGTGTGCCCTGAGGCGCGGCGAGAACGCAGCCCGGGCCATGGCCGCACGCGGCTTGATCGAAGGCGCGCATCTCACCTTGAAATCCGAGACGCGGATCGTCGGCGTCTCGCAACGTTTGGAAGAAGTTGCATGAATGATCTCGTCAAAATTCGCAAATACGTGACCATCACCGAAGAGGTGCTGCACGACGGCGGGCCGGACGGGCAGGGGCCGAGGCGCGCCGCCGCCGTGTTGGCCGTGGTGGCCAATCCCTACGCGGGGCGCTACGAACCCGATATCATGCCCATGATGGAGGCGCTCAAGCCTCTCGGCTTGGAAATGTCGGCGCGTTTGATCGACGCTCTCGGTGGCGATCCGTCGCTGGTTGAGTCCTACGGCAAGGGCGCCATCGTCGGCGAGGCCGGTGAGGTCGAGCACGGCGCCCTGTGGCATGTGCCGGGCGGCTATGCCATGCGCGAGCTGCTCGGCAATGCCAAGGCGATTGTCCCCTCGACCCACAAGCTGGCCGGTATGGGGTCGCGCCTGGACGTTCCCCTGCACCATATCAACGCCGCCTATGTGCGCAGCCATTTCGATTCCATGGAGATCGGCATCACCGACGGTCCCAAGGCCGACGAGATTGTCTTTGCCCTGCTCATGGCGACGGGGCCGCGCATCCATGCCCGGGTCGGCGGCTTGAGCGCCGACGAGATCACCGGCGAGGACGGGCAGCGATAGTCTGATGGCAAGTAAGCTTAAAACAGTCGGCGTCGATGTCGGCGGCACCTTTACCGACCTTATCCTGCTGGATCGCGACAGCGGCGCTATTCACGTCGCCAAGGTGCCGACGACGACCGACAACCAGGCCGTCGGCGTGCTGGCGGCCTTGGCCGAAACCGGGGTTCCTCTGGGCGAGATTGAGACCATCATCCACGGCACGACGATCACCACCAACGCCCTGCTGGAGCGGAAATTCGCCACTGCCGGGCTGATCACTACCCAGGGCTTTCGCGACGTGCTGGAGCTTGGCCGCCGCACCCGGCCCAACCCTTATGGCCTCAAGGGCTGGTTCGAGCCTCTGATCCCCCGTGAGCGGCGCTTCGAGGTGCCTGAGCGTTGCGA
The DNA here is from genome assembly GCA_046582565.1 of Alphaproteobacteria bacterium. Classification (GTDB taxonomy): domain Bacteria; phylum Pseudomonadota; class Alphaproteobacteria; order JAAXGF01; family JAAXGF01; genus JAYGED01. Next base: position 4,004 of record JAYGED010000243.1, read on the forward strand.
TGCGAATGGCGACGTGCTGACGCCGCTCGATGAGGACGCGGTGCGTGATGCCGCCGTCAAGCTGGCCGCCATGGGTTGTGAATCCCTGGTCATCCATTTCCTGCATGCCTATGTGGCGCCCGAGCATGAGCGCCGCGCCGCCGAAATCGCCGCGGAGGTCTGGCCCAACGGCTGCATCACCATGGGGCACGCCATCCTGTCGGAATATCGCGAGTATGAGCGCGGGGTTACCGCCGCGGTCAACGCCTGCATCCAGCCGGTGCTGGGCCGCTATATTACGCGCCTTCGCGAGGGTCTGGCGGCGCGTGGCTACGAGCACGATCTTTTGGTCATGCAGGGCAACGGCGGCATGGTGTCCTCGGCGCTGGTCGAGGAGGCAGCGGTCAATACGGTGATGTCGGGGCCGGCCTCGGGGGTAATGGCGGCGGCCTATACGGCGCAGGCGGCGGGCATTCCCCACATCATCACCTATGACATGGGCGGCACCAGTTGCGATGTGGGCGTCATCCGCGACGGTGTGCCCGAGGTCTCGTCGGAGCTTGAGCTGGAATACGCCATGCCGATTCATGTCCCCATGGTCGATGTCCATTCCATCGGCGCCGGCGGTGGCTCTATCGCCTCGATCAATGACGCCGGCATGCTTCAGGTCGGGCCCGAGAGCGCCGGGGCCGATCCGGGGCCGATCTGCTATGGCCGGGGCGGGCGGATGCCGACCGTTACCGACGCCAATCTGCTGCTCGGACGGCTCAACCCTAAATCCCTGCTCGCCGTCGATAAGCCGGTCCCCCTCGATCAAGTGGCGGCGATTTTCGAAGAGACCATCGGCCGTCCTCTCGGCCTCGATGCGACGGCGGCGGCGGCGGCGACCCTGCGCATCGCCAACGACCGCATGGCCGGCGCCCTGCGCCTGGTATCCCTGGAGCGGGGCCATGATCCGCGCGATTTCTCGTTGTTTGCCTTCGGCGGTGCGGGGCCGCTGCATGCCTCGGCCTTGGCCAAGGAGCTTGGCATCCCCCAGGTGCTGACCCCGGCGCGGCCCGGCATCACCAACGCGCTCGGCTGTCTGGTTGCCGATCTGCGCCATGATTACGTCAATACGGTGAACGCCCCGGTGAGTGATCTCGACATGGATCGCCTGCGCGCCATCCTCGAAGGGCATATCGCCGAGGGCCGGGCGACTATCAAGCGCGAGGGAGTGGCGGTGACCGGCGTTAAGCTGCTGCATTTCGCCGATATGCAGTTTCTCGGACAAAGCCATATTCTGACCGTTCCCATTGCTCTGGATATCACCCGCGAAGATCTCCAGGCTGCATTCGAAGCCGCCTATTGGCGCCGTTTCGAGGTCGAGCTGCCGGAAATCCGCGCCGTGCTGGTCAATTTGCATTCAGCGGTGATCGGTGAGCGTGAGGCGACGCCGCTCGAGGCCGTTGCCCATAAACCGGACAAAACCGCGCCGCGTAACGAGACCCGCCGGGTTTGGTTCGGGGATGAATGGATTGAGACGCCCATACTGCCGCGCGCGCATTTCTCGGCGGGAACCGCCATGGACGGCCCGGCGATCATCGAGCAGCTCGACACCACCCTGGTGGTCGAGCCCGGCGATCATGTTGTCGCCGATAGCTTGGGTAATCTGATCATCACCGTCGCGGGAGCCGCCCCATGACCAGCAAAACACTCGATCCGATCACCCTGTCGGTGATCCAGAACGGCTTGATCCAGGTTTGCAACGAAATGGATCAAGCCTTTGTACGTGCAGCTTTTTCACCAGTCATATCGGAAGGGTTGGATCGTTCGGACGGAATTTATCATCGCGACAATGGCGATCTCATAGCCCAGGGCGATCTCGGCCTGCCGATCTTCGTCGGCACCATGCAGTTCGGCACCCGCGCGGTCATCGAGCGGGCCCATGATCTTGTGCCGGGCGACATGTATGTGGTCAACGATCCCTATCTCGGCGGCACCCATCTGATGGACGTGCGCTTCGTCAAACCCTTCTTCTATGCGGGCAAGCTGTTCGCCTGGCTGGCCAATACCGGCCATTGGCCCGATACCGGCGGCGCCGTGCCGGGCGGCTTCTCGGCGACCGCCACCGAGGTCGAGCAGGAGGGTCTGCGCCTGCCGCCGGTCAAACTGTTCAAGGGGGGCGTGATGGATGAGGAAATCCTCGCGATCATCCTGAGCAATATCCGCATCGCCGATCAGCGCATCGGCGATATTAAGGCCCAGGCCGCCGCCCTGACCATCGGCGAGCGCCGCCTCACCGTGCTGCTCGACCGCTATGGCGTGGACGTGGTGGAAGAAGCCATTGCCGAGCTGCGCCGTCGCGCCGAACAGCAGATGCGCGCCAAGATCGAGATTATCCCCGACGGCGTCTATGAGGGCTCGGCCCAGATCGATTCCGACGGCGTGGTCGATGAGCCCCTGCGCATCGAAATGAAGATCACCAAGCAGGGCTCGGATATGACCTTCGATATGACGGGCTCGTCGCCGCCCTGCCAGGGGCCCATGAACAGCGTCATCGCCACCACCATGTCGTCGGTCTATCTCGCCATGAAGCATATTTTCCCCGAGGTGCCGATCAACGCCGGGACCTATGTGCCGCTCGCTATCGTCGAGCCCAGGGGGACCTTCCTCTACGCCGAATATCCGCGCCCGGTTTCGGGCTGCGCCGCCGAGGTCAGCCAGCGCATCGCCGAGGCGGTGTTCAACGCGCTGACCCCGGCCATACCGGACCTGCTGTTCGCCGCTCCGGCGGGCACCAGCGGTAATTTCGCCCTCGGCGGCCAGGACCCCAAGACCGGGCTCGCCTATGTCATGTATCTGTTCACCGGCGGTGGCTATGGCGGCAGCGCCGACGGCGACGGCATCTCCAACGGCTGCTCGACTATTGGAATATCCAAGATGCCGCCGGTTGAGATTTTGGAGCAGCGCTTTCCCATCCTGTTCGAGGAATTTGCTCTGCATGAGGGATCGGGCGGCGCCGGGCGCATGCGCGGCGGCTTCGGTGTGCGTTATCGGGTCAAGCTGTTGCGTGGCTCCTCGCGTGCTTCCTTCGTCATGGATCACGGGCGCGACGGTCCGCAAGGCGCCATGGGCGGCGCTGATGGCGGCGTCAACAAGGTGGTGGTGAGTTACGGCAATGGCGAAAGCTATATTCCGCCCCATCTGTCGAAGGATCAGGACATCCAAATCACCGTCGGCGACGCCATCACCGTTTGCACACCGGGCGGCGGCGGCTACGGTGACCCTTCAGAACGCGACCCGGCCCTGATAGAACGTGACCTGGTCAGGGGCTATTACAGCGCCACGGAAATCACCGAGAAATTCGGAGTAAAAAATTGATTGAAAACAGCAATGTAGATCGCAGCGCGGCCTACGGATCGACGCTCGAGGCAATCCTTGATGAGGCTGGTTTCGCCGAGGCGCGGGCCGAAATTTCCGCCTGGCCCGATTATGCGCCCACGCCTCTGGTCGCATTGGCGGGGCTCGCAGCCGAGGCCGGGCTGGGGGCCGTCTGGTACAAGGACGAGGGCGGGCGTTTCGGACTCGGCAGCTTCAAGGCCCTGGGCGGCGCCTATGCGGTGTCGCGGCTGGTGGCTCGAGAGGGGGCTGATGTCACCGTCTGCAGCGCCACTGACGGCAACCATGGCCGCTCGGTGGCCTGGGGGGCGCGGACCTTCGGTTGCCGGTGCGTTATCTATATTCACGCCACGGTCAGCGAAGGCCGCAAGGCCGCCATTGAGAGCTATGGCGCCGAGGTCAGGCGGGTGGCGGGCAATTACGACGATTCCGTGCGCATCGCCGCCGAGGACGCCGAGGCCAACGGCTGGCATGTGGTCTCGGACACCTCGTGGAAGGACTATGGCGAGATCGCATGCGATGTGAAACACGGCTATGGGGTGATGGTTGCCGAAGCCCTTGAGCAACTGCCCGAGGGGGTCATGCCGAGCCATGTCTTCGTCCAGGGCGGGGTCGGCGGCCTGGCGGCGGCGGTGCTCGCCATGTTCTGGCAACGGTATGGTGCTGCGCGACCGCAATTCATCGTCGCCGAGCCGGAGAACGCCGCCTGCCTTTATGAAAGCGCCAAGGCCGGCCGCAGGACAGCCGTGCCGGGCAATCACGATACGATCATGGCCGGGCTCGCCGCCGGCGAGGTCTCCCATCTCGCCTGGGATATCCTGTGGGCGGGTTGTGACGCATTCATGACCATATCGGACGATGCCGCACGCCATATGATGCGCCGTTTGGCCGATGGCGAGAGGGGCGGGGATCCGGCCATCGTCGCTGGTGAATCGGCGGTCGCCGGTCTGGCGGCGGCGATTTCCGCGAGACAGGCCGGCGCCCTTGGCCTGGATGGTGATTCGCGTATCCTGGTAATCGGCAGCGAGGGCGCGACTGACCCCGCGCTGTATGAGGAAATTGTCGGCCGCTCGGCGGAGCAGGTGAGGGCAGGGGCATGAATGAAAATTACAATTCCCTGTGTGACATCCTGATTACAGGCGGCGAGGTAATCGATGGCAGCGGTGATGCTCGGCACCGCGCTGACGTTGCGATTACCGGCGACCGTATTACCGCCGTGGGCGACTTGAGCGGGCTTCACGCAGGGTCCACAATCGATGCTGCCGGGCTGATCGTCGCGCCGGGCTTCATTGACGCCCACACCCATGACGACCGGGCGGTGCTGTCCGGGCCGGACATGACCAACAAGATCAGCCAGGGGGTGACCACGGTGGTGGCCGGCAATTGCGGCGTCAGCCTCGCGCCGCTTAGCTTAGCCGGCGACCCGCCGCCGCCGATGAACCTGCTCGGCGGCCGCGCCGATTACGTCTTTCCGACCATGGCGGATTATGTGGCGGCGGTCGATGCGGAGCCGCCGGCGCTTAACATTGCCATGCAGGCAGGCCATTCGACGTTGCGCGCCGGGGTGATGGATGATCTGGCCCGTCCCGCCACGGCGGATGAGATCGCGCGCATGGCCGACCGCCTCGACGAGGCGCTCGACGCCGGGGCCATCGGTTTCAGCACCGGACTCGCCTATCCAACGGCGATCGACGCCCCGGCCGCCGAAGTCACCGCTCTGGTCAAGCGGCTGGAAGCTTGCGGCGGCGTCTATACCACTCATATGCGCGATGAGGGCGATCATGTCATCGAGTCCATCGAGGAGACCCTGGAGACTGCGCGCGAAGCCGGGGTGCGGGTCGTCATCAGCCACCATAAATGCTCGGGCTTTCGAAATTTCGGCCGCAGCCGCGAAACCCTGGCCCTGATTGCAGCGGCCCAGGCCGGCCAGGATGTCCATTTGGACGTCTATCCCTATATTGCCTCTTCGACGGTGCTGCTGCCGTCTTTCATGGATGATTGCCCGCGCGTGCTGATCACCTGGTCGGAGCCCCATCCCGAACAGGCCGGGCGCGATATTGCCGACATCGCCGCCGATTGGGGCTGCCCCATCGAAGAGGCGGCGGATCGGCTGCTGCCTGCCGGGGCGATCTATTTCCAGATGGACGAGGATGATCTCAGGCGGATTCTGGCGTTCCCCAACGCCATGATCGGCTCCGACGGCCTGCCTCATGACGAGAAGCCCCATCCGCGTCTATGGGGGACTTTCCCGCGCGTGCTCGGCCATTATTGCCGCGACATCGGCCTGTTCTCCCTGGAGGAGGCGGTGCATCGTATGACCGGCGTTGCCGCCGGTGTTTTCGGCCTTGAGGATCGCGGGGCTGTGCGCGAGGGCGCCTATGCGGACATCACCCTGTTCGATAAGGACAAGGTGATCGACGTCGCCGATTTCGCGGATTCCAAACGCCCCTCGGCGGGCATCGAGCTGGTCATGGTCAACGGCCGCGCGGTGTGGCGCGGCGGCGAATGGACCGGCAACCGCCCCGGCCGCCTGCATAGGCGATCATAAGTGGACGGCTAAGGGCCTTCCTTAACGGCGCGGATCGAGAAGCTCAGGGGGATATTCGGCCAGCCGTCCGGCAGACAATGGAAATGTTCATCCTGCCTGACCAGCCCTTTGACACCCCGCCAGGCGAGAACATTATGTTCATGAAGAAACTCGATGCGCAGGCCCGCCTCACACAGCCGGGTGACGATTTCACCGAGACTATGGGACCATTCGTAGGTCCGTGTGGTTTTCAGCACGACGCTTTCATCGGCATAGTCGTTCGCGTTTTCGAGGCCGATCGGCTCATCGCTTGAGAGATAGTCGTAGATAATCGGCGGCGGCTGCCCGCCGGGCTTGGCTTCGTCGTCGAACGCCAGGAGCAGGGGATGAGCATCGGCGATGTAGAACACGCCGCCCGGCTTCAGGGCGTGATCGATAGCGGCGGTCCAGGCGCCGAGATCGGCGAGCCAGATGATCGCGCCCCAGGATGTGAACACCATATCGAATTGCTCGTCGATCAGGCTCGGCACGTCTTCGATAAGGCCTTCGATGAAACGGCCGGGCACACCACTGTCGTCGCTCAGCTTGCGCGCCGCGGCAATGCCGTTGGGTGAGAAGTCGACGCCGGTGATCGTGGCGCCGAGGCGTGCCAGGGACAGGCTGTCGAGGCCGAAATGGCACTGCAGGTGGAGCAGGGACTTACCCTCGATATTACCGATCTCGCTGCGTATCAGAGGATCGAGAATGCATTCTCCATCGAGGAATTTTCGCACTCGATAGCCTTCACCGTCGCCGTCCTGCGCCGCGTGAATGTCGACAAGATCGTCCCAAAAGGCTTGGTTGGCCTTTTGGTGTTCGGTCAATTCACTCACGGCAATTCCTCCTGTGACGCAGCACGGGCTCTTGGGTCTGGAAAAGATCAGGAAAATATGGTCGGGGAGCGCATGATCGTTGAAATTATTGACTTTTTATAGGGTCAAATCGCAATCTTGTAACGCAAGATCTTATTGCGTTCGCGTGCTGTAACTTTTGGGCTCGCCCCGAACTTACCGTCAAGGTTCATGAAGCACAACAGGGGCTGTGATATATGTCTGCGTCGGGTCATGGCTGGCTCGAATGGTGATTTCCGCGAACTTGAAGTTTATCTGGGAACTGTCGGATAAAGCTTGAACATACCAACCAAGGCAGGAGTGAGAATGTTATGAAACCCTATCTGCGTGACCAAGTTGACTGGCAGCAACCATTTCCGACTGAGGAGTATGCAGCACGGCGCGCCAGGGTACGGAAGGCGCTGACGGATACGAACCTGGATGCAATTTACGTTACAACGCCCGCCAACATCACATGGCTTACCGGTTACGATATGATTTGGTATCACCTGCAGAACTTGACGGGTGTGTTGGTGCGAGCTGATTCCAATGACATCGTTTTCTTCGATAGTTCCGCCCATACAACCATCATCTCCACCACTCCAGAAATACCCGAAGTGGTCTATGTCGATGCAGCGGCCGTTTCCGGCACAGTTGATGAAAGCATCTCAGCCATTGCTGGCGGTATTGCCGATAAAGGTCTCGGCGGTGGTCGTATTGGTTTGGAAATGTGGGGCTACGCGCCGCACGCTTCTGTCATGGAAGCATTGGCGGGGGCGCTACGTAACGGCGGTGCAACGATTGAGGATCACTGGACACTGGTCGAAAAGCTACGTTTTGTTAAGTCCGATCTCGAGGTCCAGCATGTTCGCAAGGCCGCCGAAATTGCTGATTTGGGCATGGTCGCAGCGCGGGACGCCATTCGCCCAGGAATTATGGAGACGGAAATCGAGGGTGTCATCATGGGAACCATGATGGCGGCCGGCGGCGGCTATCCCGGCATTCGCACCATGCTCGGCAGCGGGCCACGATCGGGAACCCATCACAGTCCGCCGACGCGCCGTCAGGTTAAGCAGGGCGATATGGTGTTCGTCGACTTCTGTGGCTGCTACGACCGCTATCACGTCAACGTCAACCGGACCTTCTCCGTGGGTGAGCCGGATTCCCGCTGGACCGACTTGATGACCACGGCGGCTGGCTGTATCGATGCCATCCTGTCGGAAGTGAAACTTGGCGACCCCTTGAGCAAGGTGGACGCCGTGGCCCAGCGTTACACAGACGAAGCGGGCATCCGCAAATATGTCTGGTGGGTTGGCGGTTACGCTCAGGAGATCGCTCTGCCACCTGACTGGTGCGGCAATCACTGGCTGAACCCGCGCTTTGATATGGGTGATCCAGCTATTCAGCCCGGCATGGTTTTCAATCTCGAAAACCAGTTCGATGTCTGGGAGGACTGGCCAGGCGGAAGTGGGTGCGCCTATATCGAGAGTCTATTGGTGACTGAAAACGGCCTTGAGGTGCTCTCAAAACTGCCACGCTCTCTTGTCACGGTTTGAAAATGAAGACAGCAAGAGGGATAAAATTGAACGACGAAACATTGAGGTCTGGAAGCGCAAAACCGGATGGATCGTGGGTGGAAGTGCCGCCAATTGACGGCTTTTTCGTTGTCAATATTGGAAATGGTCGGGGAGAGAGGGTTCGAACCTCCGACCTCCGCGTCCCGAACGCGGCACTCTACCAGGCTGAGCTACTCCCCGAAGCGCGGGCGCATCAATAGCGCCTTCGCGCGGGCATCGCAAGCCAAGATGGCCGCAAGACGGCCACAAGATGATTAGTGAGCGCGCTCGATACAGAAATCGATGACTTCGAGCAGAATGGCCTTCTCGTCGCTGTCGGGAAAGATTGCCAGGCCGTCGCGCGCCACGGCGCCGTAATGGCGCGCTCTCTCTACAGTGTCGTCGAGGGCGCCGTGCTGCTTCATCAGCTCGATAGCCTGTTCCAGGTCGCCTTCGTTCTGCTCGCCGTCCTCAAGGGTGCGTCGCCAGAAACCGCGCTCTTCATTGGAGCCGCGGCGGAAAGCGAGGATAATCGGCAGAGTGATCTTGCCGTCGCGGAAGTCATCGCCGATGGATTTTCCCAGGTCCGCTTCCTGTGCCGAATAATCGAGCATGTCGTCGATCAGTTGAAAGGCGATGCCGAGATTGAGGCCGTAGGCATCGAGCGCTTCTTCCTCGACAGCCGGGCGGTCGGCAACCACGGCGCCGATGCGGCTGGCGGCGGCGAACAGGGTCGCCGTCTTGGCGCGGATCACTTCGAGATGGGCGGCTTCGCTGGTCTCGGTGTCGTTTGAAGTCATCAATTGCAGGACCTCGCCTTCGGCGATGGTGGCGGCGGCGTCCGACAAAATCTTGAGCACCCTGAGAGAGCCGTCGGCAACCATCAACTGGAAGGATCGGCTGAACAGAAAATCGCCGACCAGGACGCTTGCCTTGTTGTCCCATAAGGAATTTGCGGTGGCATTGCCGCGGCGCAGGTCGCTTTTGTCGACCACATCGTCATGCAGCAGGGTCGCCGTGTGAATGAACTCAACCGAGGCGGCGAGACGGATATGACGTTCGCCCGTATAGCCGCACAGCCGCGCCGCGGCCAGGGTGAGCATGGGCCGTAAGCGTTTGCCGCCGCCCGCGATGATATGACCGGCGAGCTGTGGTATCAGACTGACCCGGCTGTCCATTTTATCGATAATGACCCGGTTGACCTCGCTCAGCTGGTCCGCAACCAGGGCATTGAGACGTTTCAGGGTCGGCCGTGCTTCACGCTTGCGTTTAGAGTCTAGATTGACAACAACCGACAAGATTGCCTCCTCTTGTTATCGGCTATTCGTTAGCTATAGTCTAGCTCTGGTAGGGCTAGGGGGAAAGGCCGTTTGACGATGGTCGAATTATTACGCAGCAATGATCCGGTTAGGCTGTCCTGGGTGACGGCGCTGCTGGCCGACGCCCAAATCGAAACGGTGGTGTTCGATACCCATACCAGCATACTCGAAGGCAGTATCGGCGCCTTGCCGCGTCGCTTGATGGTTCTCGATGACGATCTGTCGCGCGCCCGCCATGTGCTAGAGACCGCGGGCGAATCTGATGGTCAATGAGCGCTGAGGAAGCCGTCACCGAGGATGCGCTGCTCGATGGCCGCATCGCCTTACGCCAACCGGCGGCGGGCTATCGGGTGGCGATCGATCCGGTGCTGCTTGCCGCCGCGATTCCGGCGGACGAGAGCGAATCTGTGCTCGACGTCGGCTCCGGTGTCGGTGCGGCGGCGCTCTGCCTCGCCGCCCGGGTAGCCGAATGCCGGGTCTACGGCATCGAAATCCAACGCGATCTGGTGCGCCTGGCGGCCGAAAACGTCATGCTGAACGGGTTTGAGGGCCGGGTCGATGTAATGATGGGCGATCTCACCCAGGCCCCGCCCCGTCTGGCGGCCGGGAGCTTTCATCATGTCATGTCGAACCCGCCCTATCTCGACGCCGATAGTGGCAACCCATCGCCCGACGCGGCAAAGGCGACCGCCACCGTCGAAGCGCAGGGCGATCTTGCCGAATGGGTCGATTTCTGCGTCAGGATGGCCCGCCACAAAGGCAGCGTCACCTTCATTCACCGCGCCGATCGCCTGGACGAACTGCTCGCTCATCTCAGGGGCAAGGCCGGCGGTGCCATTGTCTACCCCCTGTGGCCGACGGCGGACCGGACCCGGCCGGCGAAGCGGGTCATTGTTCAGGCCATAAAGGGCAGCGCCGGCCCACTCAAACTGTTGCCAGGATTGATCCTGCATGATGGTGAAGGCTACAGCCGGGATGCCGAGGCGGTCCTGCGCCAGGGGGCGGGCCTCGTTCTGTAGCGAAACATCCTGCTCACGAACAAACAGTTCCTTCTCACGAACGATTGACTGCATGTGATCGAGGGCCACCCCATCTATTGAATTAAGGGGGTCGGCGCTTGATTGATTTGGAGTCCACGCGATGCAGTTGCCCTTGATTGTTCTATTGGCCGCCCTGAGTTTCGCGCTTGTCGGTCTTGGCGCCCAGGCGGGGTCATCGAACGCCATTGACGAGCCGATATCCCAGGAAGCCGCCATCAGTGGCGATCCGGATAAGCCGCGCCGCCACTTCCGGGTGCGCGACCCGGCCCGGCTCGAGCCCGCGGCCGCCACCACCATCTACCGTGATCTCGCGGATGACCTCGCCGATATCTACGCCCTGTCGGGGGATAAGGCCTCTGCCGGCTATCAGAAATGGCGGCGCTATAATACGTCGCCCTATCTGTCGGTCACCCACGGCCATCGCTATGTCAATAATTACGCCAGCGATCTGGCCAGCGATTACGGCCGTTACGAGCAATCGGGCGTTTTGCCGGTGGGGGTCATCATAGCCAAGGACAGCCTCGCCGTGACCAGGGACGGCGGCGTCTTTCCCGGACCGATGTTTCTCATGGAGAAGATGGCGCCCGGCTTCAGCAACGCCACCGGCGACTGGCGCTACACCATGATCATGCCCGACGGCAGCCTGTTCGGCGTCACCAAAGGCAAGAATTCCGAGCGCGTGGAATATTGCATCGGCTGCCATCTCGCCCGCGAGCGCTTCGACCACCTCTACTATCCGCCCCGGAAATTCCGCGCCTCGCCCTAATTTTTGTTGCGCAGCCGCGCCATCAGATCATCAGCTGTCTGCACGTCGGATAGGGAAGCGCTCACCCCGGCGGCGCTCAACATGCGCGCGGTCCATGTATTGCAGGTATTGAACAGATGAAACTCGCCAAGGGCTGGATAGAACCAACTGGTCTCATAGAGGCCGCGCGCCACGGTCTCCGCGCGGGCGCCGCCAGGGCGGTCGAAGCTTGCGCTGATCTCCGCGATCAACCGCTCGAGCGCCGCCGCGCTCAGACCCATGGCCAGTACTTCCCACCCTTGAGGCAGCGCCTGCGGGGGCTGGACGCGGCCAGCGATATGCATCACCGCCGGCGTCGGCGTCAGGGCGGCCGCCAGCGCCATACTCAGAGTCGGATCGGGCGATGGATAGTACGCGCGGTCGCCCCAGCCGAATTCGAGATACGCGGCCGGGGTAAAATCCTGCGCTTCGGGGATCGCACCCGGCGGCAGGGCGTCGCTGGGGATAACGATGCTGGTGTGCCAGCCGTTGCTGACGATGTAGATGACGTGCTCGGGCTCGCCTGCAGAGGCAGGCGCGCAGGCGGCAAGCCAACCGGCGCAGGCGAGCGCGGCGAGGCGGCGCATTACGGTTTTCACCAACATGACAGTCAGTATGCCAATTATTTTAACGCTTCATAACTCCTGGTCGGCTTTATTCCTGTCGGCGGCGCTTGCTCCGGGGGGCGGGGCCTTCTAAAAGAAGGCCATGTTTGGATTCGGATTGCAAAAACTCCTGCTCCTCGCCGTGCTCATCGGGGGGGTGTGGTATGGCTTTAAATATTTCGGCCGCCTGGATGCTGCGCGCAAGAAGGTCGAAAAGGCGGCGCGCGCGGCGGCGGACAAGGTCGTTGATAGCATTTCCGATACGCCGCCTACCACTACTACTACGCAGGATATGGAGCGTTGCGAGACCTGCGGTGATTTTGTCGCCGCCGGCAGCGCCACGTCCTGTGGCCGCGAGGCCTGCCCTTATTTAGGATGAGACCGTACCCCGGATGAATACGTCAAGCGCCTCGCCGCTATCTTTCCAGGATCTGATTTTTACCCTCCAACGCTACTGGGCGGATCGAGGCTGTGTTCTTCTCCAGCCTTATGATCTGGAGATGGGGGCCGGCACCTTTCACCCGGCGACCACCCTGCGCGCCCTGGGGCCCGCGCCTTGGCGCGCCGCCTATGTGCAGCCCTCTCGCCGGCCGACCGATGGGCGCTATGGCAAAAACCCCAACCGCATGCAGCATTTCTACCAGTTTCAGGTGATCCTCAAGCCGTCGCCCGACGACTTTCAGCAGCTTTATCTGGAAAGCCTCTATGATCTGGGCATCGACCCCAAGATGCATGATCTGCGCTTCGTCGAGGACGATTGGGAAAGCCCGACCCTGGGCGCCTGGGGGCTCGGCTGGGAGGTCTGGTACGACGGCATGGAGGTCTCGCAGTTCACCTATTTTCAGCAGGTCGGCGGCTATGACTGCAACCCGGTCTCCGGTGAGCTGACCTATGGGCTGGAGCGCCTCGCCATGTATATCCAGGGGGTCGAGAACGTCTATGATCTTGATTGGAACGGGGCGGGCGTGAGCTACGGCGATGTCTACAAGCAGGCCGAGCAGGAATTCTCCGCCTATAACTTCGAGCATGCCACCGTCGAGATTTTGCAGCGTCATTTCGCCGACGCCGAGGATGAATGCGCAATGCTGCTTGAGCAGAACCTGGCGCTGCCTGCCTATGATCACTGCATGAAGGCGAGCCATCTGTTCAACCTGTTGGACGCGCGCGGGGTGATCAGCGTCACCGAACGCGCCGCCTTCATCGCCCGGGTGCGCGCCCTGGCTAAGGGCTGTTGCGCCGCATGGCTGGAAAGCCAGGGCGAAGCGGTGGAGGCTTAAGCCATGGCGGAGCTGCTGCTTGAGCTGTTGTCCGAGGAAATCCCCGCCCGCATGCAGGACCGCGCGGCGGCCGATCTCAAGCGCCTGGTCTGCGACGGGCTCAAGGAGGCCGGGCTGAGTTACGATTCCGCCGCAGCCTATGTCACGCCGCGCCGCCTCACCCTGGTGGTCGACGGTTTGCCGGAGAAGCAGCCGGACATCAGCACCGAGCGCAAAGGCCCCAAGGCCGACGCGCCGGAGCAAGCCATCGCGGGTTTCCTCAAATCCGTCGGCATGACCCGTGACGAAGTCGAGGAGCGTGACACCCCCAAGGGGGCCGTGCTGTTCGCGGTGATCGAGAAGACCGGGGCGCCGACTTCCGATGTGCTTGCCGAGATACTGCCCGACGCCATCGGGGCGCTACCCTGGCCCAAATCCATGCGCTGGGGCGCGGGAGCTTTCCGCTGGGTACGGCCTCTGCATTGGGTTTTAGGGTTGTTCGACGGCGCGGTGATCAATTTCTCCTTCATGGGGCTGGAGGCCAGCGATCAGACCGCCGGCCATCGCTTCATGGCACCGGACGAGATTACGGTCACTGGTTTCGCCGATTACCGCGATCGCCTGCGCACCGCCTATGTCATGCTGGATGCAGCCGAACGTCGCTCGGTGATCGAGAAGGACGCCACCTTGGCCGCCGAGATGGAGGGGCTCACCCTCAAGTCCGATGCGGGGCTGGTCGCCGAGGTCGCCGGGTTGGTGGAATGGCCGGTGGTGCTGATCGGCACGATCGATCCGGAATATATGGACCTGCCGGGCGAGGTATTGACCACCTCCATGCGTCACCATCTCAAGCATTTCGCCTTGCTCGACGGCGAGGGCAAACTCGCGCCGCGTTTCGCGGTGGTCGCCAATATCCACGCCGGCGACGGCGGCAAGCAGATCGTCGCCGGCAACGAGCGGGTGCTGCGCGCCCGCCTGGCCGACGCCAAATTCTTCTGGGACCAGGACGCCAAGCTTACCCTGGAGAGCCGCATTCCCGATCTCGACGCCCTGGTGTTCCACGCCAAGCTCGGCAGCGTCGGCGATAAGGTTGCGCGTATCGAGGCCCTGGCAGTCGAAATCGCCAAATCGATCGAGGGCGCTCACGAAGTGGATGTGCGCGAGGCGGCGCGTCTCTGCAAAACCGACCTGGTAACCGGCATGGTCGGCGAATTTCCCGAACTGCAAGGCGTCATGGGCCGTTATTACGCCCTGGCTGAAGGTAAATCCGAGGCGGTCGCCAGCGCCATCGCCGAACATTACGCACCGCTTGGCCCCAACGACGCTTGCCCCACGGCCCCCACCAGCGTCGCCGTCGCCCTGGCCGACAAGATCGACAGCCTGGTCGGTTTCTGGGGCATCGACGAAAAACCGACCGGCTCAAAAGACCCCTTCGCCCTCCGCCGCGCCGCCCTCGGTGTGATCAGGCTGATCGTGGAGAACGGGCTGCGATTGCCCCTAAACCCCCAATTTGGCAAGGATATAGCCGAAAACCTTATGGGCTTTTTCGCCGACCGGCTTAAGGTGCATCTCAAGGAGCAGGGGGTTCGCCACGATCTCATCTCGGCGGTGTTTGCTCTCGGCGACGAAGACGATTTGGTGCGTCTGTTGGCGAGGGTCGAGGCCCTGCAGGACTTTGTCGCCAGCGAGGACGGCGAGCATCTGCTGACCGCTTATAGCCGCGCCGCTAATATCGTGCGTATCGAGGAGAAGAAGGACGGGGTTCGTTATGATGCCGGATCGATTGATCAAGGACTGCTTCAAGAGGACGACGAGCGCGCCCTTGCCGCACGATTGTCAGAAGTTTCCAAGCTTGCCGCAGCCGCAAGCGATCACGAGGAATTTGCCACGGCTATGACTGCGCTTGCGCAGCTTCGCAAGCCAGTCGACGATTTCTTCGATAATGTTACGGTTAATGTTGAAGATAAAGATTTACGGGAAAACCGTTTGAATTTACTAGGTAATATTCGTATGACTTTGGATCGGGTCGCGGACTTTTCCAAGATCGAGGGATGACGGCTCTATGACGAAATGGGTTTATGGGTTTGGCGACGGCAAGGCGGAGGGCAGCGCCAAGATGCGCGATCTTCTCGGCGGTAAGGGGGCGGGGTTGGCCGAGATGTCGAACCTCGGTCTGCCGGTGCCGCCCGGCTTCACCATCACCACCGAAGTCTGCACCGCCTATTACGCCGACGACAAGAAACTGCCCGACGATCTCGCGGGCCAGGTGAGCGATGCCATCGCGGCCATAGAGGCCAGCGTCGGCGCCACGTTCGGCGATCCCGACAATCCGCTGCTGGTGTCGGTCCGTTCGGGCGCGCGCGCCTCCATGCCCGGTATGCTCGATACCATTCTCAACCTCGGCCTGAACCCCGAGACCGTCGCCGGCCTGGCGGCGCGCAGCAACGACGAGCGCTTCGCCTTCGACAGCTATCGGCGCTTCATTCAAATGTATTCCCATGTGGTCCTCGGAGTGTCCCACGACATCTTCGAGGAGCTGCTGGAAAACCATAAGGCGAATAACGATCAGACCCTGGATACCGAGCTCACCGCCGATGACTGGATCGATTTGGTCGAGTCCTATAAGGGCGCGGTGGTCGAGGCCACGGGCGAGGCTTTCCCCGACGATGTGCAGGACCAGCTCTGGGGCGCGGTCAACGCGGTCTTCGGCTCCTGGATGAACAAGCGCGCCCTGACCTATCGCCGGCTGCACGATATCCCCGCTGAATGGGGGACGGCGGTCAATGTCCAGGCCATGGTATTCGGCAACATGGGCGACGATTGCGCCACCGGGGTTGCCTTCACCCGGGACCCGTCGAGCGGCGAGAAGGCGGTCTATGGCGAGTATCTGATCAACGCCCAGGGCGAAGACGTGGTCGCCGGTATCCGCACGCCGCATCATCTTACCCTGGCCGCCAAGCAGGCCGGCCAATCTCCGTTCGACGCCATGGAAGAAGCCATGCCCGATGTCTACGGCCAGCTGGTCGATGTCATCGCCCGCCTCGAGAGCCATTATCGCGACATGCAGGATATCGAGTTCACGGTGCAATCCGACAAGCTCTGGATGCTGCAGACCCGATCCGGCAAGCGCACGGCCCAGGCCGGTATCCGCATTGCCGTGGAGATGGTGGCCGAGGGCATTATCGACGAGCGCGAAGCGGTCTTGAGGGTCGATCCGGCGTCCCTCGATCAACTTCTCCATCCCATGCTGGATTCCCATGCGCCGCAAACCATCATCACCCGCGGCCTGCCGGCGTCGCCGGGGGCTGCCTCGGGCCGGGTGGTGTTTACCGCCGACGCGGCCGACGACCTGGCCTCCCAGGGTGAAGCGGTGATCCTGGTGCGCATCGAGACCAGCCCCGAGGATATCCACGGCATGCATGCGGCACGCGGCATCCTGACCAGCCGCGGCGGCATGACCAGCCATGCGGCGGTGGTGGCGCGCGGCATGGGGCGGCCCTGTGTGTCAGGCGCCGGCGAGCTGAATATCGACCTCAAGGCGGAACGCTTTAGCGCCTCGGGCATCGAAATTCTGGCCGGCGACATGATCACCATTGACGGAAGCTCTGGCGCTGTCATGCAGGGCGAGGCGGCGATGATCCAACCCGAGCTTTCCAACGACTTTCAGACCCTGATGGGCTG
The DNA here is from genome assembly GCA_046582565.1 of Alphaproteobacteria bacterium. GTDB lineage: Bacteria > Pseudomonadota > Alphaproteobacteria > JAAXGF01 > JAAXGF01 > JAYGED01. The sequence continues at coordinate 21,001 of JAYGED010000243.1, forward strand.
GGCCGACGGGGCGCGCCGCATGGCGGTGCGGGCCAACGCCGATTCCCCGAAAGACGCACAAACTGCGCTTGATTTTGGCGCCGAAGGCATCGGCCTGTGCCGTACCGAACATATGTTCTTCGAGGCGAAGCGCATCACCGCCATGCGCGAGATGATCCTGGCCGACGACGAGGCTGCTCGCCGGGCCGCCCTCGATAAACTGCTGCCCATGCAGCGCGAGGATTTTATCGAGATGTTCCGCATCATGACCGGGCTGCCTGTCACCATTCGCCTGCTCGACCCGCCGCTGCATGAGTTCCTGCCCCATTCCGAGGAGGATCTGGCCGAGGTGGCCCGTGCCTCGGGCGCCGATTTCGAGGCCCTGCGCCATCGCGCCGCGCAGATCCACGAAGTCAATCCCATGCTCGGCCATCGCGGTTGCCGGCTCGGCATTTCCTACCCCGAGATTTACCGCATGCAGGCGCGGGCAATTTTCGAGGCGGCGGCGGCGGTTTCCGCCGAACTGGACGAGACGGTCATCCCTGAAATCATGATCCCGCTCATCGTCACCCGGCGCGAACTCGATATTTTGAAAAAATCGATCATCGAGGTTGCCGGCGAGGTCGAGGCCGAGACCGGCGCCAAGCTCTCGTTCCTGGTCGGCACCATGATCGAATTGCCGCGCGCCGCCCTGAGGGCCGGCGACATCGCCAGCGCCGCCGAATTCTTCAGCTTCGGCACCAATGATCTGACCCAGACCACCTACGGCATATCACGGGACGATGCGGCGACCTTCCTGGAGAGCTACCAGCGTCTCGGCATCTTCGAGCGTGATCCCTTCGTCTCCCTCGATCGGGAAGGGGTCGGCGAGCTGGTGTCCATCGCCGTCGAGCGCGGCCTCGCGGCTCGCGATGATCTCAAACTCGGTATCTGCGGCGAGCATGGCGGCGACCCGGATTCGATCGCCTTCTGCGAAAGAGTCGGTCTCGACTATGTCTCGTGCTCCCCCTTCCGCGTTCCCATAGCCCGCCTCGCCGCAGCCCAGGCGTCGCTGGGGAAGGAGTAGCCCTGGAAAGCCACACAATCCCGGCGGCCGAGGGCCGCGCGTTCTCCGTTGATCGGGGCAGCCGCATCCGCATCGTCACGCCCCAGGGCCGCCAGGCGGCCGATTTCTTCGCCTTTTGCGCCGACGATATCGCGGAGTGGCTGTCGCCCATGCATAGCTGGGTCTGGTCGTTCTCGGTCAAGCCCCGGCCCGGCGATGTCCTGCTCAGTCGCTTTCGCCGGCCCCTGCTCGATTTCGTCGAGGACGGGGCAGGCGGCATGCATGACATGATGATTGCCGCCTGCGATCAGGCGCGCTACGAGCAATTTGGTTTTGAGGGCCATCATCGGAGCTGTTCGGAAAATCTCGAAATCGCCATGCGCGGCCTGGGCCATGAGCTGCCGGTCATCCCCCAGCCCGTCAATTTCTTCACCAACACCCATATCGACGCCGAGGGCCGTCTGACCTCGCCGCCCAACCAGGTGCCGGCGGGCGGCTATGTCGAGCTCGAGGCCCGCACCGACGTGATCTGCGTCGTCTCGTCCTGCCCCTTCGATCTTGAACGCGAAGGCTGGACCATCAACGCCCCCGACGGCCCCACCGAACTCATCGTCGAGCTGCGCTAGCAGGAAAGATTGCCTAGTGGATTGAGCGGAACAAAGGAGTCCGATTTGGGATTCCTATATGCTCTGTTGTGTGCGATTCAATGTGATGCGCACAGGAATATCCTTCACCGTCTCCGCCGAAGATCGCTCTCGACTTGAGATCGGAAGAGCGTCG